>CAZJXG010000118.1:0-9967 GCA_964549965.1 uncultured Sphingomonas sp. | reverse complement strand
GTCCGTTCCTTCGCTCCGGAACAGGCCGGCTACACTCCATCGCAAGATGTTCTTGTCATCTCGCCAGATGTGTTGGGAAACGATATGCGGCGGGAAGTCGCGGCCCGAATCGCCGAGAAAATCCTGGCAGGGGCACGATGGAACGCGCCGAGCGAGCCGGTGATCGCCGCCATGAAGGCGCGTCTGCTGGTCCCGCGGGAGGCGTTCGAACGTGCCTGTAATATTTTGGACGGCGATCTCGACGAACTGGCCGAGATGTTCGGTGTGCATCCGCAGGACGTTCAAGCTCTGACGAACGATCAGATCATCCTGAATCCCTGAACATCGATTCTTCCAATGCATATCAACACCGAGAGTGTTCCCGATCGCCTGCATCCAACGCTGAAGCTCTTCTTGAGCGCCGACATCGTCGGATCGACAGCGCTGAAACAGCCGTTCGACCTCGATAAGCCGGATGACGCGGATTCATTCCGTCTTTGGTCGTCAACGATCAAGAACTTCTACGTGGAGATGACTAAGGCGTTCCTACGCGAGCAATGGGACCAGCGGAAAGTCGACGTGGCGAAGGCGCTGTACCTCGATGATCGGGAGGCGGCGAGCGCCAAGCATCTGCTTGGGCCACCGCCGGTGATATGGAAGACGATCGGTGACGAGATCATCTTTACGAAAGATCTGACGGACGATCTCCAGATATGGATCGTGCTTGAGGCATGGTTGGCGGCCACCACTCGCGTTCGCAATTCCCTACGAACCCTGGGCGTCGGGCGGGGTGCTGTGCTTGATCTGAAAAGTACGGCATGGCTTGCCGGGTTTCCGGTTCGCAATCACACTGTTTACGGCCCTTCGACCGGCGAAGACAGCAGCCGGGCAGGCAATGTCGATTATATCGGACCCGCGATCGATATAGGGTTCCGGCTATGCCAGTTGTCGACCGCGCAGCGGTTTCACCTCAGCGTAGACGTGGTCTATTTCCTTTCTTCCACCACCGCCTTTTCTTCGTACGACGATGGCTTGCGGCGCTATCTTCTCGCTCGGCCGGGGCGCGTCGAGGAGCAGTTCGGCACCATCCAAGTTTATTTCGGAGGGACGGAATATCTGCGGGGTGTAATGGGAGGAACGCACTATCCCAAATTCTGGCTGGACGTTCACCATTCGGATTCTCTGGAAAAAACCGAAAGGGACCTGGTGAAGCCACCACAAATGCATTCCGACTGGCCGGCGTTGAAGATATATTGCGAGAAATTTTACGAGGACAGGAAGAAATTTCTGTTCAAGCCGTTTATAAACGGAAAATCTTTTTCAGCCTCGACCATTCACGGAAACTATCAGCGTTTCTTCGATCAGGTCGTAGGGCGGATGGACTTCCGATGACCCTCCGGAATCGGAGCATGCTCAGCGATCGTTGTTGGCGCTGCTCTTCGAGACGAGCGCGAGGACTTCCTCCTCGCTGATCATGTCCTCGAACTGGATGCCGAAGCGATTGCCTTCCACCCAGCGGACGATGCCCGGAACCTCGAAATTCTGGCGCTCCAGCAACAGCCGGCAGCCTATGGGCGGCGGTGGCGACGCGCTGAGCATCGCACCGCCCTGCGATACGTCGAGCAGCACGCCGCTCGCCTCCCCATGCACCGAGAAGAAGGTTGCGGCGAGCATGATCCGATGGCGTCCGAAGCGACGGCCATCCGCAATCCGCTGCTCTTGCTCCGCAAAGGCCATCCGTCTGTCGTTCCCAGAATCCGATTCATTCCAATCACGCAATCATCCCAGATTATCGCTAATGAATCGCTAATAGACCGGTGTGATAAGGAGTTTTCCGAAGGCGGGGCAGGCATGTTATGCTGTCAGCGATGACCGTCCCGGAACCCAGTGAGCGCTTCATTGCCACGCCGCGCGGTGGCGATCTGGTGCGTCGTCATCGGCTTCCAACGCGCATCTGGCACTGGATGAATGCCGTCACCATCTTCGTGATGCTGATGAGCGGACTGATGATCTTCAACGCGCATCCGCGGCTCTACTGGGGCCAATATGGGGCGAATCATGATCGCGCCTGGCTGCAGATCGGTGCGACCGGCGATGAGGGAATCGTCCGGATCGGCGAGGTCCGGATTGCCACCACGGGCGTGCTCGGCCTGTGGAAGGATCGCGAAGGGGTGGTCAAGCGCAGGGCCTTTCCCTGGTGGGCGACGATCCCGTCAAGCTACAGCCTGGCCGATGCCCGGCTCTGGCATTTCTTCTTTGCCTGGGTGCTGGTGCTCCTCGGTATCGCCTATGCCGCGATCAGCCTGATCAACCGCCACATCCAGCGCGATCTGTTGCCGCGTCGCGATGAGCTTCATCCGCGCCATATCTGGCACGATATCAAGGCGCATGCCCGGCTGCGCTTCCCTACCGGGGTGGCGGCGCTGCGCTACAATATTCTCCAGAAGCTCGCCTATCTGTCGGTGCTGTTCGGGCTGATCCCGCTGGTGATCCTGACCGGCCTCACCATGTCGCCGGGCGTCAACGCCGCCTGGCCGTGGCTGCTCGATCTGTTCGGCGGGCGGCAGTCGGCGCGATCGATCCATTTCCTCTGCGCGGCGGGCTTCGCACTGTTCATCCTCGTCCATCAGCTGATGGTGTTTCTGGCAGGGCCGATCAACGAGATACGATCGATGATCACGGGGCGATACCGGCTGCCGAGGGAGCGGGACCAATGATCACGCGGCGCGGGCTCATCGGATCGCTGGCGGCCGGCGCGGGCGGGTTGCTGCTGTCGGGCTGCAACAGGATCAATGCCGATCCCGCCGTGCGCTCGCTGCTGCAAAGCGCGGAGGGGCTGACGATGCGCGCCCAGCGGCTCATCGCCGATCGGAGCGCGCCCGCGCGCGAGTTCACCGCCGCCGATCTGTCGCCGGTGTTTCGGGCCAATGGCACCCGTCAGCCCGCAGGGCCGGACTATGAGGCACATCGCCTCGCTGGTTTCGCCGACTGGCGGCTACAGATCGACGGGCTCGTGGCGCGGCCCCTGTCGCTGTCGATGGCGCAGATCCGTTCCATGCCGCATCGTACCCAGATCACACGGCATGACTGCGTCGAGGGCTGGAGCGCGATCGGGCAATGGACCGGCGTGCCGCTCCATCTTCTGCTCGATCGCGCCGGTTTGCGCAGCAATGCCCGCTACCTGATCTTCCACTGTGCTGATCGCTATGCCCAGGCCGACTATTATGAGAGCATCGACCTGATCGATGCCTTTCACCCCCAGACGATCCTGGCCTGGGGGCTCAATCGCGAGCTGTTGCCTGTGGGCAATGGCGCGCCGCTGCGCCTCAGGGTCGAACGCCAGCTTGGCTACAAGCACGCCAAATATGTGCGGCGGATCGAGGCTGTCGAGACGCTCGCATCGGTCGGCCTCGGCAAGGGCGGCTATTGGGAGGATCATCACGACTATGCATGGTATGCGGGAATCTAGGCGCTCATAGGCTCCAATCTTATTAGGATTCGGCCTTACGGCCGGGCGCTTGGGCGACGGCTATCGATCAGCGTGAACAGCCCGACCCCGCCGATCACCAGCGCCGTGCCCGCCGCTTCGGCCCAGCCGAACGGCTCGCCCAGCACCGCGATGGCGAGCATGATCGTCACCAGCGGACTGACGGTGGAGATGATCGCGGTGCCTTGCGCACCGATCCGCGCGGTGCCGGCCGACATCAGGAAGATCGGTACGATCGTCGCGAACACGGCCAGGGCGAGCATCAGCATCCACGCGCGGCCGGGCAGGGCGAAGATCGCCCCGACGTCCTGCGTAAGAAGGGTATGGCTGATCACCGACGCTGCGGCGGCCGTCATCGCGATGGCGTTGAACAGGGGCGGGCCGCAGCGCATTATCACCTCACGCGCGAACAGCTGATAGAGCGCGAACGCCGCCGCCGATCCCAGCACGAGCAGCGCGCCGCCCAGCATGGCCGGGCTCAACCGCGCCGGATCGGCGCCGAACATCACCGCGAGGCCGGCATAGCTGAGCCCCGCGCCTGCCAGTGCGTGGATTTTCAACGGGTGCTTCAGCAAAAGCCGGCCGAAAATCAGCACCAGGAAGGGATAGGTGAACAGGATCAGCCGCTCGGTCTGCGCTTCCAGGGTCTGCAGACCGGCGAAGTCGAGCCACGAGGACAGATGATAGCCGAGGATGCCGACCAGCGCGGCGAGGGTGACGGTCCTGGCGTCGGGCCGCCGCTCCGGCGGCCGGCGGCGCCATTCGACCAGCCAGACGAGCAGGAAGACGGGCAGCGACAGTGCCATCCGGACGCCGAGCAGCGCGGTTGCGCCGATCGGATAGGCATAGATCAGCTTGATCAGCACGCCCTTGATCGCGAACAGCATCGCGCCGGCTGCCGACAGGACGAAGCCGGTCAGCCGCCATGAGGCGGTGTGGGTGGAGGACATCATGGGATCTCTATCTCCCCTCCCGCGTGCGGGAGGGGATTAAGGTTCAGCTTGCCGCCTGATCCAGCGGTGCCCGGCCACGCTTGACCATCATCTTGTTGAGAGCGTTCACATAGGCGCGGACCGAAGCGACCATCGTGTCCTGATGCGCTCCACGTCCGCGCGTCGTGCGGCCATTCTCCGAGAGGAGGACCGAGACCTCGGCCTGCGCATCGGTGCCGCCGGTGACAGCGTGGACCTCATAGCGTTCCAGCACCGAACTGTCGTGCGGCACGATCAGCCGGATCGCATTGAACAGCGCGTCGACCGGGCCATTGCCCTTCGAGGTGACGGTCTTGTCCTCGCCATCGACTTCCAGCGTCAGGATCGCGCGCTGCGGCCCGTTCGAGCCGCAATAGACCTCGACCTCCTTGACCTGGATGGCGTCATGGCCGCGCAGCACTTCATCGTCGACCAGCGCGACGATATCCTCGTCAAAGACCGCCTTCTTGGCGTCGGCGAGTTCCTTGAACCGCGCGAAGGCGTCCTGAAAGGCATTGTCGCCCAGCGTATAGCCCAGTTCCTCCAGCTTCTGGCGGAAGGCGGCGCGGCCCGAATGCTTGCCCATCACCAGATTGCTGTGGGTCACGCCCACGCTTTCGGGGGTCATGATCTCATAGGTCGAAGCGTCCTTGATCATGCCATCCTGATGGATGCCGCTTTCATGCGCGAAGGCGTTGGCGCCGACGATCGCCTTGTTAGGCTGCACCTGGAAGCCGGTGATCCCGGAGATCAGGCGCGATGCGCGGGTGATCTCGGTCGAGACGATGCCGGTGCGATAGGGCATCACGTCCTGACGAACCTTCAGCGCCATCGCGATCTCCTCCATCGCGGCATTGCCGGCGCGCTCGCCGATGCCGTTGATGGTCGATTCGACCTGGCCGGCGCCGGCCATGATCGCCGCCAGCGTATTGGCAACCGCCAGACCCAGATCATTGTGGCAATGGGTCGAAAAGGTCGCAAGATCGGCATTGGGGACACGGTTGATCACGTCGGCGAACATCGCGCCATAGGTCTGCGGGGTCGCATAGCCGACCGTATCGGGCAGGTTGATCGTCCGCGCGCCGGCCGCGATCGCGATCTCGACCGCGCGGCACAGGAAGTCTGGTTCGGTGCGGGTCGCGTCCTCGGCCGACCATTCGACATCGGGGCACAGGCTGCTCGCCAGCCGCACGGTGCGGTCGATCGCTTCCAGAACCTCGTCCGGCGTCTTGTTGAGCTTCACCCGCATGTGCAGCGGCGAGGTGGCGATGAAGGTATGGATGCGGGGGCTCGCGGCGTGCCGCACGGCCTCCCACGCGCGCTCGATATCGGCGCTGGCGGCCCGCGCCAGGCTGGCGATGGTTGCCGTCTTGCACTGGCGGGCGACCTCGGACACCGCCTCGAAATCGCCGGGCGATGCGATGGCGAAGCCGGCTTCGATGATGTCGACGCCCATCGTCTCCAGCTGGGCGGCGACCTGCAACTTCTCCTCGAGGTTCATCGAGCAGCCGGGAGACTGCTCGCCGTCGCGCAAGGTGGTGTCGAAAATCTTGATGGTCTTTGTCACGTTACCTGCTCCTGCTGCAGGGTGGTCATTTCGGGGTTCGCTTCTGGACCCTTAGACGCCGTGGCTTGCCGGGCCTGTCTCGACCCCAAGCGAAATCGCGCGCCTAAGGGCGCGTAAGTCGAAGCAGGAGAAGGGCGCTGTACCGCGTCATATGCGGCGCTCTTACCGCGAGAAAGCGTCTCAAGTCCATAGCCTATCGATCATGATCTGGGCTTGAGCGCTTCGGCGAGCGACGCCGTGGCGCTGCCGCGTTTCGCGGGCCGGGGCTGATCGGGGCTTGGCGACCAGCCCGACAGATAGACGATATCGAACCGTTCGCGCAGCCGCCCGTCGGCGTCGGCCGCGCTGGCAAACTGTTCGAACAGCGCCCCGAGCCAGGCGCGGCCAGGTGGATTCCGGGATCGCTGGACGAGAAGGTTCGTGGCCGCCATGCCGCGCAGATCGTGCAGCAGCCGGATCGGATCGCCATAGCCGATATCGAGCCGGTCGCCGTCCGCCACCGGCAAGGCGAAGCCGGCGCGCGCCAGCAGGTCGCCGGCCGATCGCACGTCGATCTGCGGATGGACGCGGGCCGCTGCGCCACCGCTGGTCGCCACGTCGGCCGCCAGTAGCGCACGCTTCAGCCAGTCAAGGCTGCCGGCGCCCGTGAAGGCGCCCAGGAACAGGCCATCGGGACGCAGGATGCGGCGGATCAGCGCCAGTGCGCCGGGGAGGTCGTTGACACTGTCGAGCGTACCGATCGCGACGACAAGGTCGAAGCTCGCATCGGCGAAGGGCAGGCGGTCTTCGTCACATTGCACGCCCTTGCTCGCATGGGCGAAGGCGAAGCCGGGATCCGCCTGCACGATCATCCGGCCTGGGGCGGCGAAACGCGGCGCCATTGTCGCGCCATGACTGCCCAGGATCAGCGCCCGATCGAACGGGCGCATCACCATCGTCAGGCGGTCTGCCAGTTCATCGGCCATGTGCGCGATCAGGAAATCGTGCTCGGCAAAGTGCGGCGCGGCGCGGTCGCGGCGGCGGCGGCGCAGGCTTCGGTCGAAAATCTCGGGCGCGTCCATCGCGGGCGCTTGTGCCGCCGGGGCGGCTGCGTGACAAGGCAAGATAAGGGGGGCAGGCAATGGGTTGGACGGGGCCGGTCAAGGCGGTTTGGGATGCGGCGCTGCGCTTCGCGCTGCCGCCCCGCTGTCCCGGTTGCGGGGTGATAACGCCCGACATGCACCAATTCTGCCTCGATTGCTGGTCGGCGCTCGATTTCCTGGGGCCGCCAGCCTGCGCCCGCTGCGGCGAGCCTTTCGAGATCGATCCGGGCGAGGGGGCGCTGTGCGGTGCTTGCCACGCCGACCCGCCGGCCTTCGATGCGATGCGCGCTGCGGTCGCTTATGGTCCCATCGCCCGTGCGCTCGCGCTGAAGCTCAAATATGGCCGTCGGCCGGGAATCGCCCGGACGATGGCATCGGCGATGCGCCGGCATCTCCCACAGGATGGGGAGTGGCTGCTGCTGCCGGTGCCGTTGCACCGCTGGCGGATATGGCGGCGGGGCTACAACCAGTCCGCGCTGATGGCCCGCGCGCTGCTGCCCGGCACTCCGCACCGCATCGCGCTCGACGCGCTGGTCCGGACGAAGGCGACGCCGGTGCTGCGCGGGTTGGGGCGGAACGGCCGGTTGCGTGCGGTGCGCGGCGCCTTCGCCGTGAGCGACAAGACGGCGGTGGCGGGTCGCGCGGTGCTGCTGATCGACGATGTGTACACGACAGGCGCTACCGCTAATGCCTGTGCGAAGGTGCTGCGGCGCGCGGGCGCGGCGCGGATCGAGCTGTTGTGCTGGGCGCGGGTAGTGCGGGATGCAGCCGATGAGCATCTCCCGCGTTGACATTCGACACGCACGACAACATTTCGGTTACGAAAGAGGACTGGAATTCATGCCCAAGGTCGAAATCTACACCAAGGCTTTCTGCCCCTATTGCTCGCGCGCGAAGGCGTTGCTCGGCACGAAGGGGGTTTCTTTCGAGGAATATGACATCAGCATGGGTGGCCCGAAACGCGCCGAGATGCTGCAGCGGTCCAATGGCGGATCGACGGTGCCGCAGATCTTCATCGATGATCGGCATATCGGCGGCTGCGACGACATGGTCGCCTTGGATCGCGCCGGCAAGCTTGATCCGCTGCTGGCGGCCTGATGCGCATAGCCGTCTTCCAGGCACGGACGGGGATCGACCCGGCCGCCAATGCCGCGGCGCTGCTCGATGCGGTCGGGAAGGCACGGGCAGGCGGTGCGGATATGTTGTTCACCCCCGAAATGTCGGGCCTGCTCGACCGCAATCGCAAGCGCGCCGCCGTGCATCTCAGCGACGAGAGCGGCGATCCGGTGCTGGCCGCCGTGCGTCAGGCTGCGGCGGAGCGGGGGATCTGGGTCCATCTCGGTTCGCTGGCCTTGACCGGCGGCGACGGCGGGCGGCTGGTCAATCGCGGTTTCGTGATCGACGACAAGGGCGCGATCCGCACGCGCTACGACAAGATTCACCTGTTCGACGTCGATCTGCCGACCGGCGAGAGCTGGCGCGAATCCGCGGCCTATGCCCCGGGCGAGCGCAGCGTGATCGCGGTGACGCCGTGGGCGAAGATCGGCCTGTCGATCTGCTACGACATGCGCTTTCCTGATCTCTATCGGGCCCTCAGCAACGCCGGGGCCGAGATATTGGCGGTGCCGGCCGCCTTCACCGTGCCGACCGGCAAGGCGCACTGGCATGTTCTGCTGCGCGCCCGCGCGATCGAGGCGGGGGCCTTCGTGATCGCCGCCGCGCAATCGGGTGAGCATGAGGATGGGCGCGCGACCTATGGCCATTCGCTGGTGGTCGATCCCTGGGGCGATGTGCTGCTCGACATGGGCGAAGGGGAGGGGGTGGGCTTTGCCGATCTCGACATGGCCCGGCTCGCCGATGTGCGCGCCCGCGTGCCCGCGCTCCATCACCGCCGAACGATCGGCGCCGTCGAGGTCGACGCATGATCGTCTTCGATCTGGCTTGCAAGACAGCCGGCCATGTCTTTGAAATCTGGTTCGGTTCTTCATCGGACTATGAGGACCAGAAGGCGCGTGGGCTGGTCATGTGCCCCTATTGCGGCTCGACGGAGGTGGACAAGGCGGTGATGGCGCCCAACGTGGCCGCCAAGGGCAATCGCCGCAGCCATCCGGTGCCGGTGCCGACGCAGGAGGCCGTGCCGTCGAGCGTTACCGCAGCCGCCAACCTGCCGTCGCCTGAACAGTTCAAGGCGATGGTGAGCAAGCTGGCCGAGGTCCAGGCGAAGATGCTCGAAGGCTCCGATTATGTCGGGAGCCGTTTTGCCGACGAGGCGCGGTCGATGCATCTTGGCGAACAGGATGCCCGCCCGATCCACGGGCAGACCAGTGCGGAGGAAGCCAAGGCGCTGATCGAGGAGGGGATACCGGTCGCGCCGCTGCTGTTGCCGGTGCGGCCGCCGAACAGCGAGAACTGATCCAGGGCGGCGCCCGATGCTGTCATGGTGCCCCGGGAGAGACTCGAACTCCCGACCTGCGGTTTAGGAAACCGTTGCTCTGTCCTGCTGAGCTACCGGGGCACGCCGGTTGTCCTCTTATCGCTCCGAACGCCGATGTCCAGCACCCGCGATCGGGCGCGGCGCTCAATAATCGATCAGCTTCCTGTCGGGATCATAGGGCTGGTCGGCGACGACCTTCGTCACCGCCTGTCCCGCCATCATGCACTGTTTCGCGGCGTCGAAGGCATAGCTGGGCGATCCATGGAGCTGCCAGCCTTCGGACAGCGCCTTCGTCACCTTGTGGCAGAAGGCCGAGTCATCGACACCGGTAAGGAAGCGGTAGATCAGCATCGAAAGCCCTGCGGGGAGGCTGGAGCGGGTGAAGGGAATCGAACCCTCGTCGTAAGCTTGGGAAGCTTCTGCTCTACCATTGAGCTACACCCGCGG
>CAZJXG010000117.1:0-10386 GCA_964549965.1 uncultured Sphingomonas sp. | reverse complement strand
GAACGGCTTGATGATGGCAATGACGAGTTTCATTCTGCCTCCCTCTTTTAGCCCGATTGTGCATCGCAATAAGCGTGCCAGTTCCATGAAACGGCGGATTCACGGGCTCGATTTTCGGGAGGGCGAAGGGCCGCGCCGAACGACTCGGAAGGCCTTTGATTAAAAGTTAAGCCATGCCTTTTTTTTGGGCAGGCCATCTGCCTGATTTCGAGCTTGCCTGCCTCATCGCGCGGAGAAGAGGCACGTCAGAGGGGTGCCGGCCCGCTCAGTGCGGCATGTGAGAGACGGTCAGGCCGGAGGGCGATCCTGCAGGATCATGTGCGCGCTTTCGGTCGCCTGGCGGGTGGTCTCGGCAAGGGTGCGCACCTCGGCCGCCACAATGGCGAAACCTCGGCCCGCGTGGCCCGCCCTGGCGGCCTCGATGCTCGCACTGACCGCCAGGAGCTTGGTCTGCTGCGCCAGCTTGCCGATCGACCCGACAACCGTCCCGAGCTGTCGATGCGTCAGCTCCAGCTTCCGGCTGCGGTCTTCCAGTTCAACCCGCCGGCTTGCGTCGGACTCGACTTGCACCTGTTCTGTGATGTCGGATGCGAATTTGACGATCTTGTAGGGCTGCCCCCGGATGTCCAATATCGGGTTGTAGGTCGCCTGGATCCAGATTTCCTTCCCCTCGCTGCCGATCCGCATGAAGCGCCCAGCCTCGAAGCGCCCCTGTCCCAGCGCCCCCCAGAACCGGCGATATTCTTCCGAGGCCGCAATCTCGGGCAAGCAGAAGATGCGGTGGTGCCGCCCCACAATCTCGTCCAGCGCATAGCCGAACAGCCGCAGAAAATTGTCGTTCGCCGAAAGGATTGTCCCGTTCAGGTCGAACTCGATCGTCGCGTGCGAATGATCGATCGCGCGGATGACGCTGCCATGCTCTGCGCTGACACGTTTCTGGGCCGTGATGTCGGTCGCGAACTTCAAGACCCGGCAGGGTGCTCCATCATTATCCAATACCGGATTATAGCTGGCCTGGAACCAGATCGCCGAACCGTCGCTGCGCAGGCGCGCATATTCGCCGGAATGACATTCGCCGCTTCCCAGCCGTGTCCAGAAATGGCGATAGTCCTGCGACGCGGCATGGCGGGCCTCACAGAAGATGCGGTGATGGCGACCTTCCAGGGCTTTGAGCGAATAGCCCACCGCGGCCAGGAAATGGTCATTGGCCCAGAGGACGGTGCCGTCCAGCGCAAACTCGGCCACGGCCTGCGATCGGATCACCGCTTCCCACAGCGAATCCCCGCGATAACGCTCAAAGCAATGCGCCTCGCCAGCCATTCCCCGAACGCCCCCGTCGATCCTGCCCAAGAATCTGCTGTATGAGATTGTTTCTGCACAACAACTCGGTGTTTTCCCCTAACGCTCTCTCACCAGTCCCGGCTGGCCGCGATCCCCGCTTCCTCGCCAGGGCGGTTCGGGCGCCCAAGGGCCGCATTGCGCGCGGGGAAGCGGCCATATCGTGCGATCATGTCATGATGCTTGCGCGCGAAATCGAGGGAGTTGGCGATGCCGAGCGCGGTGAACAGCGCCACCGATCGCTGCTGATCCTTCAGCCGCTCGCTATGCTGAAAGGGCATATACAGGAAGCTGCGCTCGTCCGTGGTCATAGCCTGATCCAATCCACGGTCGATCGCGCGCCCCGCTATGGCCAGCGCGAGCGGGTCGGTCGAGAAGGCGTCGGCATGGCCACGGAACATGTTGCGCGAAAACTGGTCGAACAGGATCACGCCGGCCAGCGCCTCGCGCGGTGAACCGAGGAATGTTTCGGGCGGGCGGCTGCGCCACGCCTCCCACAGTTCGCCGAACCGCTCGACGATCGCCGCGTCGGTTTCGGCCGATTTTATCCACCAGCGGTCGGGCCCGATCTCGTCGAACCAGAAGCCCAGGATCGCCTCGGTGCCTTCGGCGGGAGTCACCATCGCCGCGACGCCGGGCGCGGTGGCCGGCCGATCAGCGCGCGGATCTCGGCGAGATGATCGATCACGCTCTGGCGGCCGATCGCGATCAGTTCGTCGGCGCGGGTGAAATCATGGATCTCGACATGGCCAACCGGCAGGGTCAGCGCATAGTCGGGCGGATCGAGGGCCAGCGAGTGGCGCGCCAGTTCGGCCATCAGCAACATAGTGGAGGCTCTAACGACCGCCATCGACGGATGGTTGCGCGCCGGCCGCGCGCGGATCGCGCTGGCGACCCGGCGGCCATGATAATCGCCCTGGAGGTTGACCGAGAGCACCGGCAGCTTCGGCGCGATCGCCCGCGCCGCGGCGACCGGCACCGGCATCACCACGCCGCCGTCGACCAGGAACTGCCCGTCGAACTGGACGGGGCGGAACAGGCCCGGAATCGCGATCGACGCCATGATGGCGGGGTTGACCGGCCCCCGGTCAATGATCACCGGCTTGCCCGAGACCAGATCGCAGGCGACCGCGCAGGACGGGATCAGCAGTTCCTGGAATTGCAGCCTGGCGAAATGCATCTCCAGATCACGCAGGATGCCGCGCCCGCCCAGCATCGCGCCGGGGCGAAAATGGATGTCCAGATAGGACAGCACGCGCAGCCAGTTGGCAGAACGGGCGATCCGTTCGAGCGGATCGAGCTTGCCCGCCGCGAAGGCGACCGCCGCGAGCGCCCCGATCGACGTGCCGGCGGCAGCACGGACGGGAATGCCATGATCCTGCAGGGCACGCAGCACGCCGATATGCGCCCAGCCCAGAGCGGCCCCACCCCCCAGTGCTACCGCGATGGCCATTTAACGTACCCACTCATCCTGAGGAGGGGCTGGGGAGAGCATTTACGCCGCCGTACCACCGACCGTCAGTGCGGAGACCATCACCGTGGGCTGCCCCACACCCGCCGGAACCGACTGGCCGCCCTTGCCACAGATGCCGACGCCTTCGTCGAGCGCCATGTCGTTGCCGATCGCAGTGACCTTCGTCAGCACCGACGGCCCGTCGCCGATCAGGGTCGCGCCCTTGATCGGCACGGTCAGCTTCCCATTCTCGATCTTGTACGCTTCGGTGCAGGAGAAGACGAACTTGCCCGATGTTATGTCGACCTGCCCGCCGCCGAAGCTCTTGGCATAAATGCCGTTCTTCGCCCGCGCGATGATCTCTTCCGGATCGTCCTGTCCGCCATACATGAAGGTGTTGGTCATGCGCGGCATCGGCGCATGGGCGTAGCTTTCACGGCGGCCATTTCCTGTCGGATCGACCCCCATCAGCCGGGCATTGAGCCGGTCCTGGATATAGCCCTTGAGGATGCCGTCCTCGATCAGGACGGTGCATTGGGTGGGCGTCCCCTCATCGTCGATGGTCAGCGAGCCGCGCCGGTCGGCGATCGAGCCGTCGTCGACGACGGTGACGCCGGCTGCGGCGACCCGATCGCCGATCCTTCCGGCGAAGGCCGAAGTGCCCTTGCGGTTGAAATCGCCCTCCAGGCCATGGCCGATCGCCTCGTGGAGCAGCACGCCCGGCCAGCCGGGGCCGCACACCACGGTCATCTCTCCCGCCGGGGCCGCGACCGCATCGAGATTGACGATTGCCTGGGCCAGCGCCTCGTCGATCGCGCGGTTCCACTGCGCCGGCTCGAACAGTCGATCATAGAGATAGCGTCCGCCCATGCCGAAGAAGCCGGTTTCGCGCCGGCCATTCTGCTCGACGACGATCGAGACGTTGAGGCGGACGAGCGGGCGCACGTCGAAGGCTGTGAAACCGTCGGGGCGGACGATCTCGACGACGCTCCACGACCCCGACAGGCCGACCGACACCTGCTGCACCCGCGGATCGCGCGCGCGGGCGGCGGCATCGACCTGCTGGCAAAGCTCGACCTTCTTCGCAAAGGGGATCAGTCCCAGCGGATCGTCGGCGGTGTAGAGGCTGCTATTGGTGCGGCGCGGCGGCGCGCTGCGGCTGCCCGTCGCGGGATCGAGCAGCGTCATCGTCTCGCCGGCGCGCAGGATCGCAGCCTCGCTCAGTTCATTGGCGTGCGCGAAGGCGGTCGTCTCGCCCGACACGCCGCGCAGCCCGAAGCCCGCCTGGGTATTATAATCCGCCGTCTTCAGCCGCCCGTCGTCGAAGCCGAAGCTCTCCGACGTCATATATTGAAGATAGAGTTCGCCATCGTCGCAGCCCTTCAGCGTCTGCGCGGTGAGCCGCAGCGCCGCATCGGGATCGAGCGCGTCGCGGTAGAGGAAATGGCGGGGGTCGGGAGCAAGGATGGTCATGCGCCCGATATAGGCGCTCTGCGCGCAAGCCCAATAGCGATATTTGGCCGGCAGTCCTCAAATCTCCTCGCCGTCATGCTGAACTTGTTTCAGCATCCACCAGTCCACTCAGACTGGCCGGAAGATCGGGATGCAACTTGGTAACAAGAGCCTCTGGGGCTGGACCCAGCGTTGGGGTGGATGCTGAAACAAGTTCAGCATGACGAACCAATATTAGTGATGCCGGCCCGCGCCGCCGCCCTGGAGCACGAAGCGCCGATCGCAATAGCCGCAATCGGCATAGCCGATGTCGGGATCGATCTCGATGAACACGCGCGGATGGCCGAGCGCCGCGCCACCCGGAATCTCACTGGCCCCGTCGCAGACGACGCGGGTCGAGGTAACGGATATGGTTTCGGGGGCGGACGGCTGGCTGCTCATGCACGCCGATTAGCAACTGCGCCGGAGTCGCGCAATCTCAGTAGCGGCGTCCGAAGTTGCTATTCTCGAACGCGACCGCGATCGAGCCGCTGTCGCCGACCGGCGCGACCATTGATCCGAACACGCCACGCGCGCCGCCAGTGCCGACGAACATGCCGACCTCGCCATGGATCTGCTTGCCCAATCCGTTGATCGCCGGTTCGCCGATATCCGACTGGCGCCGCGCGGCGGCGGCATCGAGCAGCTTCTCCTTGGCGGCGGGGCTCAGCGCCACCACCGTCTCCTCGGCGCCGGAGGCGGAGGCGATCAGCAACGCGGCGAGCGCGAGGCCATATCGTGCGGAGGCGCGATGTGCTGTCATACAGAACGGCAATGGTAGCAGAGCGGTGAAGCGCAGGTGAACGAAAAGCACGAAGCCTCGGTGAAGCTCTGGTTCGACGGCGGCTGCCGCCCCAATCCCGGCGCGATGGAGACCGCCGTCGTGCTACGCGGCATCGCCGATATCCGGCGCGGCCTGGGCGATGGCGGCAACGAGCAGGCCGAATGGCTGGCACTGCTCCATGCGCTGGAGGTCGCCGCGGCGAACGGCCTGCGCGACATCATCCTGATCGGCGATTCGCTGTCGGTGATCCGGCAGGCGACGCGGAAGCAGTCCAGCCGATCGGCCGAGGCGAAGGAATGCCGCGAACGGTTCAAGCAATCCGCCGCCCGTTTCGACCGGGTCCGTCTGCGCCACACGATGCGCGCACACAATCTGGCGGGCATCGCGCTGGAGCGGGCGCGATGGATGCAGCAAGGCGCTTGACGCCTCGCACGAGATCGATCATCATGTTCTCTATTTGTTCTTGACATGTGGGGAGTGGATTGAGACCTTTCGGCCTGACGAATCCCGCCACGGGTGATGTGACTGGACCCCACCTTCATCGGGGCCAATACGATAGTTCGGGCCGATTAACTCCCCCGAATCTCCCATCGCCTTTCCGTGAGCGCGGACAGATGTTGAGCCCTTATGGCATGAGGACACTGAGAGGCCGAACGAGGATGCACAAGGGAGAAGATTGGATCGAATAATCGTCGGAGGATACAGTCTCTACAAATGGATGTGAGGACCCATGAAGGCTGGCATATTTATCTTGACGATCGCCTCGATTTCGGTGGCGGGTTGCGAAAGCCAGCAACCTGCCGCCACGTCGCGTTCAGAGAAGAACACAGGAAATTTAACAGGACCAGCAGAGAAAATTAAAATAGAGCCGCGACATGAACCGATAAAACTAGACGATCTTATCGGATTTGAGGATCCTCGGGCGTGCCGTCTGAACGACGTGGCTTATAATTTTCTAGATGGCTTTATCGAACTGCCGGGAAATGGCCGCGTTCTTCAAGGCCGCCTGAATATCCCGCAGCGGTACAAGTCAGCATTTGGAAAAATCAAATTTTCAAAGCATGAGGAAGATTATCACGCTGCCAGATTGCCGACTTTCGCGACGTGGCATGGCTTGCGGGTCAAATATATTGAGGAAGGGTTCATAGGTATGGACTCCTCATATTCGGATTTCGCGTTTGAGGAGCCGTTCGAAAAAGTCCGACTGATATTGAATAGCCTAGGCTTCAAACTGGACGAAAAGGGTAGTCAGGGCGACACTCCTTTCGAAGGCTACGACACTGCACTGACTGTAGAAGACGGATTGACCGTGCTCAGTTGCTCTAGATGATCGAACCGGCTTCCCCCTTTGCACCCTAGCCCCGCACCCGCTATGCCCCCGCGCATGAGCGACGCAGCGATCAGCATCCGGGGCCTGTCCAAGATCTACAAGGGCGGCAAACAGGCCCTGTTCGATGTCGATCTCGACATTCCACGCGGCCAGATATTCGGGCTGCTCGGGCCGAACGGTGCGGGCAAGTCGACGACGATCAACATCCTCGCCGGGCTGGTCAACAAGAGCGCCGGCCATGTCAATATCTGGGGCTTCGATATCGACAAGGACCCGCGCAACGCCAAGGCCTCGATCGGCATCGTGCCGCAGGAGATCGTGTTCGATCCCTTCTTCACCCCACGCGAGACGCTCGACAATCAGGCGGGCTTCTACGGCATCCCCAAGCGCAAGCGCCTGACCGACGAGCTGCTACGTGCGGTCCACCTGTCCGACAAGGCCGACGCCTATGCCCGGTCGCTGTCGGGCGGGATGAAGCGGCGGCTGCTGGTCGCCAAGGCGATGGTTCATTCGCCACCGGTCCTGGTGCTCGATGAGCCGACCGCGGGCGTCGATGTCGAGCTGCGCCAGCAATTGTGGGAATATGTGCGCGAACTCAACACGCGCGGTGTCACGGTGGTGCTCACCACCCATTATCTCGAAGAGGCCGAGGAGCTGTGCGATCGCATCGCGATCATCAACCATGGCCGCGTGATCGCCAATGAGCCGACCCGCGACCTTGTGAACAAGGCGCAGGAGAAGGCCGTGTCGGTCACGGTCGACCGCGATCTCGATCACGCGCCCGACGCGATCTGTTTCGACAAGGTCGAGCTCAGGAACAGCCGCACGCTCGTCATCACCTATTCGAAGGACAAGGTGAATGCCGGCGAGGTATTGGCGGCAGTACAGAAAAATGGGCTGGGCATCGTCGATGTCTCGACCCAGGAAGCCGATCTGGAGGATGTCTTCTTGGCCCTGACGCGCCAATCCAACGCCGATGCCGCCGGCAAGGCCGGCGCGGACAATGGCTGAGCATCAGTTCGATATCGTCGTGATCGGATCGGGTGCCGCGGGGCTGACCGCGGCGCTCAATCTGGCCGATCGCTTCCGGGTCGCGGTGCTCGCCAAGGCGGGAATCTCGGACGGTTCGACCGCCTGGGCACAGGGCGGCATCGCGGCCGTGCTGGAACCCGGCGACACCTTCGAGAGCCATATCGAAGACACGATGGTCGCGGGTGCCGGGCTGAACAACCGCGCGTCGGTCGAGTTCGTCGTCGAAAATGCGCCGCTCGCGATCGAGAAGCTGGCCGCCCTGGGCGTACCCTTCAATCCCGGATCGCGCGCGGGCGAGGACGATCGCTGGCACCTGACCCGCGAGGGCGGGCACAGCCATCGCCGCATCGTCCATGTCGACGATGCGACCGGACAGGCGGTGCAGCTCGCGCTCGAAAAGGCGGCAGTGGCGCATCCCAACATCACTCTGTTCCCCGATCGCGCCGCGATCGACCTGATCACCAGCCGGCATGGCGAACGCTATTCGGGCGACGGGCATGTCTGGGGCGTCTATGCGGTCGACCGCGCGACCGGCGGGATCGAGACCTTTACCGGCAGGGCGACGGTGCTCGCTACCGGCGGCGCGAGCCGTGCCTATCTTTTCTCGACATCTCCCAAAGGCGCGACCGGCGACGGCATCGCCATGGCATGGCGGGCGGGCTGCCGCGTCTCCAACATGGAGTTCATGCAGTTCCACCCGACCTGCCTGTACCATCTGGAGGTCAAGAATTTCCTGATCACCGAGGCGATGCGCGGCGAGGGCGGGCATCTGAAGCTGCCGACCAATGGCCGCCGCTTCATGCCGCGCTTCGACAAGCGCGCCGAACTGGCACCTCGCGATATCGTGGCGCGGGCGATCGACCATGAGATCAAGCGGCTCGGCCTCGATTATGTCCATCTCGACATCAGTCACAAGGATCCGGATTTCGTCGTCGGCCATTTCCCGACGATCCATGCCAAGCTGCTGGGCCTGGGAATCGACATCACCAAGGAGCCGATCCCGATCGTTCCCGCCGCGCATTATACGTGCGGCGGCGTGATGGTCGATCTTGATGGCCGCACCGACCTGCCCGGCCTTTATGCGGCGGGCGAAGTGACGCAGTCGGGCCTGCATGGGGCCAACCGCCTCGCTTCCAATTCGCTGCTCGAATGCCTCGTCTTCGGCGATGCCGCCGCCCAGCACATCAACGCAAGCTTCGACGATATGCCGCCGCCGCCGCCGATCCGGCCATGGGACGAAAGCCGCGTCACCGATTCCGACGAAGAGGTGATCGTCCAGCATAATTGGCGCGAGATCCGCCGCTTCATGTGGGACTATGTCGGCATCGTGCGGACCACCAAGCGGCTGGAGCGCGCCCAGCACCGGGTGGCGCTGCTGCGCCAGGAGGTCGCCGACTATTATGGTAATTTCCGGGTGACGTCCGACCTGATCGAGCTGCGCAACCTCGTCGACGTCGCCGATCTAATCGTCCGCTCCGCGCTCCACCGCAAGGAAAGCCGCGGCCTGCATTACACGCTCGACTATCCCGACATGCTCGACGAGGCCAGGGACACGATCCTGGTGCCCTGACCGGGCGTCAGCCTCGCGCCGCCATCCGCTCGACCGCCGAGGGCGGCAGCAGCAGGCTTTCGATGACCCAGCGTTCGCGCGCCATGTGCGACTTAACCCTGGCGAGCAGCCTGACGACGGCAGGACGATAGCTGTCCCAATGATTGGGGATGTCGAGATTGGTGCAACGCGCGACATGATCTCTATAATCATCACCGATCACGACACACTCCCGCTTCATCTGCTCGGCAAGCCGAACCTTGTCGGGAGCGCCGCCACGGATGATGGGGTTGAACAGCTCATGATGCTTGAACGCCTGATAGGCGACAAGGATACGGGTCAGCTCCCAGCGTGACTGCACCAGCAGCGCGGGATTGGGTTCGGCGGCGGGCCCGAGCAGGATATCGCCGCGGCGGATCACCTCCAGCGCCTTGGCCTGATGCTCGTCGAGCCGGGCCAGCAATGTTTCACGGTGCGTCATGCCCCAGCGCTGCGCTGATATGATGACCGGGACGTTACCGCCCGCCGCCGGGCCGGCGATATTACGACCAACGTCTTAGCCTCGCGGATTTTTTCGACATCCCGGCCGTATATCCGTAGGGAACTGGCTATGAGATCGGCATTGAGAAACTTCCTCGGCACCGAGGCGGCGGGCGGAATCGTCCTGATCGTCGCGGCAGCGGCGGCCATGATCGTCGCCAACAGCCCCGTGGCAGACAGCTATTTCGCGCTGCTCCACGCAAAGCTGGGTCCGCTCAGCCTGCTCCACTGGATCAATGACGGTCTGATGGCGCTGTTCTTCCTGCTCGTCGGGCTTGAGATAAAGCGCGAGTTCCTGCGCGGCCATCTTTCGACCTGGGCGGATCGCATCCTGCCCTGCATCGCCGCCGCTGCCGGAATGATCGTCCCAGCCCTGTTCTATCTGGTGTTCGCCGGTAGCGAACCGGGCCTGTCGCGCGGCTGGGCAATTCCGACGGCGACCGACATCGCCTTCGCCATTGGCGTGCTGGCACTGCTGGGGTCGCGTGCGCCGGCCTCGCTCAAGCTGTTCCTGACGACGATCGCGATCGTCGACGACATGGGCGCGGTCGCGATCATCGCCCTCGCCTATACCGCGGCGATCAGCGGCCCCGCGCTGCTGGCCGCAGCCGTCATCCTCGGCGTGATGAGCCTGCTCGGAAGGCTCGGGCTGCGGATACTGTGGCCCTATCTGCTGCTCGCCGCCGCATTGTGGCTGGCGGTGCTGCTCTCGGGCGTGCACGCGACCATCGCCGGGGTGCTGGCGGCGCTCGCCATCCCGATCGGCGATGATGAGAACTCCCCGCTGGAACGTCTCGAACATGGCCTCCACCCCTGGGTCGCCTTCGCGATCGTGCCGCTGTTCGGCTTCGCCAATGCCGGAGTCTCCT
>CAZJXG010000116.1:6899-10402 GCA_964549965.1 uncultured Sphingomonas sp. | reverse complement strand
GCCTTGCGAACAACATGCCGAAATATGCGCTGCTGTTCCTGCTGTTCACCATGGCCTCGGTCGGCCTGCCCGGCACGGCCAATTTCGTCGGCGAATTCCTGAGCCTGGTCGGCGCCTATGAGATTTCGTCCTGGGTCGCCTTCGTCGCGACCACCGGCGTGATCCTGGGCGCGGCCTATATGCTCTATCTCTACGCCCGGATCGCCTATGGCGCGCCGCGCACGCCGGAAGCGGCGGCAATGGCCGATCTTACCCCGCGCGAACTGCTGATCCTCGTGCCGATCGCGCTCGCGACCTTGTGGATGGGCGTCTATCCCGAAAGCTTCATCGCGCCGATGCGCAACGATGTCGGCGCGGTCCTCGCCCGGCTTGCGCCTACGGCGCCGGCAAGCGACGCCAAGGTCGTTGTCGGCAAACCCCAACCTTCCACTGCGCACGCGGAGGCGCATCACTGATGTCGATGACCGCTTCGCTCGCCCTCACCGTTCCCGAGCTGATCCTCTCGATCGGCGCCATGATGCTGCTGATGGTCGCCGCCTTCGGCGGTGACGGCCTGGCCCGCACGATCGGCTGGGGTGCGGTCGCCCTGTTCGGCGCCGCCGCCTTCTCGCTGACCGGCCCCGCCGGCAATGGCGGCCCAGGCTTCGACGGCCTCTATATCGCCGACAGCTTCGCGGCCTTCGCCAAGCTGCTGATCTATATTGCCGCCGCCGTCTCGGTGATGGTCGCGCCCGGCTTCTTCGCGCGGGCCGGGGGCTATCGCGCCGAATATCCGATCCTGATCCTGTTCTCGGCGGTCGGCATGGGGATGATGGTGTCGGCGGGCGACCTGCTGACCCTCTATGTCGGGCTCGAGCTGCAGTCGCTGTCGGCCTATGTGCTGGCCGGCTTCCTGCGTCGCGACACCCGCTCCGCCGAAGCGGCGCTCAAATATTTCGTCCTCGGTGCGCTGGCCAGCGGCATCCTGCTCTACGGCATCTCGCTGCTCTACGGCTTCACCGGCACCACCCTGTTCGCGGGCATCTCCGATTCGCTCGCCCGGAGCAGTGCGGAAGGCGGGATCGGCACCGGCCAGATGTTCGGCCTCGTCTTCGTGCTGGCCGGCCTCGCCTTCAAGATTTCGGCGGTGCCGTTCCACATGTGGACCCCCGACGTCTATGAAGGTGCGCCGACCCCGGTGACGGCCTTCTTCGCCTCCGCGCCCAAGGTGGCGGCGATGGCGCTGCTGATGCGCGTCGCGGTCGAGGCGATGGGCTCGGCGACGGACAGCTGGCGTCAGATCGTGATCTTTTCGGCGCTGGCCTCGACGATCCTCGGCGGCGTCGCCGCGATCGGGCAGAGCAATTTCAAGCGGCTGCTGGCCTATTCGTCGATCAACAATGTCGGCTTCGCGCTGTTCGGCCTGGCCGCCGGCACCGCGGAGGGCATCGCCGCCACGCTCACCTATCTGGCCGTCTATGTCGCGATGACCCTGGGCAGCTTCATCTGCGCACTGCAGATGCGCGATGCCGATGGCCAGCCGATCGAGACGATCGCCAGCCTCTCGGGCCTGTCGCGCAGCCGCCCCGGCCTTGCCGCCGCCTTCGCGATCTTCATGTTCAGCCTGGCCGGCATCCCGCCGCTGTTCGGCTTCTGGCCCAAATTCCTGGTGTTCGACGCGCTCGTCCGCGCCGGTTTCTGGCCGCTGGCGATGATCGGCATCGCCACCTCGGTGATCGGCGCCTTCTATTATCTGAAGATCGTCAAGACGATCTACTTCGACGAACCGGCGGCCGGCTATGCGCCGCAGGCATCGCCGCTCGAAGGCGGGCTCATCGCGCTGGCGGCGCTCGCCGTCTCGCCCTTGGGCTATCTCGCCATCCCGCTGCTCGATGCCACCAGCATGGCGGCGGCGCGGTCGCTGTTTTGACGATATCATTCCTCCCCGTGCCGGGGAGCAATATTTGATCCGCCATCTCCCCACCACCGCGTCCACCAACGACGATCTCGCGGCCCTCGCGCGCGACGGCGCCCCCGAGGGAATCTGGCTGCGCGCCGACACCCAGACCGGCGGGCGCGGACGGCAGGGGCGGCTCTGGGTGTCGCCGCCCGGCAATCTCTATGCCAGCACGCTGGTCCGTCCCCGGGCCGGCGATCCGCGCGCGCCCAGCCTTGCGCTGGTCGCCGCCGTTGCGCTCGACACGCTGCTCCAGGGCTGGCTGGCGCCCGAGCGGCTGATGATCAAATGGCCCAATGACCTGCTCGCCGATGGCGCCAAGATCTCGGGCATCCTCCTCGAAGGCGTGGGCGATGCGGTGGTGGTCGGGATCGGCGTCAATCTCGCCCATCATCCCGACCTGCCCGATCGCCCCGCGACTAGCCTCGCCGCGCTCGGCCTGTCGCCGCCCGATCCCGCCGATTTCGCCGCGGAGCTGGCGGCAAGCTTCGCAGCCTGGCTGGCGCGCTGGCGCGGCGAGGGGCTTGGCGTCGTGCTCGCCCGCTGGCAGGCACGCGCGCACCCGCCGGGCACGGCGCTGCGGGTCAACGCAGCCGAGGGCGCGATCGACGGCCTCTATGAGGGGCTGGAGGCCGATGGCGCGCTTCGCCTCAAATCCGCTGACGGCCGCGCGCATGTCGTGCACGCCGGCGACATTTTCCTGCTATAGCGGCGCCGAACAGGGACCAGGACGAGCCATGCTGCTTGCGATCGATGCCGGCAATACCAATATAGTCTTTGCGCTGGTCGACCGCGCATCGGGACCGGAACAGGCGGGCGGCGTTATCCGGGCCCGCTGGCGCATCGCCACCGATCCGCGCCGCACCGCCGATGAATATGCGGTCTGGCTGCACCAGCTGCTCCAGCTCGAAGGCTATGACCGCAAGGATATCGAGGCGGTGATCGTCGCCACCGTCGTGCCGCGCGCGCTCCATAATCTCGAGGTGCTGGCGCAGAAATATTTCGGGGTGGACGCGCTCATCGCGGGGCGCCCGCCGGTCGACTGGGGGATCACCCTCGATGTCGACGAGCCGCAGAATGTCGGCGCCGATCGCGCGGTCAACGTCATCGCGGCGCATCGGCTGCACCCCGGCGACCTGATCGTGATCGATTTCGGCACCGCGACCACCTTCGACGTGGTGGACTATTCGGGGGCGTATAAGGGCGGGATCATCGCACCGGGCCTGAACCTGTCGCTCGATGCGCTGGTCGGGGCGGCGGCGAAGCTGCCGCGCATCGCGATCGAGGCGCCCGAGAAATCGAGCGTGATCGGGCGCACGACCGCCGATCAGATGCTCATCGGCATCTATTTCGGCTATGTATCGATGATCGAGGGGCTGGTCGCGCGGATGAAGGCCGAGGTCGGCCGCCCCGCGAAAGTCATCGCGACCGGCGGGCTGGCGACCCTGTTCGAACGGCATGTGAAGCTGTTCGACAGTATCGAGCCCGATCTGACCATCCAGGGCCTCGGCCTGATGTACGACCGCTACAAGGCGGCGAAATGACGTGAACATCACCCCTCCCCTTC
>CAZJXG010000116.1:0-6889 GCA_964549965.1 uncultured Sphingomonas sp. | reverse complement strand
CCGAAACCACCCCCCCGCCCTTGGGGGGGGGGGGGGGGGGGTGGGGCCTCACCACGAGCATCGCGCTGGAGGATGGGCCCCACCCCAACCCCTCCCCTGAAGGGGAGGGGCTAATAGATAAGTAGATTGGATAATTTTCTAAGTGACTACACCTGGCAACGAACTGCTTTTCCTGGCGCTTGGCGGCTCCGGGGAGATCGGCATGAACGTCAATCTCTACGGTACCCAGGGCAAATGGGTGATGGTCGATCTCGGCCTCACCTTCGCCGATCCGGGCTATCCGGGCGTCGAGCTGATCCTGCCCGATCTGAGCTTCATCGAGGAGCGCGCGGACAACCTGCTCGGCGTGGTGCTGACCCATGGTCATGAGGACCATATCGGCGCGATCCCCTATCTCGCCACCGATCTCGGCGTGCCGCTCTATGCCACCCGCTTCACCGCCGCGCTGATCCAGGGCAAGCTCGATGAGGAGGGGATCAGCGACAAGGTCGATCTGCGCATCATCGAGAATGAGGGCAGCTTTCAGCTCGGGCCGTTCGGCTTCACCTATGTGCCGCTCGCCCACTCGATCCCGGAGGGCAACGCGCTGCTGATCGAGACGCCCTATGGGCGCATCTTCCACACCGGTGACTGGAAGATCGACAAGGAGCCGCTGCTCGGCATCCCCTCCACCGCCGAGGAACTCACCGCGATCGGCGACAAGGGCATCCTCGCCCTCGTGTGCGATTCGACCAATGTCTTCAACGAGGAAGCGTCCGGCTCGGAATCCGATGTCCGCAAGGGCCTCGATGAGGTGATCGGGGCCTGCAAGGCGCGGGTGCTGGTGACGACCTTCGCGTCGAACGCGGCCCGGCTGCAGACCCTGGGAGAGGTCGCGCAGGATACCGGGCGCAAGCTGTGCGTCGCCGGCCGCTCGCTCGATCGGATCATCCGTGTCGCCAAGGCGAGCGGCTATCTGAAGAATTTCCCGCCGATGATCGACGTCGACGCGGCGATGAAGCTGCCGCCGCGCGATGTGATGATCATCGCCACCGGCGGCCAGGGCGAGGCGCGCGCCGCGCTGTCGCGGATCGCCTTCGACAGCCATCCGATCAAGCTGTCGGCGGGTGATACCGTGGTCTTCTCGTCGAAGCAGATCCCCGGCAACGAGATCGCGATCGGCCGCATCCAGAATGCGCTCGCCGCCAAGCGGATCGACATGGTCACAGATCGTCAGGCGGAGGTCCATGTCTCGGGCCATCCCGGCCGGCCGGAGCTAGCCGCGATGTACAAGTGGATCCGGCCCGAGATCATCCTGCCGGTCCATGGCGAGCTGCGCCACATGGCCGAACAGGGTCGCTTCGCCAAGGCGGAAGGGGTGCCGCGCGGCATCGTCCAGTCGAACGGCACCGTCGTCCGCCTCGCCCCCGATGGGCCGAAGGCGATCGGCCAGGAGCGGGTCGGCCGCCTCGTCCTCGACGGCGACGTGATCCTGCCCGCCGACGGTTCGACGATGAACGAGCGCCGCCGGGTCGGGCTCTATGGCTATATCGGGGTCACGATCGCGCTCGATAAGGCCGACCGGCTGAAGGGCGAGCCTTCACTGCAGCTGCAGGGGCTGCCGGTCGAGGAAGACCGGGAGGATTTCCTCGCCGATGCCTGCGAGGCGGCCGCCGAGGCGGTGGCCAAGGGCGTCAAGGGTGGCGGCAGGGATGAGGCGCGGCTCAAGGAAGCGGTCCGCCTCGCCGTCCGCCGCCGCGCGACGTCCTGGACCGGCAAGAAGCCGGTGGTCGAAGTGTCGATCATCCGGGTCTGAACGAGAAAAATAAGCCCCTCCTCTTCAGGGGAGGGGTTGGGGTGGGGCCTCTCATCAGGCGCGGCGTTTGTGGATAGCCCCCACCCCCGGCCCCTCCCCTGAAGGGGAGGGGGGAAGGGTTGAAACCATGCGCACCACGTCGATCATCGCGATTTACATATTATTCTGGTGGGGCTGCCTGTTCCTGGTGCTGCCCTTCCGTCTGCGCAGCAGCGCCGAGCCGGAGGAGCCCGTTCCCGGCCAGGCCGAAAGCGCGCCGCCGCGTTTCTCGGTGGGGCGGACGGTGCTGTGGACGACGGTGGTCGCGACCGCCGTCTTCGCGCTGTTCTACGTCAACTATGTCAATGGCTGGCTGACGGCGGACCTGTTCGATCTGACGCGATACAGGAAGTAGATCCTCCCCGGTACGGGGAGGAATTACGGTTTCGCCGCCTTTTTTGCCTTCGGCGCGAAGCTGTCGCCGAAGAAATCGCCGGCATACCAGAGGGGCGGGGCATCGGCGTCGGCCATCGCGCGCATGATCCGGTAATTGGCCTCGGCGAAGCGTGCGCCCTGATCCCATAATATCGGCTGCGCCACGTCGTCGCCGGGATGATGATAGGCGCCGTTCAGGAAGGCGCCCCACTGCTTCTCGCCGCCATTGGCGAAACCCGTGGCCAGGAACACGGCGGGCACCCCCTGCTTCACGAACATATAATGGTCGGAGCGGACGAAGATGGTTTGCGCCGGCATGGGATCGGGTGACAGCGAGATCCCCATCGGCGCGACCGCCTTCGCGACGATCGGCCCGAGGGTCGAATGGTCGGCGCCGAAGGCGGTGACATCGGTGAAGGGGTAGAGCAGCAGCGGCATGTCGAGGTCGACATTGCCGACGATCGCCCTGATCGGCACGCTCGGGTGGCGCGCATAATAGTCGGCGCCAAGCAGCCCCTTCTCCTCCGCGGTCGATGCCAGGAAGATCAGCGACCGGCGCGGTGCCACCGGCGCGCCGGCCGCGGCGCGGGCCACCTCCAGCATCGTCGCGATGCCCGCGCCATTGTCGAGCGCGCCATTGTTGATCCGGTCGGTGTCGGGCCTGTCACCGGGCTTCGCGCCGGCCACGCCGATATGGTCGAGATGCGCCGACAGCACGACATATTCCGCCTTCAGCGCCGGATCGCTGCCGGGCAGGATCGCGACCACATTGGGGCTCGTCACCCGCTTCGTGACGCTCTCATTCCGGATGCGGACCCTGGTCTTCAGCGCGAAGCCCCGGGGGCGGCCGCCGGCCTTGTCGGCGATCGCGCGGACCGCCGCCAGCGTCCGCGGCGCACCCGCGAACACCGCCTGCGCGGCGGGTTCGTTGAGGGATGCGGTGATGCGGATGCGGGGCGCCTCGTCGAACGCCTTGCCGTCGGCCCCGACCCAGGCGAAGCCCGGCTCGTCGGCGAAATGCGCCATCTGCGCCCAGGGGCGCGTCTTCATCGAAAGATTGGTCCCGATCGAGATCATGCCGATCGCGCCATGCGCCTGCGCCGCCAGCGCCTTGGTGGCCGCCGCGTGGGCGGCCTCCTCGCTCGGCAATCCCCTGGGGAAACCGCGCAGCGTGACGACGATCTTCCCCTTCACGTCGAGGCCGGCATAGTCGTTGATGCCCAGCTTGCCGTTGTCGATGCCATAGCCGACGAAGACGAGCGGGGCGGAGAGATCGAGCTGCGGCTCGTTCGCGCTGAGCCCGATCAGCACGTCGCCGCCATGCGTCCAGCTCTGGCTGGCGCCGGCGGGGCCGGTGACGGTGACGCTGCCCGGTGTCGCGCCATGGTCGGTCTGCTGGAATGTGATCCGCTGATACCAGCCGCCATCATCGCCGCCGGGCTTCAGCCCCAGTTCGGCAAAGCGGCTGGCGACATAGCGCGCGGCGATCTCCATCCCCTCGCTGCCGGTGTCGCGGCCCTTCAGCAGGTCATCGGCGAGGAAGCCGACCGTCGCCCTGAAGCGATCGGCGCTGAAGGCGGGTTCGGCCTGCGGCGCGGCGGCGAGCGCGATCGGAAACGCGACGAGCGAAAGGGCGGCGATCGCGGAAACGGCTTTCACGGGGCTGGGGCCTCTCTTGGTCTGTCGGATGAAGACGAGCCTAGCAAGGGCCGCGCCGTTGTCCAATATTGGGAGGGTAAGGCAGTCGGCTCCGCTCCTAACCCGCTCACCCTGAGGAGCCACGGAGCCTGGCGAAGTGGCGTCTCGAAGGGCATGCCCGGTCCTTCGAGACGGGTCTTCGCCTTCGCTCAGCCCCTCCTCAGGATAAACGGACAGGGGTTAGTAGAGGAACATCGGCATGCCTTCGACATGGGTCAGCTTCGGCCGGTAGCGCTCGACATCATAGAGCTTCTCGACATCGACCGTCTTGGTCCCGCCCAGCAGCGTGTCGATCGGGACATGGCAGTAATTGCCGTCGCGCAGCGCCAGCATCCGGCCGGTCTCGCCCGCCTCGATCTTCTGGATCGCCAGGCCGCCAAAGGCGAAGCCGACCATCCGGTCGAGCGCGTCGGGATCGCCCGACCGCATCAGATAGGCCAGCTGCTGCACGATCGTGCGTTCCTTGCTGCGCTCCTCGATCATCAGGGCCAGCCGCCGGCTGACCGCGGCCTCGCTGCGCTGGGTGTTCGACAGCTTGCGCTGCTCGTCGCCGGCCTCCTCGCCGGTCAGCCGCGCTCCTTCGGAGATCACGCACATGGCATAGCCGCCGGGGCGGCTCCTCCGGTCGGCGGCCAGCAGCGACAGCAGCCTGTCGGGGTCGGCCGGAACCTCGGCGATCACGGTGCGGTCGACCTGGGCCAGGAAGCCGGCGAGCAGCGCGGTTTCGCCGCTGCGCCGTCCGAACAGTTCGACGATCGCGATCCGCTCATGGCTCTCGGCGGTGGTCCTCAGCGCATTGATCGCGTCGACCGAGCGGGTGATCGCGGTCGAGAAACCGATGCAATAGTCGGTCCCGAACACGTCATTGTCCATCGTCTTGGGGATCGAGATGACCGGAAAACCCTGCGCGGACAGATGCGCCGAGAAGCGCAATGTGCCGTCGCCGCCCAGGGTGATCAGCGCATCGACCTCCAGCTTTTCCAGCACGCGCAGGACATGCGCGGTGCGGTCTCCGCCCTCCACCGTACGCGGATCGGTGCGCGACGTGTGGAGCATGGTGCCGCCGACCCGGTCGATGCCGCGCACCGCCTCGCGGTCGAGCGGGATGCTGTGCGCTGCGACGCTGTCGGGATCGCCGGGCTCGATTTCCAGGAAGCCCTGCCAGCCGCGGCGGAAGCCGGTCACGTCCCAGCCGCGGTCGAGCGCCGACAGCGCGATCGAGCGGATACAGGGATTGAGGCCGGGAACGTCGCCGCCGCCGGTCAGCACGCCGATGCGCATAGTCTTTCCACTCCACCGTCACTCCAGCGAAGGCTGGAATCGCTTTGTTCTTCGACCGGCAGGAAGAAGGCGATCCCGACGCTCGCCGGGATGGACGCTTCGGTGGCGGTTTAGCTCCCGGTCGGGCCGATGAAACTCAGATGAAGATTCTTGGCACCGCGCGGAATGTCGACCGCGGCGCTGTCGAACTCCGCCGAACCGCCCGGCACCAGCATCGGCACCGGCCGGGTGATCGTCCAGCTGTAGACGGTACGGCCCTGGGTGTCGCGCAGCTCGGCGCGGATGTCGCGCACCGTCTGCGGCTGGTCGGTCGGGTTGACGATCCGGCCGGTCACCGCCAGCAGCTCATTGCCGCTCGCCGTCTCGCGCCGCTCGGGCTTGCTCGTCATCTCGATCACCAGCGGCACCGGCGCGGGGACCAGCCCCAGCCGCTCGGAAAGCTTGTCGGGGCCGACCGCCACCACCGCGCCGATCGCGGCGAGCAGCAGCAGCGCGCCGATCGCCAGGATGATCGTCAGCAGCCGGCCGATCCTGCGGCGCGGGCGCATCGTGGCGGGAAGCTGCCGATCGTGGACGGGCGCCACCTCGTCCACATGGTCGTAGCGTGCCTGGACCTCGTCCTCGGGGGCTTCGCTGTCGGCGGTCGCGGGTGGCGGCACCGGTTCGATGGTCTCCCCTGCCGGAATCGGTGCCGGCGCAGCGGGCGCCGCGGCCGGAGCCTGAACCGCCATCGGCTCGGCCTGGGCGGGCGAGGGGGCATCCTGGAACCAGCTATGCTTGCAGCTCGCGCAGCGCACCTGCCGCCCGGGCGCTCCGATCGCGGTATCGGGGACGAGATAGCGGGTCTGGCAGGCGGGGCAGATCAATATCATCCGGGCTATCAGTAGCGCCGACTTGAGTCCGGCTGCAAGCATTAGCGGGAGCTTTGCCCAGCTTCTTCGTCATTCCGCGACGGCCGGATTCCGCTCTGCCGCCGGGGACGGAGCCCGCCTGGCCCACATGCCTTTTGGTGGATTGCCGCCGTCGCGCGCGTGGCATCGGGCGGAGGAAGCAGGCCCCCGGCTTCTTTTTCGGCCGGCATTTGCGGGAGACGGGCGCCTGTGCCATGGCTCGGCGATGAGCGGAGAATGGATAGGATGAGGCCCGGGGCCGCCAACATCGTCCAGTTCGAGAATGTCGGCCTGCGCTACGGTTCGGGCGCGGAGACGCTGAGCGACCTCAGCTTCAGCCTGGCGGCGGGCGCCTTCTATTTCCTCACCGGCCCGTCGGGCGCGGGGAAGAGCTCGTTGTTGCGCCTGATCTACCTTGCCCAGCGCCCGAGCCGCGGGCTGATCCGCATGTTCGGGGAGGATGTCGTCACCCTGCCGCGCGCACGCATCCCCGGCTTCCGCCGCCGGATCGGCACCGTGTTCCAGGATTTCCGGCTGATCCCGCATCTCTCCGCCTATGAGAATATCGCGCTGCCGCTGCGCGTGAACGGCGTGGCGGAGGCCGATATCGACACGCCGGTGCGCGAGATGCTCGAATGGGTCGGGCTGTCGGGCCGCGCCTATGCGAAGCCGGCGACGCTGTCGGGCGGCGAGCAGCAGCGCGTCGCCATCGCCCGCGCGGTGATCGGCCGGCCCGAGATTCTCGTCGCCGACGAGCCCACCGGCAATGTCGATCCCGACATGGCGGGGCGGCTGCTCTATCTGTTCGAGG
>CAZJXG010000115.1:0-10427 GCA_964549965.1 uncultured Sphingomonas sp. | reverse complement strand
CATCCAGATGATCGGATAGGGGCGGCCGAACATCACGCCTTTCAGCTCCTCGGCGCCGATCAGGTGCAGCGCAGCCTCCCCGGCGTTGTCCGCCGCGATCACGAGGTCGGCGACATCGAAGGACAAAGCGAGGCAGGCCGGGCGCGCGAATTTGGTGACGCGGAAGCCGAGATCGAGATCGGGGCCGATGAAGTCGATCGCGCGGACCCCGTCGCCGCCCGACAGTTCGGGTATCTCCAGCTCGATGTTGCGACCGCCGAAATCGGCGAGCCAGGCGGTGCCCTTCAGGCGCAGCGGCAGATCGCCGAGATAGCGCTCCTCATAGGCGTTCATCGTGCGGAACAGCGCGAGCAGCATGTTGACCAGCGCTTCGGGACTTTCCGGGCTGGCGACGAAGATCACCTCGTCCCCCATCACCTTCCAGACCTCGACCGAGGGGGTCTCGCCCTCCTCCAGAAAGGCGAAGCCGATCTGTCCCGCGAGCATCAGCGGAAAATTGGTGAAGAAGGTGCGGAAGGTGTCGAGCCAGCTGCCACCATCGGTGAAGCGCGCCTTGAACTGGGTCGATCCGGCCATGTCGACCGAAAGGAACAGCCGCACCATATGCGCCTCCTGTTTCAGAAAAGCGCCTTCACCGAGAGCAGCGCGGTTGCCCGGCCATTCTTCCCGGCTTCGAGCGCCCCCTTATAATTGCTGTCGACATAGGATGCCGAGATTTCGAGCTTGTCGAGCGTATAGCTGAGCCCCGCCGACCAGTCCCACTTCTCGTCATAGCTGCCATTCTCCCGACCGACGCTGGCCGACGCGGTGAACGGCGTGCCGAGGATCGCGACGTCGGCACCTAGGCCGGTGTAGAGGTTCGAACTGGCGTTCCACTGCTTGGGATAATAAGCGACCGTCACTGTCGCGGTCGCCGGACCGATCGTGTGCGCGACGGTCGACTGCAGTTCGAAATAGTCGGTGTCCCGTCCATCCGGATAGACATAGCCGAGCAGCGTCGCGGTGTAGTTCCACCCACCGGCCGAACCGCTATAGCCACCATAGAGATCGACCTCGGCATGGGCGCCGCCGTAATTGGCCACGCTCGACAGCCAGGTTCCGACGAACCAGCCCGATTGGAAATAGATGTCCGCACCGCCCTGTACCGCCGGTTTGCGATTGCTGTAGCTGAGGCCGCGGAAGCGGTAATCGGAGACGATCGCGGCGTTGTAGCTGACCGAAGCCGACGAGCCCCCGGCGTCGGTCTGCGCATGGCCAGCCGACGGGAACAGGAGCGCCGCGCCCAACAGCAACCTGATCATCGCCCCCCGCATGGGGCGATAATGGGCCGCAATCTTCGCGGCGTAAACCTGCTTTATCGGAGCGATGCCCTGCTCAGCGCCGTGCCGCCAGTTCGGTGATGATCGCCCGGACATGGGCGACATGGGCGATCGCCTCCGCCTCCGCGCCATCGGGATCGCCCGCGGCGATGGCGCGCCCGATCGCCTGATAGTCGGCCAGCCTTATGCCCTGCAGCCGTGGCGAGGGATATTGCGCATAGATGATATGCATGCCGATCGCCGGGAACAGCCGCTGCAGCTCGCGATTGCCGCCGATCAGCAACAGGGTGCGATAGAAACCGCGCCGCGCCCGGCTGAACTGGGCGGCTTCGCCGCTGGCGGCGGCCTCGACCAGATCGGCGATCGCCAGATCGAGCGCTGCGCCATAGGACGGGCCATAGCCGCTCGCCGCGGCGCGGACCGCAAGCCGGGTCATGGCCAAAGCGACGTCCAGCACCTCGAAACATTCCGCCAGATCCATCGACCGGATCGCCGGGGAACGGTTCGGGCTGAGATCGATCACGCCGCGCCCGGCCAGATGCTGCATCGCCTCCCGCACCGCATTGCGGCCGACCTCGAAGCGGAGCGCCAGTTCGGTCTCCACGAGGCGCTGGCCGGGGACCATGCGGCCGCCGTCGATATCGCCCAATATGCCGAGATAGACACGGCGTGCCGATCCGGCGGGCTCCGGTCCGGGCCAGTGCGCGGTCATCGCGGCAGGGTCATTCGCCGTCATGCGGATTGATTGTTCCACAATCTTGTTCCATAGTCGAGCCCATAAGCGGATTCGCCGGAGCAAATATCATGACCGATCTGTTGAGCCTGGAGGGCAAGACCGCCTTCGTCACCGGCGCCTCCGCCGGGCTGGGCGCCCATTTCGCGGAAACCCTGGCCGGGGCCGGCGCGACGGTGATCATCGCGGCGCGGCGCGAGGCTGCGCTGGCGGAGGTGGCGGCGCGGATCAGGGCGACGGGCGCGACGTGCGAGACGGTCGCGCTCGACGTGACCAGCGCGGCGAGCATCGCGGCGGTGGAGCCGCTGCTCGCGCGGGTCGACATCCTCGTCAACAATGCCGGCGTCACCGTCGACAAGCCGTTCCTCGACCAGAGCGAGGAGGATTGGGACCGGGTGCTCGGCACCAATGCCAAGGGGATGTTCCTGCTCACCCAATCGGCCGCACGGGCGATGAAGGCGCGCGGCACGGGCGGCTCGATCATCAATATCGCGTCGATCCTTGGCCTGCGGCAGGGCGGCCATGTCGCCGCCTATGCGACGTCCAAGGCGGCGGCGATCCAGCTGACCAAGGTTTCGGCGCTGGAACTGGCGCGCTTCGGCATCCGGGTAAACTGCCTGTGCCCCGGCTATATCGCGACCGACCTGAACCGGGATTTCTGGGAGACCGACGCTGGCAAGGCGATGCTCCGGCGTATCCCGCAGCGCCGCCTGGGTGCGGCGCGGGAGCTGGACGGGCCGCTGCTGCTGCTCGCCTCCGACGCTTCATCCTACATGACCGGATCGGTGATCGTCGCCGATGGCGGCCATCTGACCAGCACCCTCTGACGGGAGATACCAATGACCGACCGCGCCCAGGCGATTGCCGCCAAGGTAGAGGCCTTCGTCCGCGAGACGGTGATCCCCTATGAGAAGGATCCCCGTGCGACATCGCATGGCCCGACCGACGAACTGATGCACGAGATGCGCGCCAAGGCGCGTGCGGCGGGGGTGCTGACCCCGCATATCCTGGGCGACGGATCGCACCTCACCCAGCGCGAGACGGCGATCGTGCTTATCAAGTCGGGCCTGTCGCCGCTGGGGCCGGTCGCGGTCAACACCATGGCGCCCGACGAGGGCAATATGTACCTGATCGGCAAGGTCGGTTCGGCCGAGCAGAAGGCCCGATTTCTCGACCAGCTCGTCGCGGGGGACAGCCGCTCGGCCTTCTTCATGACCGAGCCGGCGAGCGAGGGCGGTGCCGGATCCGACCCGTCGATGATGCGGACGACCTGCCGGCTGGATGGCAACCATTGGGTGATCAACGGCCGCAAGGCGTTCATCACCGGTGCGGACGGCGCGAAGGTGGGCATCGTCATGGCCAAGTCGGAGGACGGAGCCTGCATGTTCCTGGTCGACCTGCCCGACCCGGCGATCCGGATCGAGCGCGTGCTGGACACGATCGACAGCTCGATGCCGGGCGGCCATTCGATCGTGATGATCGATAATCTGCGCGTGCCCGCCAGCCAGATGCTGGGCGCGAGCGGCGAAGGCTTCAAATATGCGCAGGTGCGGCTCAGCCCGGCGCGGCTGTCGCATTGCATGCGCTGGCTGGGCGCCACGATCCGCGCCCAGGAGGTCGCCGTCGACTATGCCTGCCGGCGCGAGGCGTTCGGCAAGAAGCTGATCGATCATGAAGGGGTGGGCTTCATGCTCGCCGACAATATGATCGAGCTGCAGCAGTGCGAGCTGATGATCGACTGGTGCGCGGGGGTGCTCGACAGCGGCTCGCTGGGCACGGTCGAAAGCTCGATGGCCAAGGCCGCGGTGTCGGAGGCGCTGTTCCGGATCGCCGATCGCTGCATCCAGGTGATGGGCGGTACCGGCGTATCGGGCGACACCATCGTCGAGCAGGTGTTCCGCGAGCTGCGCGCCTTCCGCATCTATGACGGCCCGACCGAGGTCCACAAATGGTCGCTCGCCAAGAAGATCAAGCGCGACCATGGCAAGGCGCAGCCTGCGGGAGCGCATGCGGCATGACGGGGATCGCCCAGGGCGAGAATAGCGGAACCACGCCGGTCCGCGCGGGCTTCGCCTTCGACGAGGCGAAGCTGGCGGGCTGGATGGCCGACCATGTGCCGGGTTTTGCCGGCCCGCTGAGCGTCGAGCAGTTCAAGGGTGGCCAGTCGAACCCCACCTACAAGCTGGCGACGCCCGGCAAATCCTATGTGCTGCGCCGCAAGCCACCGGGCGCGCTGCTGAAGGGCGCACATGCGGTGGAGCGCGAGGCCCAGGTGCTGATCGGGCTCGGCAAGGCGGGCTTCCCGGTCGCGCATGTCCACGCGCTGTGCACCGACGACGATGTGATCGGCACATGGTTCTACATCATGGACATGGTCGAGGGCCGCATCTTCTGGGACGCGACCATTCCCGAGGTGTCCAGAGAGCAGCGTCCGGCCTATTTCGACGCGATGAACGCGACGATCGCCGCGCTCCACAATGTCGATTTCGAAGCCGTCGGACTCGGCGACTATGGCCGGCCCGGCAATTATTTCGAGCGGCAGATCGCCCGCTGGTCGAAGCAATATCTCGACGATGTCGATGCCGGCCGCGATCCCGACATGGACCGCGTGATCGACTGGCTGCGGGCCAATATTCCCGAAGGCGACGAGACCGCGATCGTCCATGGCGATTTCCGCATCGACAACATGATCTTCCACCCCACCGAGCCGAAAGTGCTGGCGGTGCTCGACTGGGAATTGTCGACGCTCGGCCATCCGCTCGCCGACTTCGCCTATCATGCGATGATGTACCATATGCCGCCGCATATCGTGGCGGGCCTCGTCGGCGCCGATCTCGCCGCGCTCAACATCCCGAGCGAGGAAGACTATATCGCGGCCTATTGCGCGCGGACCGGCCGGGACGGCATCACGGGCTACCGCTTCTACACCGCCTTCAACTTCTTCCGCCTCGCGGCGATCTTTCACGGCATCAAGGGCCGCGTGATTCGCGGCACCGCATCGTCCGCCCAGGCTGCGGCCCGCGCCGAAATGTTCCCGGAACTGGCACAGCTCGCGTGGGCACAGGTCGATTGATCAGGCCACGGGTCGGGGCGGCGCACGACGCGCTGCCCGGCCCGCGGCTGATGCTGCTTCCGCTTCGCGAAGCGTCCGGCGCAGACATGGCCATGGCCAAAACGCCGTGTCGCAGAAGAGTCGCATTTCCGAAACCGAACTGACCACGAGCGTCCCTAGGGCGAACCCCGAAAACAGGGTTCACTTTCGGGGGCGTTATGACATCGCAGTTCAAGATTCTTCTTCTCGGCGGCATCAGCCTGGCCGCCGCGACTCCGGCCCTGGCGCAGCTTGCGCCGGCGGCGGACGAGGGCGATGAGCAGGCGATCATCGTCACCGGCTCGCGCCCGATCGCGGAATCGGAGGCCGCCGCGCTCACCGTCCAGCGCAACACCGATTCACTGGTAGCGGTGGTCGCCGCCGATGGCGTCGGCCGGCTTCCCGACCAGAATATTGCCCAGGCGACCAGCCGCCTGCCGGGTGTCAGCGTCGAGCGCGACCAGGGCCAGGCCCGTTACATCAACCTGCGCGGCGCGCCCAAGCGCTGGACGACACTGTCGTTCGACGGCATCAACGTGGTCAGCCCCGAAGGCCGCGACGCACGCTTCGATTCGACGCCTTCGGCGATCGCGTCGCAGATCATCGTGTCGAAGGCGGTGACGCCGGAAATGCCGGGCGAGACGGTGGCGGGCAACGTCAACATCATCACCCGTTCGGGCTTCGACTATTCGGGCCTGCATGTCGCCGGCAAGGCCGGCTACGGCATCGCCGAACTGGGCGACCGCAAGCAATATGAGGGCTCGGCCGTAGTCTCCGACCGGTTCAAGGTCGGTGAGGGCGAGATCGGCGTGGTGCTGTCGGGCAGCTATTTCGAGCGCGCGATGATCACCGACAATTTCGAGACCGATTATGAGCGTGTCGCCCAGGACCAGAGGCCCGGCAGCGCCACCCGCTTCTGGGCGCAGGAGGCCGAGAACAAGCTTTACCGGCTGACCCGCAAGAACTGGTCGGTTTCGGGCCGGCTCGATTACAAGCCCGACAGCGACAACACGATCTCGATCCGGTCGGTCTACACGATCTTCTCCGACGACGAGGCGCGCGACAATTACCGCTTCGATCTCGACGACCGGCAGAGCGACCTCGTCGCCAGCACTGCGGCCTGCCCGACCACGCTGAACCCCAATCCCACGACCAGCGGCTATGCCGATGTCTGCATCGGTAACACCCCTCAGAAGGGCACCGTCTACGGCGTCGACATCCGCCAGCGCTCGACTCTTCGTGCCTTCCGCCAGTCGATCTTCACCAACACGCTGGCGGGCGACCATGATTTCGCCGACGGCTGGAAGCTGAACTGGCTCGCCAACTACACCAAATCGAAGGACGATCGCTCGGTGGTCGGCGAGGTGGCCTGGGACAGCCCGGGCACGCGCACCGCGCGCCCGTCCGTCAGCTATGATTTAAGCGATCCCAACCATTCGAATCTGGTGCTGTTCAACACCAACCAGCTGAGCGGTCCGACCCGTTTCCAGGCGGGTGGGCAGGTAACGAACGTCGACAGCTTCACCAAGCCGCCGTCGTCGCTTCTCGTGTTGGACGCGGTCGACACGACCAAGGCCTATACCGGCAAGCTGGTGCTGGCCCGCGAAACCGGCCTGTTCGGCGGCGAAGCGGTGCTGAAGGCGGGCTTCCAGTTCGATCGCCGCACCAAGATCGCCGACGAGAACCAGATCCTGCTCAACACCGCCGCGCAGCTCGCGACGGTCGGCCTGCCGACCGATTATAACCAGTTTTCGCTGAACACGCCGTTCCAGGGCAAGATCCCGCTGGGCTACAGCTTCCACTATTTCGACACGGCGAAGATGCGGCAGGTTTCGAAGGCTGCACGCGGCAGCTTCGCCTTCACGCCCAACGCGGCCAACAATTACAACGTCCGCGAAGAGGTCTATGCCGGCTTCATCATGGGCACGGTGAAATATGACTGGGGCTCGATCCTTGGTGGCGTTCGTATCGAACATCTCAAGAATCGCGGCGTCGCCCAGGCGACCGTGGCCGCGGCCGCCGCGCAGGTGACGGCCACGTCGAGCCAGACGCTCGCCTTCCCAAGCCTGCACTTCAATTATAATGTCGACGATACGAAGAAGCTGCGCCTCTCGTTCAATTCGGGCGCGGCGCGCGCCGATTATGACGATCTTCGCCCTAATGTCGTGGTGAGCGACACCAACCAGACGATCTCGGGCGGCAACCCCTCGGTCAAGCCCGAGCGCGCCTTCGGCGTCGACGGCTATTTCGAGTGGTATATGAAGCCGCAGGGCTATCTCATGGTCGGCGTCTTCTACAAGAAGGTGAAGGACGTGCTGTATCGCCAGACGCGCACTTTCGGCTCGAACGCGCTGGACAGCAACGGGATCGACCGTTCGGCCTACACATACACCGGCATCACCAATGGCGGCGACGGCCGCATCTTCGGCGCGGAGGCCGCGGCCCAGCTGCAGCTGGAGCCGTGGACCGGCAATCTGGGCCTGCCCGAATGGACGGGCGGCTTCGGCCTCTCGGCCAATCTGACGCTCAACGACAGCAAGGTCACGAAACCCGGGATCGGCGCGGTGCCGGCGCGCAAGGTGCGGCTGCCCGGCACCTCCGACGTCGTCTACAATGTCGGCGCCTATTATGAGAAATATGGTCTGTCGATCCGCGTTCAGTATCAGCGCCGCAGCACCTGGCTGGATGAAATCGTCGACGACCTGAGCGATGGCGGCGACACCTATTGGGCGGCAGACGACGAGATGGACGTGTCGGCCCGCTATGCGATCACCCCGAACGTCGAGATTTATTTCGACGCGCAGAATGTGCTGAACAAGGCGGGCCGCCGCTATTCGGAGCCGGGCAATCTGCTGACCGCGACCGGCACGCCGACCGCGCGCAGCAGCATCCAGACGATCGAGTGGGAACGCTTCGGCCGTCGCTATTCGGGCGGCGTGCGCGTCAATTTCTGATGACGGGCTATCGCAACCTGACGCTGATCAGCCTGCTGTCCCTCGGGGTGGCAGGCTGCACGACCACCGCGACGCGCCCCGCCCTCTCGCCCGCCCCGACGATGACGGTGTCGGCGAAGGGCGAGACGCAGGCGGTGGCCACCGCCAATGCCGACGCCGCCGATGATCCCGCGATCTGGCGCAACGCCGCCGATCCGGCCGCGAGCCTGATCGTCGGCACCGACAAGAAGGCCGGGCTCTACGTCTATGATCTTCAGGGCCGGAAGCGCTCTTTCATCGACGCCGGGCGGGTCAACAATGTCGATCTGCGCGACATGGGGCCGGCGGGCATCATCGTCGCGGCGAGCGATCGCAATGATCCGCTCAACGCCAGGCTGGCGCTGTTCCGCCTCGATCCGGCGAGCGCGACGCTGAGTCCGCTCGGCAAGATCCCGGTGGGGACGGGCGAGGCCTATGGCGTCTGCCTGTATCGCGAAGGCGACACTCTGTTCGCGTTCAACGTGATCAAGGACGGGACGATCCGCCAGGTCGCCCTGACCCTGGGCGACGTTCCTGCGGGCAATGTGGTTCGGACGATGAAGCTCGCGACCCAGTCCGAAGGCTGCGCGACCGATGAGCGAACGCACCGGCTGTACGTCGCCGAGGAGGATGTGGGCCTGTGGCGTTTCGACGCCCGCCCGAACGGCGATGCAGCGCCGATGAAGATGGCTTCGGCCGACGGCTATCAGATCGTCGCCGACACCGAGGGCGTGACGATCGCGGCCGAGGGGCCGGCCGATGGCGGCTATCTGCTCGTCTCCAGCCAGGGCGACAATGCCTATGCCGTCTATCGCCTGTCGGACGACGCCTATGTCGGGCGATTCCGCGTGGCGCCGGGCGCGTTCGGCTCCACCGAGGAAACCGACGGGATCGACATCGCGGTCGGCGATTTCGGCTCCATCTATCCGGGCGGGCTGTTCGTCGTGCAGGACGGGCAGAACATGCCGAGCGCGCAGAATTTCAAGCTGATCGACTGGGCAGACATCAAGGCGGCGCTGGGCCTTCGATAAGGGCGGCTTCCCGCCCTATTTGCTGGTCAGCGTCCAGACACCGTCCCAATCGCCAACCGGCGGCGTCTGCATGAAGGCCCGGCAGCGTTCCACATACATCGCCGACGGCCCGTCGCCCGGCATCGCCTTCAGCGCCGCCAGGAAATGCTGTTCGGCCTCCCGCCATTCCATCGCGCGATAGGCGGCAAAGCCGGCCGCATAATGTTCGAGCATCAGGCCCAGGCCCCGGTCGATCTCGTCGGCGCGGTAGCCGAGCGATTCATGGACTCCGACCGGGAAATCCTTGCCCTTCACCCGGATCAGGTCGATCTCGCGCACCAGCTTCGGATCGGCGAGGCGGGCATGGGTGAATTCGGAGAACAGGATCTTCGAGCCATAGGCCTTGTTGGCGCCTTCCAGCCGCGAGGCGAGGTTCACGCTGTCGCCGATCACGGTATATTCCATGCGCTTGATCGAGCCGATATTGCCGACGATGACATTGCCGGTGCTGATGCCCAGGCCGATGTCGATCGGCTTTTCGCCCGCCGCGATCCGCTTCAGGTTCAGCGCCTTCAGCTCGATCATCATCTTGTTCGCCGTGGCGATCGCATTGTCGGCATCGTTGGGGCCGGCGAACGGCGCGCCGAACAGCGCCATGATCGCGTCGCCGATATATTTGTCGAGTATCCCCTTATGCTCGAAGATGACGTCGACCATCTCGGTGAAATAGCTGTTGAGCATCGCCACCGTCTCGCGCGCGCCGATCTGTTCGGCGATGGTGGTGAAGCCGCGCACGTCGGAGAACAGGATCGAGACGGTCTGATCCTTGCCGCTCAATTCGCTCTCGCCCGCCTCCAGCAGCTGATCGGCGACCTCTTTCGACATGTAGCGGGCCATGGTCGACCGGACGCGCTTCTCACTGGTGATGTCCTCCATCACCAGCATCGATCCGATCACCGCATCATTGGCATCGACCAGTGGGGCGGCGGTGAGGTTGATCGAGGAGGCGTTGCCGTCGCCGCCGACCAGCTCGGCATCGACCGCAAGATAGGCCTCACGGTCGCGGTCGGTCCGTTCCAGCCGTTCGGCGATCCAGAGATTCCGGCCGGAGAAGGCGTCGCGCGCGGCCATGCCGATCGCGCCATCGGGCGCGCCCATCAGCTTGCGGGCGGCCTCGTTGCTGGTGACGATCCGGTGTTCCTCGTCGAAGGTGATGACCGCGTTGGACGTGCTCTTCAGGATGCTCTCATTATAATTCTTCATGTAGAGCACGTCGTCGAACAGCCGGGCATTCTCCAGGCA
>CAZJXG010000114.1:0-10754 GCA_964549965.1 uncultured Sphingomonas sp. | reverse complement strand
TGGTGCTGTCGGCGGTGTTCCTGCCGATGGCGTTCTTCGGCGGATCGACCGGCGTGATCTTCCGCCAGTTCTCGATCACCATCGTCGCGTCGATGGCGTTGTCGGTGGCGGTCGCGCTGATCCTCACGCCCGCCTTGTGCGCCACGATCCTGCGGCCGCAGCGCGGGCATCAGGAGCGCAAGGGCCTGTTCGGCTGGTTCAACCGCACCTTCGAGCGCGGCGTCACCCGCTATGATCAGGGTCTCCAGTCGGTCGAGCGCCGCTGGGGACGGACGCTGCTGCTATACGCGGGAGTCCTCTTGGCGCTGACGATCGTCTTCCTGCGCCTGCCGGGCGGATTTCTGCCCGACGAGGACCAGGGATCGCTGATCGCCAGCGTGACCCTGCCCGCCGGCAGCACCATCGAAGAGACCAATGCGACGATGCTGCGCATCGAGAAGCATTTCCGGGTCGACGAAAAGGCCAATATCAACGGGATATTCACGATCAGTGGATTCGGCTTCGGCGGGCAGGGCCAGAATGTCGGCATTGCATTCGTCAAGCTGGCCGACTGGGAAAAGCGCAGCGACAAGGAAGCGAGGGTCACGGCGATCGCCCAGCGCGCCAACGGTGCCTTCAGCCAGATTCGAGCCGGTATGATCTTCGCCTTCGTGCCGCCTGCGGTTCAGGAACTGGGCAACGCGACCGGCTTCGATTTCGAGCTGAAGGACGCCGGTGGCATCGGCCATGACGCGCTGCTCGCCGCCCGCAACCAGCTGCTCGGCATGGCGTCGGGCGATAAGCGGCTGATGCAGGTCCGGCCCAATGGACTGGAGGACACGCCCCAGCTTGCGCTGAAGGTCGATCAGCAGGCGGCCGGCGCGCTTGGCATTGCCCAGGCCGACATCAACGACGCGGTGACGACTACCCTCGGCGGCTCCTATATCAACGATTTCATCGATCGCGGCCGGGTGAAGCGGGTCTTCGTCCAGGCCGACGCGCCCTTCCGCGCAACGCCGGAAGCGCTGGGGAACGTCCATGTTCGCGGCTCGACCGGGACGATGACGCCGCTGTCGTCGTTCGCGCGCACCGAATGGGGTTTCGGCCCGTCGCGGCTGGAACGCTATAACGGCGTGCCCGCCTTCGAAATCCAGGGTTCGCCGGCCCCCGGGCTCAGCACCGGCGCGGCGATGGACGCGATGGAGGAGCATGCGGCGAAGCTGCCTGCCGGCGCGGCCTTCGAGTGGACCGGCATTTCCTATGAGGAGAAGCTGTCGGCCGGGCAGGCCCCGGCCCTTTATGGACTGTCGCTGCTGATCGTCTTCCTGTGCCTTGCCGCACTCTACGAAAGCTGGTCGGTGCCGTTCGCCGTGCTGCTGGTGGTACCGCTCGGCGTGTTCGGCGCGGTGCTGGCGGCCTGGCTGGTTGGTCTCAACAACGACATCTACCTGCAGGTCGGCCTGATCACGACGATCGGCATCTCGGCCAAGAACGCCATCCTGATCGTCGAGTTCGCCGAGGAGAAGATGCGCGAGGGCCTGTCTGCGGGAGAGGCTTCGATCGAGGCGGCCCGGCTGCGGCTGCGGCCGATCCTGATGACCTCGCTTGCGTTCATGTTCGGCGTGCTGCCGCTCGCGCTCGCAAGCGGCGCCGGCGCCGGCGGGCAGCGCGCCATCGGCTGGGCGGTGGTCGGCGGCATGTTGTCCGCGACCATGCTGGCGATTTTCTTCGTGCCGCTGTTCTACACCATCGTGAAGCGGCTGTTCCGGCAGGACAAGGCGACACAGCCGAAAACGGCCGCAGCGACCGACGGCAACCCGGCGGAGGCATGACCATGAAGCGTAGCGCGTTCCTCGCCATCTCCGCCGGGCTGCTGCTGTCCGGCTGCGATCTCGCCCCCAAATATATCCGGCCCGGGCTGCCGGTACCCGCGGCGACACCGGCCAGTCCGCCGGCCGCGGCCGGCATCCGGCCGGCGATCGTCCCGGCCGACACCGCCTGGCGCGACTTCTTCGTCGAGGAGCGGCTGCGCGACCTGCTTGCGCTGGCGATCGAGAATAATCGCGACCTGCAACTGGCGGTCGCCAATGTCGGCCAGGCGCGTGCGCTGTACCGCGTCCAGCGCGCCGACCTGCTGCCCACTGTCGCAGCGTCGGGCGGCGCCACCTATCAGAAGAACCCGATCGGCGCGGTGGGCGGTGTCGGTGCGGGGGCCGCCGCCGGCAGCGGACGATTCGACATCTATTCCGCCTCGGTCGGCATATCCTCCTGGGAGATCGACCTGTTCGGCCGGGTGCGCAACCTGACCAAGGCGGCCCGGGAGCAGTATTTCGCCAGCGAGGAGAATCGCAACGCGGCCCAGACCGCTTTGATCGCCGAGACCGCCAGCGCCTGGCTGACGATGGCAGCGGACCAGGAGCGGCTGCGCATCGCCCGCGACCTCGAGCAAGCCTTCGGCACGACCCTGGAACTGACCCGGGCGCGCTTCCGCTCCGGCATCGCATCCGAGCTGGAGGTACGACAGGCGCAGACCAGCCACGACCAGGCCCGCTCCGACATTGCCGCCGCGACCACGCTCGTCGCGCAGGATCAGAATGCGCTCAACCTGCTTGCCGGCACCACCGTACCCGCCGAACTGCTGCCCGATCGCCTCGCCGAGCGTGATGCCACGCTCGATTCCCTGCCCGCCGAGCTGCCATCGGATGTGCTGCTGCGCCGACCTGACATAGCTGCCGCGGAGCATCAGCTGCGCGCTGGCAACGCCAATATCGGTGCGGCGCGGGCGGCCTTCTTCCCGCGTATCTCGCTGACCGCAGCGCTTGGCACCACGAGCATCGGCCTTTCGAACCTGTTCGCCTCCGGCAGCGACTTCTGGTCTGTCGCGCCATCGGCATCACTGCCGATCTTCGATTTCGGGCGCAATTCCGGCAATGTCGCTTATGCGCGGGCAAGCTATCAGGCGTTGGTCGCGCAATATGAGAAGGCCGTCCAGCAGGCTTTCCGCGAGGTGGCCGATGCCCTTGCCCGTCGCGCGACGATCGGCGACCAGCTGGGAGCGCAACGCTCGCTGGCCGAGGGCGCACGGGCCGGATACCGGCTGTCCAACGCACGCTTCCGTGCCGGGATCGATCCCTTCCTGACCACGCTCGATGCGCAGCGCACGCTCTATTCGGCCGAACAGGGGTTGGTAACAACGCGCCTGCAGCGTGGATTGAACGCTGTCGAATTGTATCGCGCCCTGGGCGGCGGGCTGCGCTGATCGGACACTGATAGCCGGGCGGCTAGAGCAAAATGCTCGTCATCACCCAGATGAAACCGACCACGCACAGGATCATGCACGCGCGGTCGCAGATATTGTCCACCCGATCCGTCATCGGACTCTCCCCGCCCGGTTCATTGCCGGGCAGGGGCATAGTAATCTGATTCGTGTCGCGCGGTAATCGATAATCGTCGCTGCACTGCAATGTACCGCCGCCGTTGTGATCGGCGTACTAGCTCCCTAAGAGAATGCCATGTCGCATATGATCCAGCTCGATCCGATCGCCGCGCTGATGCTCGCGATCATCGTCGCGCTGTGGGTCGCCGCGGCGGTCGCCTCGATCATCATGGGGCTGCGGCGCGATGCCGTCGCCAAGGCCCGCGCCCGCGATATCGAACGGCAGGGGGCCTTGCTCGCCACCGCCCCGGCGGTGCCGTTCCGGATCGGGCAGGACGGGCGGATCGGCGCGGATCCGCGGCTGGGCCATTGGCTGGGGCTGGAGACGACGCCCACCAGCATCGACGAGATGGCCGGGCAGGGGGCCGGCGGCATCTCGGTGGTCGATGCCGAGGGGCTGGCCGCCGACGTTTCCGCTGCATTCCAGGCCGGCCGGCCGTTCGAACGGGTGCTGCACCTCGCCGGAACCGATCGGGTGCTGCTCGCGCGCGGCCGCCCCGCGCCGCCCGTGATCGGCGATGGCGTCATCGTCTGGCTGTTCGACAATAGCGAGGCCGAGCGCACCATCGCTCGCCTGTCTGTCGAGAGCCAGGCGATCAGCGACGCGTTGGACAGCTGCCTGGCGCTGATCGAAGCGGCGCCTTTCCCGATGTGGCACCGCGGACCCGATCTGAAGCTGGCCCTGGTCAACTCCGCCTATGTTCGCGCCGTCGAAGGCGAAAGCGCCGAGGATGTCGTCCTGGGCGGGGTCGAGCTGATCGATGCGGCGGAGGGCCGCGCGCCGCGCGCCACCGCGCTCGCCGCGCGCGACACCGGCCGGATCAAGACCCATGTCATCCCGGTCACGCTGGGCGGCCAGCGCCGCACCATGCGGATCACCGATGTACCGATGGGCGAGCATGGCGTCGCGGGCTATGCGTTCGATATCCAGGATCTCGAACAGACCCGTGACGAGCTGGGCCGTTTCCAGGAGGCGCAGCGCGAGCTGTTCGACCGGCTGTCGGCGGGCGTCGCCCAGTTCGCGCCCGACCGGAGCCTCATCTTCTTCAACCAGCCCTTCCTGCAATTCTTTGCGCTCGCCCCCGAATGGCTCGCCGACCGCCCCGAATTCGACCGGGTGCTGGAGCGGATGCGCGAGACCCAGCGCCTGCCCGAGGCGCGCGACTTCCCGGGCTGGAAGAACGAGCGGCGCCAGTGGTTCAACGCGGTCGATTCGGTCGAAGAGACCTGGACCCTGCCCGGCGGCCAGCACCTCCGCGTCGTCGCCCAGCCGCTGCCCAATGGCGGGCTGCTGCTGTTCTTCGAGGACCGCACCGAACAGGTCCAGCTGTCCAGCGCGCGCGATACGCTGTTGCGGGTCCGCGCCGCCACCTTCGACAATCTGTTCGAGGCGATCGGCGTGTTCGCCTCGGACGGGCGGCTCCACATCTGGAACCAGAGCTTCCGCGATATCTGGGGCCTGTCCGATGCCGATCTCGCCCAGCATCTCCGCGTCGATGCGATGGTCGAGCTGGTCGGCGCCAAGCTGGCCGATCCCACCCGTGCCCAGCTGCTGCGCGATCTGGTCCGTATCGCCACGGTCGATCGCCAGGCGCGGACCGGCCGGATGGCGCTGGCCGACGGCCGCTATTTCGATTTCGCGGTGGTGCCGCTGCCCGATGGTAATGCACTGTTCACCCTGCTCGACATCACCGCATCGCGCGGGATCGAGGAGGCGCTGCGCGGCCGCGCCGATGCGTTGGAGGAGGCCGACAAGCTCAAGACCGCCTTTGTCGCCAATATGAGCTATGAGCTGCGCGTGCCGCTCACCTCGATCGCGGGCTTCGCCGAGCTGCTCGACGCCGGCTATGCGGGCGAGCTGCCCGATGTCGCGCATGAATATGTAAAGGCGATCCTCGCCTCGGTCCGCAGGCTCGGCTCGCTGGTCGAGGACGTGCTTGATCTGACCCAGGGCGCCGCCGGCAACCTGCCGCTCGCCGAGGAGAATGTCGATATGGGCGCGCTGCTCGGCGAGGCGGTCGCGGCGGCGCAAAAGGCCGCCGACGCCAAGCCGCTCGGCCTGATCGTCGATATCGACAACGATGTCGGCACGATGCGCGGCGATCCCCGGCGTCTCCGCCAGATCGCCGACCATCTGCTCAACAATGCGATCAGCTACACCCCGCCGGCGGGCCGGGTGACGATCCGCGTCCACGGCGACGAGGATCTGATCGTGTGGACCGTCGCCGACACCGGCCAGGGCATGGAGCCGGCGCAGCGCGCCGGCATCTTCGATGCCTATCCGCGCATCGACGCGAGCAATGACGAGGGCAAGCAGCTGATCGGCATCGGCCTGCCGCTGACCCGCCAGCTGGTCGAGGCGCATGGCGGCTCGATCGCGTTGGAAAGCGAGCCCGGCCGCGGCACGACGGTGACGATCCATTTGCCGCGCCGCCATGTCGAGCATGGCCTTGGGTGACTCCTTTCATCGCCCTCCCCGTCAGGGAAGGGGCTAGGATATGATCCACCTCGCCGGCCCTGAGGATACCGCCGCGATCGGCGCGGCGCTCGCGCGTCATCTCCGTCCCGGCGATGTCGTCGCGCTGTCGGGCGATCTTGGCGCCGGCAAGACGACGCTCGCGCGCGGACTGCTGCAGGCGCTGGGCGTGGACGGCGAGGTGCCGTCGCCCAGCTTCCCGATCGTCATCCCCTATGCGCCCCCCGAGCTTGCCATCCCGCTCTGGCATGTCGATCTCTACCGGATCGACGACCCGGATGAACTGTTCGAGCTTGGCCTCGACGAAGCCCGGGCGGACAGCGCGCTGCTGATCGAATGGCCCGAGCGGATGGGCGGCCTGCTGTGGCCGGATGCGCTGCGGCTGACGATCGAACGCGACGGACCCGATGCGCGCCGCTTGACTTGGGAGACGCCGGCGGCATGGGAAGGCCGATGGCCTCCACGATGATTCCTCCGCCCCACGCCCCCGCCTTCCTCGACCGCGCCGGCTGGTCGGGCGCGGCGATCCTGCCCCTCGCCGGCGATGCCAGCTTCCGCCGCTATTTCCGTGTCCATCGCGACGGACAGAGCGCGGTGCTGATGGATGCGCCGCCCGAGCATGAGGACAGCCGCCCCTTCCTGGCGGTCGCGCGACATCTCGACAGCATCGGCTTCCGCGCGCCGCGCGTCCTGGCCGAGGATCTCGATGCCGGGCTGATCCTGCTCGAGGATTTCGGCGATGCGCGGATGAAGGAGGTGATCGACGCAGATCCCGATGCCGAGTCCCGGATCTACGCGCAGGCGATCGATCTGCTGGCCGATCTCCACGGCCATGCGGCGGGGCCGCTGCCGCCCTATGACATGGCGGTCTATCAGCGCGAGGCGGGGCTGTTTCCGGAATGGTACATGCCGGCGGTCGGGCTCGATGGCGACATCGACAGCTGGCGCGCGGCATGGGATGCGGCGCTGGCACCCATAGCACTGGCCCAGCCAACGACGGTGCTGCGCGACTATCATGCCGAGAATATCATGCTGCTCGGCGATCGGAGCCTCGGCCTGCTCGACTTCCAGGACGCTCTGGCCGGCCATCCCGCCTATGACCTCGTCTCACTGCTGCAGGATGCGCGCCGCGACGTCGCCCCGGAGCTGGAGGCGGCGATGATCGCGCGCTACGCCGCCCGCCGTCCGCATGACGAGGCCGCCTATGCGCTGCTCGGCGCGCAGCGCAACACCAAGATTCTCGGCATCTTCACCCGCCTCTGGAAGCGCGACGGCAAGCCCCGCTACCTCGCTTTTCAGCCAAGGGTCTGGGCCTATCTGGAGCGCGACCTCGCCCATCCGGCGCTCGGCCCGGTCAAGGCCTGGTTCGATGCCCATGTTCCCGCCGCCAGGCGGGCCGCCTTCCCTTGGGAGGCGCTGGCATGAGCTTCGCCAAGCCGCTCTCGCTGCGCCCCAATCCCGCCGCCGCGCCGATCGGCACCGCGATGGTGCTTGCCGCCGGGCTCGGCAAGCGGATGCGCCCGCTGACCGCGACCCGCCCCAAGCCGCTGGTCGAGGTGGCCGGCAAGCCGCTGCTCGACCATGTCCTGGATCGGCTGCGCGATGCCGGGATCGGCCGGGTCGTCGTCAACGTCCATTATCTCGCGGACGCGCTGGAGGCGCATCTGAAGCGCAAGGCGTCCGATCTCGACATCCGCATTTCCGACGAGCGCGGCCTGCTGCTCGAAACCGGCGGGGGGGTGGCCCGGGCGCTGCCATTGATCCCCGACGAGCATTTCCTGATCGCCAACAGCGACAATCTCTGGGTCGACGGCCCGGTCGATGCGATCAGCCTGCTGGCCGATCGCTGGGATGATGCGACGATGGATGCGTTGCTGCTGCTCGTCCCGCTCGCCCGCGCCAATTGCCATAGCGGGCTCGGCGATTTCCACATGGATGCCAATGGCCGCATCGCGCGGCGGCGCCCGTCGAAGGTCGCGCCGTTCGTCTATACCGGTATCCAGCTCGTCTCGAAGCGGCTGTTCACAGATCTGCCCGAGGGGCCCTTCGGCTTCATGCTGCTGTGGGAGCGCGCCATGGCCGCCGGCCGGGCTTTCGGCCTCGTCCACCAGGGCCTGTGGTTCGACGTCGGCACCCCGCCCGCTATCGGCAGGACCGAGGCGCTGCTCGGACGGACCTGAGCCGGCTCAGTCCTTCCCGACCCAGTCGGCGACATCACCCGCCACCGCGTTCGCAGCCCGGTTGAGGGCGGCGGACACGCTGGCCGCGTCCTCCCCGGCCGCCGGTGCCGTCGCCTCGAAACGGCGGGCACGGATCTGGTCGGATCCGGCCTTCGATATGGTCGCGTCGTATATCACCAGTACCCTGCCCTGCCCGCCCAGCAACTGGAAAGCGCTGAGCGTGCCCTGGACGCGGGTGTCGGGGGTGATGGCGCTGTTGCGCTGGTCGGGCACGAAGCGGCCGGTCTTTGCCTCGATCGTCTCGGCGAGGACCGAACGGAACAGCTGCGCGGGGGTGTCGACCCAGGCCGCCTTGGGGAGATAGGCGAAGGCCGTCCCGCTCTGCACCGCCAGCCGGTTGTTCCGGAGCGCAGGTGGCAGCGCGGGCAGCGCGACGCTCACCGCCTGAACGTCGCGTGTGGTCTTGCCCTGGTCAGCCGCGACCTTCGCATCCGCGGTCAGGCTCAGCAGCTGTTTGGGCGGCTCCTCTCCGAAGCTGACGCAGCCCGACAGGCTGGCGGCCAGGACGAGAGCGAACAGCGGGCGGATCATCATGACACTCATTGTCCCTTATAGTCGGGCAGCTTCGCGCCGCCGATCAGCGCTCCGGCGCCGCCGCGATCGAGCTTGGCCGATATGGCGTTCAGCGATTCGGACATTTCGGCCAGATTGCGCGCGAGCTGGTTGATCTGCGGCACGGTCTGGGTCGAGAAGGCCTTGATGCCGGGGCGCGCGTCGGTGATCGCCGCGTCGAGCGATTCCATCGTGTGCTGGGCGGCGGTGGTCGCCTTGTTGAGGCTCGCCATGGCAGGCTTCACGTCGCTCGCCATCATGCCGTTGGTGGTTTCGGCGAGGAGGCCCACCCGTTCCGCTGCGAGCCCGGCCTGCTGCATCGTCGCCTTCAGCTGGACGACCGCGTCGGCGATCTCGGGGCCGCGATTGGCCAGGTCCTTGGACAGCCGGTCGACATTGGCGAGGATGCCGCTGATCGACTTCTGGTTCTTGTCATTGAGCAGTTCGGTCAGCCGCTCGGTCAGGGCCGAGATGCGGTTGAGCAGTTCGGGCGCCGAGTTGAGCAGTTCGCCCAGCGCGCCGGGTTTGGTCGGGATCACAGGCTCGCCATAAGGTCCCGGTTCGGTGATCGCCGGTGCGCCTTTGACGGCCCCGTCGAGGTTGATCTGGCTGACCCCGGTGAAGCCGACGCCCGCGATGGTCGCGGTGGTACCCTGCAGGATCGGGGTGTCATTATCGATCGCGATGCGGACCCGGACGAACTCTGGGCTGTCGGGAAGCAGCTTGATCTCCTCGACCTTGCCGACCGGCACGCCCGAGAAATTGACCGGCGATCCTTTGGCGAGGCCGTCGACCGAGGTCTTGAAGAAGATGTCATAGCGCTGGACGCTCGCGGTGTTGAACCCCGCGAGCCAGACGGTGAAGGCGAGCATCGCGATCAGCAGCGCGAGGACGACGCCGCCCACCAGCACATGGTTCGACCGGGTTTCCATCAGCTGTTCATCCCCGGTTTTCCCCTGCTTCTGCGTTCGTCTTGGCGCGCCCGGCGGCATCGGCCGCCACCCGCCCGCGCGGCCCGTTGAAATATTCCTGAATCCACGGATGGTCCAACGCCAATAATTCCGGGATCGTTCCAACCGCGATCACATGCTTGTCCGCCAGCACCGCGACCCGATCGCAGATCGCGTAGAGCGTATCGAGATCATGGGTGATCAGGAAGACGGTGAGGCCAAGCGTCTTCTGCAGCGAATGAATCAGCGAATCGAAGGCGGCGGCGCTGATCGGATCGAGCCCCGCGGTAGGCTCGTCCAGAAACAGCAGCTGCGGATCGAGCGCCAGCGCCCGCGCGAGGCCGGCGCGCTTGCGCATGCCGCCGGACAGCTCTGAAGGATATTTGGGGCCGGCTTCGGCAGGCAGGCCGGACATCGCCACCTTATAGGCGGCGATCTCGTCGAGAAGCTGGCTGTCGAGCTGCGGATAATATTCGCGGATCGGCACCTGGACATTTTCGGCCACGGTCAGGGTCGAGAAGAGCGCGCCGCCCTGGAACAGCACGCCCCAGCGCTTGCGGACCTGCTTGGCCTCATATTCCTCGCGGCCGATCATCGGTTCGCCGAACACCTCGACGTCCCCGGCATCGGGCGGCTGCAGGCCGATGATCGCGCGCATCAGGACCGATTTGCCGGTGCCGGAGCCGCCGACCACGCCCAATATCTCGCCCCGCCTGACGTCGAGATCGAGCCCCTCGTGGACGACCTGTTCACCGAAGCTGGTGCGCAGGCCGGCGACATGGATGATCGTCTCGCCATCGGCGGTGTTGAGCCGGGCCATTACAGCCACCCGATCGAGCTGAAGAACACGGCGAACACCGCGTCGAGGACGATGACGAGAAAGATCGCCTGGACCACGGAAGCGGTGGTCCTGAGGCCCACCTGCTCGGCATTCCCCTCGACCTGCATCCCCTGATAGCAGCCGCACATGGCGATCAGCATGCCGAATACCGGGGCCTTGATCAGGCCGACCCACAGGTCGGTCATCGGTACCACCTCGCGGATGCGCTGAACGAAGGTGATCGGTGGGATATCGAGATCGATCCAGCAGAAGATACCGCCGCCGATGATCGCGATCACCG
>CAZJXG010000113.1:0-10860 GCA_964549965.1 uncultured Sphingomonas sp. | reverse complement strand
GGATATTCTCCGGCCCCAGGTCCATCGCCAGATATTTGACGCTGGTTTCCAGCGCGGCCTTGGCGACACCCATAACATTATAATGGGGGACGACCTTTTCGGCGCCATAATAGCTGAGCGTCAGGATCGAGCCGCCCTGGGGCATCATCGCCCGGGCGCGCTTCGTCACCGCCACCATGCTGTAGGCCGAGATGTTCATCGTCAGCAGGAAGTTGGCCAGGCTGGTATCGACATATTTGCCGCGCAGCTCGTTCTTGTCCGAGAAGCCGATCGCGTGGACGAGGAAGTCGATCGTCGGCCAGCGCTCCGCCAGCGTGCCGAACGCCACGTCCATCGCCGCATCGTCGGAGACGTCGCATTCGATCAGGAAATCGGAACCGACCTGTTCCGCCAGCGGACGCACGCGCCGCTCCAGCGCCTCGCCCTGATAGCTGAAGGCCATTTCGGCGCCCTGTTCGTGAAGCGCCTTCGCGATTCCCCAAGCCAGCGACCTGTCATTGGCGAGCCCCATGATCAGCCCGCGCTTCCCCTGCATCAAACCGGCCACGACATCTCCCTTAGCCAGAACCCGATCATCCGAGGCCTCTGCCCCGGCTGTGAATCAGGCCCTAATCCGTCAGGATCTTGATCGACGGCTCAGCCAGGCTGAGCCGATCAAGGTCCCGGCGTAGCGTCCTTTACAGAAGTTTCCGGGCTTTCCGCTAGAGCCGCGTTGAGGTGGGCGCCGAAAACAAGGCCAAGACCCACCAGCCAGAAGAACAACAGCGTCACGATCACCCCCGCGAGGCTGCCATAGGTACGGCCATAGCCCCCGAAGAAACCGACCACCACGGGCAACAGCATCGTCACGATCATCCACCATAAGGCAGTGAACAGGGCACCCGGCCATTTGGGGCACGGCGCGACTCGATATTTTCCCGGAGCGAGCGTCACGAACATCGCATAAAGCGCGCCGATCAGCATCAGCAAGGGCGCGAGCCGGGTAAGGCTGATCAGCGGCTGGACGGCGGCGCCAAAGGGGAGCAGCCGCCACACGAACTGCTCGATTGCCGTCAACACCACCTGCGCGCTGAACGCCGACATGGCCAGCACCACCGATCCGATGATGATCAGGATCGATCCCGCGCGATAATGCCAGAAGCCTTTCGACGGCTTCGTGCCATAGGCACGATGGAGGATATCGCGGATCGTCTCGACGAAGCTGCCCACCGTCCACAGGCCGACCAGCGCGCCCAGCCAGAGCAGCGCGCCCGTATTGTTGGACGCAAGCACATCTTCGATCGGCTTGGCGACAAGCTCGCGGACCGATGGCGGCACCGTGGCCAGAAAGCCATAGACCGCGTGCTGGACATCGGGCGTCCGGCCGAACAGCTGCGCCAGCGCGGCCATGACGATGAAAAAGGGGAACAGCGTCAGCAGCGCCAGATAGGCGATGTTGCCGGCATGGATAAAGCCATCCGCATAGACCCCGATCGCGGCCCGGCGGACGACCGCATAGATGCGGCCGCCGGGACGCATTTCGGCGAGATGCTTCTCAAATGGTCGTCGGCGCCGGGCTTCGGGGGATTCTTCGCTCACCAAAGCATCGGTTCCTATCCCCTTGGAAGACTGTCACTCTTCCTCAAACGCCAAGACCCGCCCGCGGGTTGCGCCGCCCCTTGCCGGGCCACGATTCGATGAAGGCTTCCAGTTCGGCATCGTCGGCGGGGATGTCGATCATCACGGTGACGAGCTGGTCGCCGCGCGATCCGTCCTTGCGGTGGAACCCCTTGCCCTTGAGGCGCAGCGTCTTGCCCGAGGTGGTTCCCTTGGGGATACCCAGCATCACCGCGCCATCGACGGTCGGCACCTTGATCTTGGCGCCGGCTACCGCCTCGTCGATTGCCACCGGCAGGTCTAGCCGCACGTCGTCCTCGTCGCGGCGAAAGAAGCGGTGCGGGCGTACCTCAATGGCGACGATCGCGTCGCCGCGGCCGCCCTGCCCTTCCTCGCCCTGCCCCGCCAGACGCATCTGCGTGCCGCTTTCGACCCCGTTGGGCAGCTTCACGTCGATCGTCTTGCCATTGGACAGGGTGATGCGCTGCGGCTTAAGCGCAGCGGCATCCTCGAACGGCACCGCGAGCCGGTAGTTTACGTCCGCACCCTTGAGTGGCCGGCCACCGCCCTGCGTGCCGAATCCGCCGAAGCCACCACGGCGGCCTGCCCCCGGCCCGGCCGCGCCACCGCGTCCCCGACCGAACAGACCTTCAAAAATATCGCCAAAATCCGACGCATCGCCGCCGAACTCGAAATTCGCGCCGCCCGGCCCGCCACCGGGATGGAAGCCGCCACCCGCGCCGCCGCCACGCCCGCCGAAGCCGAACGGACCGCGTGGATTGCCCTGCTCGTCAATTTCGCCGCGATCATATTGGGCCCGCTTGTCGCGATCGGACAGCAGGTCATAGGCCGAGGTCAGCTCCGCGAAGCGCTCCGCCGCCTTGGGGTTGTCCTGATTGCGGTCGGGATGAAGCTCCTTGGCAAGCTTGCGATAGGCCTTCTTGATCTCAGCCTCGTCCGCCCCGCGCTTTATACCCAGCCTCGAATAGAGATCCGCCATGGTTGTCGTCGTCATCCTGCAGCCGCACCTGTTGCAAAAATACAACAGATCAGATGTGTACCGGCTTGCCATTCCGCAAGTGAAAAAATGGTATCCGTGGCAACTCTCGGACACCACCCGCGTTTCTGCGGCCTCATCGTCCCAACTGCAAGCGAGTAGCGCATGGCGCCCTATCCCTGTCCCAACTGCAAGCGCCTTGTCCATTTCGAGGTCCGGGTCTGCCCGGCATGCGCCTTCACCCTCGGCTATGATCCGGGATCGGACGGTTTCCTGTTCCTGGGTGACGGGGCCACAACCTGGCGCGGCGCCGACGGGCAGCCCCATGATGTCGTCGTCTGCGCCAACAACAATGAATATGAGGTCTGCAACTGGCTTGTCGGGACGGACGACAGCACGCCTTTCTGCCGCGCCTGCCGGCACAACCGGACGATCCCCGATCTGACCGTGCCGAGCGTTCCCCCGCGCTGGCGCAAGATCGAGGAGGCCAAGCGGCGGATGTTCCATACCCTGATCCACCTCGGGCTGCCGATCGAGACCAAGGCCGAGGAAATCAACAAGATCCAGGGGCTTGCCTTTGATTTCCTGTATGATCCGGCCGCCGAGGAGCAGGGCCCGGCGCAGATCACGACCGGCCATGACGGCGGCGTGATCACGCTCAATCTGATCGAAGCGGACGATGTCCAGCGCGAGCGGATTCGCCGCGACATGGGCGAACCCTATCGCACCCTGCTCGGGCATTTCCGGCATGAGGTAGGCCATCATTACTGGTCGCGCCTCATCGAAACCGACCCGGCCGAGTTGGAGGCCTTCCGAGCGGTCTTCGGCGACGAGACGATCGACTATGCCCAGGCGCTCGAAGCCCATTACGGGCCCGACGGCGGGAAGCTGTGGACCGACGATTATGTGAGCTTCTACGCGACGGCCCATCCTTGGGAGGATTTTGCCGAGACCTTCGCCCACTATCTCCACATGGTCGATACGCTGGCGACGATCGGCGGCTTCGCCATGCGGATGGCGCCGTTCCCCGGCCCGGAAAGCCACCCGGAGCCGATCGTCGAGTTCGACCCTTATGCCGCCTCTACCGAACAGCTGGGCACCCAGATGGTACCGTGGAGCTTCGCGCTCAACGCTATCAACCGCAGCATGGGCCAGCCGGATCTCTATCCGTTCCGGCTGTCACCGGCGATCACGAACAAGATCGACTATGTGAACCGGCTCGTAGCCAAGGCAGGCGGGGGGCGGGCAGCCGGTCAGCCCAGCAGCGCCGCCGCCTGATCGACCGATCTTCAGCCCGTCCCGGCGTCCAGAACGGCAAGCGCGGTTTTCATTCGCCGTTCGAGCGGCCCTTCCACCAGTGTGAAGGGCTGCCCAGTGCGGATCAGCGCGTCGCGATAGGCATCATGCTGCGCCTGACGAAAGGCCGCATCCTCGCGATAGCCATCCTGCACGAAGGGGAAGTCGGGCGCGCAAAGCAGGCTGTGATCATAGGTCCGCCGTGCCAGCGCCTCCAGTTCGGGGGCGACCCGGCCAAACATGGCCTGGCTGTAGAAGGCGGTCACGAGCGGCGTCGTGTCGCAGAACAGGAAGCCCCGCGCGCGTGCCAGCGCCTTTTCTTCCCGGAGAACCTGCACCTCGCCGATATGCAGCAGATCCTCGAAGTCGAGCGCCGCATCGCGTTTCACCCAGAGCTCCCGGCCATATTCCTCTACCCAGACCGTGTTCAGCCGTTCGGCAAGCGCCGCCGCCAAGGTCGACTTGCCACTCGATTCGCCGCCCAGCAGCGCGATGCGTTTCACCATCGTCACACCCCCTTGCCACGCCGCATCTCCCGCCGCCAAACCGCGAGAGCGTAGATATTGCTGAGCAGGTAGAAGGCGTAGAGCAGCGCGGTGAGCTGGAGCCCGCGGGACAGATAGAGCGGCACCGCGATGAGGTTGACCGCGATCCAGACGAACCAGGTCTCATACAGGCGCCGCATCAGCAGTAACTGGCCGATCACGCTGAGCACCAGCACCGCCGAATCGACGAAGGGCGCATAGGCGTTGGTGAAACTATGGAGCAATGCGCCATAGCCCAGCCCGATGACCAACCCGATCAGCCCCATCGCCGGCAGCAGCGACGGTGGCGCATGGCGGATCGGCAGCGGTGCGCCGGCATCGCCCCTGAGCCACATCCACCAGCCGATCGCGCTGATGACGATGAAGAAGAACTGCAGGGTGACATCGGCATAAAGCCGCGCCTCGAAGAAGAGCAGCGCGAACAGCGAACAGCCGACGATGGTGGTCCACCAGCTATGGATGTTGTTGCGCGTCGCAAGCAGGATCGAAGCGGTCGCAAAGCCATTGGCGGCGACTTCCAGCCTGTTCATCCCGCTCCCACCCCGCCGCGCCCGATTGCCCCAAGTGCATGCTTCAAGCAGGACGGCAGCAGCGCGTCAAACCGCTCCATCGGAGCAAGGAGGCGTATCAGAGTCGCAATTTACACATGTTGACACCCGGCCGGGCGCCACATCGGCTATGGCCATCCCATCACGCAGGCACATTATATGGGGACGGGATATGCAGGAGCCGGTGATTCAATGGGGTGCGATCGGCATATTCGGCTCGATCCTGTTGGGCTGGGTAGCGATCAGCCTGCTGATGCAATGGCAGGAGCGGAAGCGCCGCCGTATCTCGCGCGGTTTCCGCAACATGCGCTCGACCGCCCATCACCAGCGTGAGCGCTCGCGCCGCGTCCGCTGGGGTGAACAGCAGCCGGCCGGGCCGGTCGCGACGCAGCATCCGGTGCAGCGCAACGTCGGCTGGCGCTGACGCCCCTCAATCCAACGGCTCGACATCGACGGAAACGTCGATCTTCTGCCCTTCCTGTCCGGTAAAGACGCCATCGATCGGCGCGACATCGGCATAGTCGCGGCCCATCGCCATGACGATATGGTCGCTCCCCACCATGCAGGCATTGGTCGGATCGAAGCCGATCCAGCCGCGCTCCGGCCCGCACCAGATCACCACCCAGGCATGGGTCGCATCGGCACCGACAAGGCGCGGCTTGCCGGGTGGCGGCAGCGTACGCAGATAGCCGGACACATAGGCTGCGGGCAGCCCCACCCCGCGCAGACCCGCGATCATGATCTGGGCGAAGTCCTGGCAGACGCCATGGCGTTTCTCGAACGCCTCGATCGGACTCGTGTCGACGGTCGTCGCGCTGCCATCATATGTGAAGTCGTCGTGGATACGGGCAGCCAGCGCCAGCCCCGCCTCGACGATCCCCCGCCCGGCATCCAGATCCTCCGAACACCAGGCGGTGATATCCCGGCTGAGCGGGATCGATGGTGAGGGATAGAGATAGTTGACCGGGCTCTCGACCGACATGTCGGTCGTCCCGCGCGCCATCGCAGCGATGCCGGCGATGCTCGGATCGCCGGGCAGCGGCGTCGGGGTCGGCCGGTCGACCCGCACCCGAAAGCGGCTTTCGATCACAAGCTCCCGCGTGGGTTTTTCCATCACCATGCGGGTGACATGGCCAACATAGCCGATCGGCCGGGTGCCGGTGACGCGTGCCGCCGACGACAGATCGAGTCTGTAATCCTCCAGCATCTGCCCCGCCCATTCGGCGGGCTGAAGCCGCAGGTTGCAGCGCGCGAAACTGACGGGATAGGCGTAGCGGAAGCGCGTCTTGTGGCGGACCTGATAGTGCATGCTCATGCCAGGGTCATGCCGGCCATGCGGAAGCCTTCGCTGCCCTGCAGGAAGAAGCGGGTGCCGAGCGCGTTGGAGAATTCGGAGAACATATTCTCCAGCCCCAGCATCATGGTGGTGTCGAGCGTCTCCGCCGTGGCGGTGCGGATCGCCGATTCGATCCGGTAGAAGATCATTTCATGCGCCTCGGCCATGCCGTCATCGCGCAGCGCCGGCAGATCCTTGAGGTGCCCGGCGATCCGTTCGATCTGGTAGGCGATCGATCGCGGATTATAGGGATCGAGCGCGACCAGATCGCGCACCGGCTCGATCGCCAGCCCCGCCAGATAGCGGGCGCGATAGCTGATCTGGCTGTCACACAGATCCAGCAGAGTGGTCAGGTCGTCCGCCGACGCATCGGCCCCGCCGAAACTGCGCACCTGCCGGCAGCCCCACATCGCCCGTTCGATGCGGCGGCCCATGTCGTGGAAGCGCCACCCCGCGGTGCGGCCCATATTCTCGGCCGCGAGCCCGGCCAGCGCCGAAAAGCGCTCCTGCAGGTCGACCGCACGGGCGAGGATCGCTTCGGGATCGTCGGACAGGGGCTTGGGCAGCGGCGCATCGACCAGCCGCCAGACGTCGCCCGAAAGCCGATCGCGTGTTCCGCTGGCGATATTGCGGGCATAGCGCATCAAGGTCGCGATGCTGGCAGGCCCGGTACCATCGAGCGCGAGCAGCGCCATCTCGCGCAGGTCATGCGTCGCGCCATAGCTGTGCTCGGGGGCGTCTTCATCCTCCTCGTCCTCGTCGGGTTCGGACGCGACCGCCCCGGAGGAGATCAGCATCGTGCCCAGCCGGTCGAGCGTCAGCGGAAAGAGCGCGGCACCGCCATCGGCGACGATCGATCCACCCAGCGTCGCGCGCACGAGCCGCAAGGTCGCCTCGCCGCGCTCCAGATAGCGGCCAAGCCAGTAGAGATTGTCGGCGGCGCGGCTTGGCAGCGTCCCCGGATTGCGCCGGATCGGCACCTTCTGAGGCAGCAGCGATACCGGTTCGACCGCCCGGGAGCCGACCACGCAGACATCGGCGGAGAAAGCGCCCTCTCCCATCACCGTGACACGGGCGTCGGAATCGTCGCCGATCCGCGCGAAGCCACCGGGCATCACCGTCCAGCGCCCCTCGCCATCCCGTGCCGCGAAGACACGCACCGTGAAGGGACGCGGCACCAGCTGGCCGTCCAGCACCGCCGGGGTGGTGGACAGATGGACGTCCTCCATCGCGACATAATCCATCGGCCGGCGGTGCATGTCGGCGAGCAAAGCCGCGCGCTCGACGTCGGTCAGGTTGGCGGCAAGCGCCGGCCTGCCGCGTGGCAGGCCGATCGGCGCCTCCGAAAAGGCCGGGGCGATCAGCAGCTCATCCAGCCGTGCCTCGACCTGAGCGCGCGGCCCATCCTGTCCACACCACCAGGTAGCGATATTGGGAAGCAACAGCTCCTCACCCATCAGCCGGTGCGCCAGTTTGGGCAGGAAGGCCGCGATGGCCGTCGATTCGACGACGCCCGCTCCCGGCGCATTGGCGATCACGGCCTGTCCCGCCGCCATCGCATCCATCAGGCCGGGCACGCCGATCGCCGACGTGGCATCGAAGGCGAGCGGATCGAGCAGCCGCGAATCGATGCGCCGCCACAGCGCGTCGATCCGCTTGAGCCCTTCGATCGTCCGAACGAACAGCCCATCCTCCCGCACCGCGAGGTCGCTTCCCTCGACCAGCAGCAGGCCCAGATAGCGCGCGAGATGCGCCTGTTCGGCATAGCTCTGGTTATAGCGGCCCGGCGTCAACAGACCGATGCGCGGATCGGACCGTCGGCAGACGGCTGCAAGCCCCTCCCGGAACGCCGAGAAGAAGGGCGCCAGCCGCTCGACATGCAGCTTGGTCTGGAGTCCGCCCATCAGGCGGGTCGAGGCGAGCCGGTTCTCCAGCGCATAGCCGGCGCCGACGGGCGCGCGGACATGATCGTCGAGTACACGCCACTCTCCGCTGGGATCGCGGCCGAGATCGGCGGCATAGATATGGAGGCGATGGCCGCCCGGCGGCTTGACGCCGATCTGCGATCGCCAATAGGCGCGACTGCCGGTGATCAGCGCCGCCGGCAAAGCCCCGGCGGCGACCAGCCGCTGTTCACCGAAAATATCGTCGAGCAGCCGTTCGAGCAGCTCGGCGCGCTGCGCCACGCCCGCGGCGATGTTCGCCCAGTCATCCTCGCCGATCAGCAGCGGCATCGCGGAGACCGGCCAGGGCCGCTCGCGCTCCTCACCGGGCAGGCGGAAGGCGGTGCCCAGTTCCTGCACCTGCCGCGCCATGCGCTGCTGGAGCAGATCCAGCCGGCCCTCGGTGGCGCGGCCGACCCCTTCGAACAGCGCATGCCACCATTTGGCGCCGCGACCGACATCGCCGCGCAGTGCATCCGCAGTGCCCGCCTTCGCGATATAGGAGTGCAGCCAGCCTTCTCCCAGGCTTGGCATTCCAGGCAATTCGGCCGTCATGTCCCCCTGCATGGCAGCGTCTACCAAGTCGGTGGCGCGCGCAGATCGAGTGTCACGGGAAACTCGCTGGGCCGCTCTGTCATCGGAATCGTCACAGCGCCCGGCGTATGGCCATGGTCCTGGAACCGTGCCCGGCGGCGGGCCTCGGCTTCGAGATCATTGATCGGGATGGTGTCATAATTGCGTCCCCCCGGATGCGCGACATGGTAGACGCACCCGCCTAGCGAACGTTGGTTCCACTTGTCGAGTATGTCGAACGTCAGCGGCGCATCGGCATCGAGCAGCGGATGCAGGCAATTGGCCGGCTTCCACGCCTTGTAGCGCACGCCCGCCACCGCTTCGCCGGGCACGCCCGTGGGGGTCATCGGCACCGCGCGGCCATTGACCGCGACGACATGCCGGCCCGGCACCAGGCCCGAAGCCTTGACCTGAAGCCGCTCGGTCGAGCTGTCGACATAGCGCACCGTGCCGCCGATCGCGCCGGTTTCGCCCAGCACATGCCAGGGCTCGAGCGCATGGGCGATTTCCAGCGTCACACCCCCGGCCGAAACGGTGCCGTGGACGGGGAAGCGGAACTGGCGCTGCGCCTCGAACCAGGCGGGATCGAACATATAGCCGGCGTTGCCGAGATCCGAGAGCACGTCGATGAAATCCGACCAGACGAAATGCGGCAGCAGGAAGCGATCGTGAAGCGCGGTGCCCCAGCGCACGAGCCCGCCCCGCTGCGGCTCACGCCAGAACCAGGCGGTCAGCGCCCGGAGCAGCAATTGCTGAGCGAGACTCATCTTGGGTTCGGGCGGCATCTCGAAACCACGGAATTCGAGCAGGCCGAGCCGTCCGGTCGGACCGTCGGGAGAGAACATCTTGTCGATGCAGATTTCGGTGCGGTGCGTGTTGCCGGTGACATCGACGAGCAGGTTGCGGAACAGCCGGTCGACCACCCAGGGCGGCGGCGGATCGCCCTCGCCCGGCGCGGGCACCTGCGCCAGCGCGATTTCCAGCTCGTAGAGTCCGTCATGGCGGGCCTCGTCGATCCGGGGCGCCTGGCTGGTCGGCCCGATGAACAGCCCGGAAAAGAGATAGCTGAGCGAGGGGTGACGCTGCCAGTAGAGCACGAAGCTCTTGAGCATGTCGGGACGGCGGATGAAGGGCGAGTCGTTCACCGATCGGCCGCCCAGCACGATATGGTTGCCACCGCCGGTGCCGATCGCACGCCCGTCGATCATGAACTTGTCGGCGGTGAGCCCGGTTTCGCGGGCCAGCTCGTATAGGCCGGTGGTGATGTCGACCGTCTCCGTCCAGCTCCCCGCGGGCTGGACGTTGACCTCGATCACGCCAGGATCGGGCGTCACCTTCAGAACGTTCAAGCGCGGGTCGGGCGGCGGGCCATAGCCCTCGATCCGCACCGGCATGCGGGTGCGGGCGGCGGTCGCCTCGATCTCGGCGACCAGCTCCAGATAATCCTCCAGCTTCTCGGTCGGCGGCAGGAAGACCGAGATATGATCGCCGCGCGCCTCGGCCGTCATCGCGGTGCGCACTGCGCCTTCGATGATCGTCTGCTCCTGGCGCTCCTGTGCCGTGGCTCCGCCAGCAACCGGCGCCACCGCCTCCGACCGCTGCGCCAGCGCCTCGCTGCGCTCCGCTTCGAAATCGGGAAGCGGACCGCGCAGTTCGGTCGTGTCCTGCACATGGAGATAGGGATAGTCCGACTTAGGCACATAGGGCAGCGAACCGAGCGGCAGGCGATATCCGATCGCGGCGTCGCCCGGCATGACGAACAGCTTGCCACGTCGCACCTGCCACCGCTCGGAGCGCCAGCGCCGCGGCTCGGGCGCCTGCGCCGCCTGCCAGCGCTGGATCGGCAGCACATGGCCGACCGGTTTGCTCAGCCCATGTTCAAAGGCCTTGACCATCCGGTGACGCGCCTCGGGATCGTCGATCTTGGGATCGGTCGGATCGACATTCTCGGGGAGTTGGGCTTCCTTGACGGCCCATTCGATGCCGTCCTCATAGGCTTCCTGCACCATATCGGCGCCGACCCCGA
>CAZJXG010000112.1:0-10882 GCA_964549965.1 uncultured Sphingomonas sp. | reverse complement strand
GTCCCAGGCATCGAGCCCGGCACCCGGCCGCCGATGTCGTCGTGATGGCCGAACGCCTGGATGTACGCCACCACATCGCCGTTATGAATGACCGGAACCGTGCTGCAGAGATCGGGCAAATGGCCGATGCTGCCTTTGTGCGCGAGTTGAAATCCTGGCTCCGCTTCAACCCGGCACAGGCGCTTCGCACTGGTGACGGGCTTTACAGCGTGGCGAGCGGCAACCCGGCGCTGCCGGACTGGCTGGGGCCGCTCGCCTTCGACTGGCTGTCCTCTGCACAATCGCAGAACGAGGCCTATGCCAGCCAAATCCGCTCGTCCGCCGGGATTGCAGTGTTTGTCGGTGAACGGGCCGACCGAGCCCATTGGGTGGCCGTTGGACAAGCCTGCCAACGGTTTGCGTTGGAAGCGACCGCGCTCGGCTTGAAGCATGCCTATATCAACCAGCCTGTCGAGGTGCCCGCACTTCGACCCGATCTCGCCGCGCTGATCGGCGTGAGCGGAGGGCGACCGGATATCGTGATGCGCTTCGGCTATGGCCCGACACTGCCTTACTCGCCGCGCCGGCCGGTTTCGGCGGTGATGTCGGCATGAACGTGGCGCTGGCAGCCGTGCCATGAACCGCTGGATGGCGCAGGGCGCAGCGCTAATTGTCGCAGCCGCAGTGTGCGGCTTTGCGCTCAGCATGATCCTGGGCAGCGAGAATGGCTCTTACGCGGCCAGCATGGCGCTTGCCTGGGGCTATCTCGTGCTCGCTGGCGGGCTTGCGAACGAGGCGGAGGAGGACTGTCGCGTGGCAGCCAACGCAGGCACCGCATTTGCAACGCTCTATGCCGGCTTCGCCACCGCCGTCTACTTTGTCCAGTTGACGACTGTCCTTCATCGCAGCGCTTCGCCCGACATACGGGCCATGCTGTCCTATCAGGCGCTGGGCAGCGTGATGTTCAACTTCGAGCTGCTGGGATACGCCCTCATGGCGCTCTCCACGCTGTTTATCGGTTTGACGATTGGTTCGGTCTCCTCGCCGGCACGGTGGCTGCGATGGACGCTTATCGCGCACGGCGTCTTTGCGCCGATATGCCTCGCGCTGCCGATCATCGACGCTTTCGGCGCGATGCCGCGCGCGCAGGGTGCCGCCATCGGGGTGGCGATTTCCTTTGGCTGGTGCGCTTACTTCTTGCCGGTGGCGGTTCTGGCTTTCGTCTATCTGTGGACAGGATCGGGCGTAGATCCAGCGCGCAACGGCGAAAGCCGGAGACCGGTATGACGCAGGACATCGCACGACACGCGCCGCCGCTCCCGGATGCCGTCCGGGAGCTTGCAATCCGACTGGGCGTGAAGATGGACGACACTCGGTCGCGCGTTCTCCTGACACAGGCCGGCCGGATGAAACGCGACCTCGCATCGGACAGATGGTTGGCATTCACAGCGACCCAGACGATCTCGACAAACAGTTGCGAATTCGACTGGCAGGCGCGGGCCGGCCCCTTCGGTTTGATCTCCGGCCGCGATGCGTTGGTCGGCGGCGCAGGGCAGTTCGACATCATGGCGCTGGGCATCATCTCGATTGCGCGCGCGAAGCATACGCCCACGCTCGTGCGCGGAGAACTCATGCGCTACCTCGCGGAAATCGCGTGGGCGCCGCACGCGATCCTCTGCAATCGCGCCTTGCGCTGGCGCGTGATCAATGTCGAGACGCTGGCAGTGAGCGCAGGTTCGGGTGAGACTGTCTGCGAAGTTATACTCAACCTCGACAACGACGGTCGGATTGCGGGGGCGTTCGCGTCCGATCGACCGCGCAATGCAACGCCGCCGATCCTGCCGACGCCGTGGCGCGGGCGATTTGCCGACTATCGCCTTCACCATGGTATCTGGCTGCCCTTCGCCGGTGAAGTCGCCTGGGAGATTGAGGGCAAGACAGCACCCTACTGGCAATGTCTGATCGATAAATGGGTGGCACTCCCAGATGTTCGCTAGACCCGTGTAGAAGTATGACACTCATGGCATCACCGGCGATATCCGGCAGGGCCAGGCTAGCAAATGCTATCGCAATAAATCGGCAACTATGGCCGTCTTTCGGTTTCAATCGGTCCGGTATAAACCAGAACTCCGCCGATTGCCGCCGAACACCGCCGTCTTTACTACCCCTCATTCCCACTCGATCGTGCCGGGGGGCTTCGAGGTATAGTCGTAGGTCACGCGGTTGATTCCCTGCACCTCGTTGACGATGCGGGTCGCGACGCGGCTCAGGAAGGCCGAGTCGAAGGGATAGACGTCGGCGGTCATGCCGTCGGTGGAGGTGACGGCGCGCAGCGCGCAGACCGAGTCATAGGTGCGGCCGTCGCCCATCACGCCGACGGACCGGACCGGCAGCAGCACCGCGAAGGCCTGCCAGATCGCATCGTAGAGCCCGGCGCGGCGGATCTCGTCGAGGTAGACGGCATCGGCCTTGCGCAGGATATCACAGCGCTCCTTGGTGACTTCGCCGGGGATGCGGATCGCGAGGCCCGGCCCCGGAAAGGGGTGACGCCCGACGAAGATGTCCGGCAGGCCCAGTTCGCGGCCGAGCGCGCGGACCTCATCCTTGAACAGCTCGCGCAGCGGCTCGACCAGCTTCATGTTCATCCGCTCGGGCAGGCCACCGACATTGTGGTGGCTCTTGATCGTCACCGAGGGACCGCCGGTGAAGCTGACGCTTTCGATCACATCGGGGTAGAGCGTGCCCTGCGCCAGGAAATCGGCACCGCCGATCTTCTTCGCCTCGGCTTCGAACACCTCGATGAAGGTCTTGCCGATGAACTTGCGCTTCGCCTCGGGATCGGTGAGCCCCTTGAGGCCGTTGAGGAACAGGGTCTCCGCATTCACATGGACGAGCGGAATGCCATAATGCTCGCGGAACAGGCTGACGACCTGATCGGCTTCGCCCATCCGCATCAGGCCGTGATCGACGAAGACACAGGTCAGCTGATCGCCGATCGCCTCGTGAATCAGCACCGCCGCGACCGCGCTGTCGACGCCGCCCGAAAGACCGCAGATCACCTTGCCGTCGCCGACCTGCTTGCGGATCTCGGCGATCTTGGTGGCGCGGAACTCGGCCATCGTCCAGTCACCGGCCAGGCCGCAGACATGGCGCACGAAATTGGCGATCAGCTTGCCGCCATCGGGGGTGTGGACGACCTCCGGGTGGAACTGGACCCCGTAGAAACGGCGCTTTTCGTCCGACGTGACCGCGAAGGGCGCGCCCTCCGACACCGCGATCGGCGAGAAGCCTTCGGGCAAGGCATCGACCTTGTCGCCATGGCTCATCCACACCTGATGATGTTCGCCCTCCTTCCAGAGGCCGTCGAACAGGGCCGAGCGGCCCTTGATCTCGATGAAGGCACGGCCGAATTCCCGGCTGTCCTGGCTGGGCGTAACCGATCCGCCGAGCTGCTGGCACATCGTCTGCTGGCCATAGCATATGCCGAGGATCGGCACGCCGGCCTCGAAGAAGCGCTGCGGCGCGCGCGGGCTGCCGACATCGGCGACCGAGGCAGGGCCGCCGCCCAGGATGATCCCGCTGGGCTGGAGTCGATCGAACGCGGCATCGGCGGCGTTGAACGGGGCGATTTCGCTATAGACGCCCGCCTCGCGGACCCGTCTGGCGATGAGCTGGGTGACCTGGCTGCCGAAGTCGACGATCAGGATCGTTTCCTGCGGCTGGCTGCTGGGCTTCGGGGCGGTGGTGGCGGGAAGCTGGGCTGTCATGGGGGGCCGATAATGGGCGGCGGCGCCACTGTCCAGCCGCACATGTTCATGCCGCTTCGTAAACACCCGGAAAAAGCACCGCCGGCTGGTCGGCAACCCAGGGCGGCACGCGCAGCATCGCGCCCTCGAACAGCGGCGATGCGAGCAGCCCTGCCAGCCAGGCCCGTAGCGCCGGGAGCGGTTGCGAGTCGAACCAGGCCCGGTCGGTCTCGGCGAACTGCCGCACGAACGGCATGACCGCGATGTCGGCGAGCCCCCGACGCCCGCCACACAGATAGGCGCCCTGCGCCAGACGGTCTTCCAGCGACCCCAGCAGCGCGAGGCCGGCGGCGCGATGCTCGGCGGCGTCGGTGCCGTACCGGCCGGGATATTTATAGCGATCGAGATGATGTTTGAACGGCCCGTCATTGGCCGCGATCAGCGCCGCATCATCGCCCGCCAGCCAGCCCTCCGGATCGTTACGGCGCAGCGCCCAGCGCATGATGTCGATGCTCTGGTCGATCACCGTCGCATCGGACAGGACGAGCACCGGAACGGTTCCCTTGGGCGAGGCCGCGATCAGCGCGGCAGGCTTGTCGGACAGTCTGACCTCGCGGAGAACGCAGACCGTGCCGCTGACGAGCAGCGCCATCCGCGCCCGCATCGCATAGGGGCATCGGCGAAAGCTGTAGAGGATGGGCCTATCGGCCATGCGCGCCCGGCCGAACCGCACCGACATGAATCTCACCGCGCTCGGCGGCGAGCCGCTCCTGCCGTTCGCGTTCGGCATAGCCGGCGCGCTGCGCGTCGGTGCGTTCGTGATGGCAGGCGGGGCAGCTCACGCCCGGCGCGTAGAGGGGCGAGGCTTTCTGCGCTTCGGTGACGGGACGGCGGCAGGCCCGGCATAGTGCGAGGCTGCCCGGTACGAGGCCATGCGCGACGCTCACCCGCTCGTCGAACACGAAGCATTCGCCTTCCCAGCGACTCTGCTCGGCGGGCACCGTCTCCAGATATTTGAGGATGCCGCCTTCGAGGTGATAGACCTCCTCCACCCCTTCCGCCTTCAGAAAGGCGGTCGCCTTCTCGCAGCGTATGCCGCCGGTGCAGAACATGGCGACCTTCGGCGTCGGGCCGTCGCCCAGCAGCGCATCGCGCTCGGCGCGGAACCATGCCGGAAAATCGCTGAAGCTGCGCGTTGCCGGGTCAATCGCGCCGCTGAACGTGCCGACGGCGACCTCATAGTCGTTCCGCGTGTCGATCAGGATGACGTCGGGCCGATCGATCAGCGCGTTCCAGTCTTCGGGCGCGACATAATGTCCGACATCGGCGAGCGGATCGATATCGGGCTGCCCCATGGTGACGATCTCGCGCTTGAGGCGGACCTTCATGCGATGGAACGGCAGCGATGCCGCACGCGACTCCTTCACCTCGATCGCCGCGCAGCCGGGCAGTGCGCGGATTCCGGCAAGGACCGCGCCGATGCCATCGTCGGTTCCGGCGATGGTGCCGTTGATCCCTTCGCGGGCGATCAGCAGCGTCCCCTTCACGCCCTGCGCCTGGCAGAGCTGCGCCAGCGCCGCGCGGATCGCGTCCGGGTGCTCGAACGGCGTGAAGCGATAGAGCGCGGCGACGCGGATTGGCAGATCGGATGGAGCAGGGTCGGAAATGATGCACCTGAAATGACTATGGGCTGCCGCTTCTGTAGCGACAGCCCACCATCAGGGCCAGCAGCCCGGTAGAATTCGTTCAGCGGGCGGCGACGCGCTCGCCAAGGTCGACCATTTCGATCTGGCCGTCCTGCACGGCGCAGCGGAAGCTGCGATCGCCCCGCTCGCCGCGCACCACGCCCTGGACCCGCCAGCCATCCTTGCCGTCGCGGCCGACCGAGTCGACCGACGACACCGGGCCGCGCGCCATATTCTCGATCGCGCTGGTGCAGATCGACGCGACCTCGCGGGCATCGTCGCCATCCTCGCGCAGATCGTCGCGCTGATCGACGTTGCGGCGCGAAGGCACGCCCTTGTTCTTGCCCGCCGAATTGGCGACCGCGATGATGCCGCCGCCGATCACGGCGCCCAGCAGGATGTTGCCGAAGGTGTCGCCGCCGCCGCGATGATGGCGATGGCCACCCCAATAGGGCCGCGCCGCCGCGGGAGCCGCAGCGCCGATCACCAGCGCCGCTGCCGTTGCTGCTCCGAGCAATTGTCTGATCATCTCAAAACGCCCCACTGACTGTTACGCAAAATCATGATGGAAAATGCGATTAGCCGCCAGCGGATTGCGGCAAGCTGAATGGCTCGTTTCGCCGGCGTTTATTTGTCCGTTGGCAAGGGCATGCCCGTCCACTGGCCGAGAAAAGCCCATAGATCGGCATATTCGTCGATCAGCTTGTCGGTCGGCTTGCCCGATCCATGGCCCGCCCGCGTCTCGATCCGGATCAGGTGCGGCCTGGACCCGATCTGGGCGGCCTGCAGCGCGGCGGCATATTTGAAGCTGTGCCCCGGCACCACCCGGTCGTCGGTATCGGCGGTCGTCACCATGATCGCCGGGTAATCCACGCCCGAACCGATGTTGTGATAGGGCGAATAGCTCCGCAATATGCGGAAGTCAGCCTCTTTCGCCGGATCGCCATAATCGTCGACCCAGTAGCGCCCGGCGGTGAAGCGCGTGAAGCGCAGCATGTCCATGACGCCGACCGCCGGATTGGCCGCCGCGAACAGATCCGGCCGCTGGTTGACCACCGCACCCACGAGCAGCCCCCCATTGGAACGGCCCATAGCCGCAAGCCGGCCTTTCGCGCTGATGCCGCTCGATATGAGATATTCGCCCGCCGCGATGAAATCGTCGAACACATTCTGCTTGTGTTCAAGGCGGCCGGCCTCATGCCATAGCTTGCCATATTCGCCGCCGCCGCGCAGGTTGGCGACGGCATAGACCCCGCCCATCTCCATCCAGTTGAGGATCGCCGGCGAGAAGCCCGGCGTCATCGAGATATTGAAGCCGCCATAGCCGTACAGCAGCGCCGGCGCCCCAGGCTGTGTCGTCTTCCGCCGCACGACGAACATCGGCACTTCGGTACCGTCCTTCGAGCGGTAGAATTTCTGGTCGACCAGATAATCATCGGGGTTGAAGGCCAGTTTCGGCCGGATGAACGCCTCCATGGCCCGCGTCGCCGTGTTGAAACGGTAGATCGTCGACGGGATGGCAAAGCTGGAGAAACTGAAGAAGGTCTCGGGATCGCCGACCCGGCCGCCGAAACCGGCGCCGGTGCCGATGTCGGGCAGATTGATCGGCCCGACCAGCTGTCCGCTCAGTTCATAGAGCAGCGCTTCGGTCTTCGCATCGCCGAGATAGGCAAGGATCAGACGGTCTCCGACCAGCGAGGCGCCGACCAGTGTATCGCTGCCCTGGGGCACGATCTCGACCGGCTTCGCCTTCCGCTCGGCCACGTCGATCATCACCACCTTCTGGCGCGGCGATCCGAGATTGGTGCGGAAATAGAAGCGACTGCCGACACTGCCGGCGAGCGCCCATTCATGGGTCAATTCACGGATCAGCCTGCGCGGCCGGGGATCGGCATCGGCCAGGTCGAACAGGGTCAGCTCATAGCGCTCATCGGTCCCCTCGCTGGAGGTAACGAGCGCATAGCGGCCATCCTGGGTGGTTTCGACGCGGTGGTTGAGCTTCGGGCGTCCCGGTGTCGCGTAGAGCAGGCGATCCTGGGACTGGGGCGTGCCGATACGATGATAATAGACCTGCTGGTTCAGGTTGAGCGCCTGGAAGTCGGCGCCTTTGCGAGGCTCGGGAAAGCGCGAATAATAGAAGCCCTTGCCGTCCCCGTCCCAGGCGAGGGCCGAGAATTTGACCCACTTTATCTCGTCGTCGAGCGGCCTGCCCGTCGCCACATCGATCAGGCGCAGCGTGCGCCAGTCGCTGCCACCATCCTGGATCGCATAGAGCAGCAGATCGCCATTGTTCGACGGCCGCCACTCGTCCAGCGCGGTTGCGCCGTCGCGCGCCCAGCCATTGGGATCGAGCAGCTCGCGCTCCTTGCCTTCCAGCCCGTCGCGCACCAGCAGCACCGACTGGTTCTGGAGGCCGCTGTTATGGGTATAGAAATAGCGGCCGCCGCGCTTGCGGGGCACACCGTAACGCTCGTAATTCCATAAGGTCTTGAGCCGCTTGCGGATCGCGGCGCGGCTGCCGAGCGTGTCGAGATAGGCATTGGTGGCCTTGTTCTCGTCGCGCACCCATTCGGCGACTTCGGGATCGCCGCGCACGTCATTTTCGAGCCAGCGATAGGGATCGGCGATGGCTTCGCCGAACTGCGTCTCGACGACGTCGCCACGGCGGGTTTCGGGATAGGCGATGATATCGGACGCGGTGGCGGGCACGGCAACGCTCAACGACAGGAGGGACAGCAGAGCGGCCCGCAGGCCCAGCGGCGACATCGGCATCCCCTCCACGCAACGAAAAAGAGCCGCAAGCGTAACGCTCGCGGCTCTCTTTGCAATGCTTTAGAGCGCGGCTCCCTTACGGAAGCCGGGATCACGCCGCGTCGGCGAAATCCTCGTCGCCTGCGACCGGGCCGGAATCCTGACCCTTGGCCGACACGTCACGATCGACGAATTCGATGACCGCCATCTGCGCGGCATCCGAAGCGCGGATACCGGCCTTGATGATGCGGGTGTAGCCGCCGTTGCGCGCGGCATAACGCTCGGCCAGGACGTCGAACAGCTTCCTGAGCTGCGCGTCGTCCAGCAGGCGCGCATGGGCGAGACGGCGATTGGCGAGGCCGCCCTTCTTGGCGAGCGTCACCAGCTTCTCGACATAAGGGCGAAGCTCCTTCGCCTTGGCGAGCGTGGTGGTGATCTGCTCATGCTTGATGAGCGCGGCCGACTGGTTGCGGAACAGGGCGATCCGGTGAGAACCGGTCCGCTGAAGCTTACGACCGCCTACGCGATGGCGCATGATATTGTCCTTCGTTCGTCAGGGGGCCGTGCGAGGTACCCCAAGCCAGGCGGTGCATCGGGCCACCGCCCATAACCCTACCGACGGGAGGGGAGCCGGAGCTCCCCGCCGCATCAGAATTCCTGTTCGAGCTTCTTGGCCATTTCCTCGATATTCTCAGGCGGCCAGCCGGGGATTTCCATGCCCAGGCGCAGCCCCATCGAAGCGAGGACTTCCTTGATCTCGTTGAGCGACTTGCGGCCGAAGTTCGGCGTGCGCAGCATCTCGGCCTCGGTCTTCTGAACCAGATCGCCGATATAGATGATGTTGTCGTTCTTGAGGCAGTTCGCCGAACGGACGCTGAGCTCCAGCTCGTCGACCTTCTTGAGAAGGTACCGGTTGAGCTGGTTGGCATCGCCTTCCGGCTCCGCACCGCCCGCGACCGAAGCAGCCGTACCGGCCGCCGGAGCCGAAAGCGCCATGCCGTCGTCGAAGTGGACGAAGAGCTGCAGCTGGTCCTGCAGGATGCGCGCCGAATAGGCGAGCGCGTCCTCGGGCGTGACGGTGCCGTCGGTCTCGATCGTCAGCGTGAGCTTGTCATAATCGAGTTCCTGGCCGACGCGGGTGTTTTCCACCTTGTAGGCGACCTGGCGGACCGGCGAGTAGAGCGCATCGACCGGGATCAGGCCGATCGGAGCATCGACCGGACGGTTGGCCGCGGCCGTGATGTAGCCCTTGCCGACATCGGCGGCGAGCTCCATGTTCAGGGTCGCGCCATCGTCGAGGTGGCAGATGACGAGATCGGGGTTCATCACCTCGATATCGCCGGTCGCCGCGATCATGCCCGCGGTAACCTCGGCCGGGCCGGTCGCCGAGAGCTGAAGGCGCTTCGGCCCGTCACCCTGCATGCGCAGCGCGATCTGCTTGACGTTCAGCACGATGTCGGTGACGTCCTCGCGGACGCCGGCCAGGCTCGAAAACTCATGCAGCACATTCTCGATCTTGATCGACGTCACGGCCGCGCCCTGCAATGAGGACAGCAGCACGCGGCGCAGCGAGTTGCCGAGAGTCAGGCCAAAGCCGCGCTCGAGCGGTTCGGCGACGAAGGTCGCCTTGCGCTTGCTATCGCCGCCCGACTTCTTTTCGAGGCCATTCGGCTTCTTGAGTTCCTGCCAGTTCTTTGCGTTGACAGCCACTGTGTTCCCCTCAGGGTATGGCAGAAGGCGGAAGACCATCTGCCGGAAAACTTAAGAGCGGGGGCCGAAGCCCCCGTGCCGGATCAGACGCGACGGCGCTTCGACGGGCGAACGCCGTTGTGCGGGATCGGCGTCACATCACGGATCGAGGTGATATGGAAGCCGACCGCCTGCAGCGCGCGCAGCGCCGACTCGCGACCCGAACCGGGGCCCTTGACCTCGACCTCGAGCGTGCGGACGCCGTGCTCGGCGGCCTTCTTGCCGGCATCCTCGGCGGCGACCTGCGCAGCATAGGGAGTCGACTTGCGGCTGCCCTTGAAGCCCATCATGCCCGCCGACGACCAGGCAATCGCATTGCCCTGCGCATCGGTGATCGTGATCATGGTGTTGTTGAAGCTGGCGTTCACATGCGCGACGCCGGCGGTGATGTTCTTGCGCTCGCGGCGGCGAATGCGCTGGGGTTCACGTGCCATGTTATCCGTTTCCTACCTGAAGGAGCGAGCGCCGGAACCCGAGGGTTCGACGCTCAAGCCCATTACTTCTTCTTGCCGGCGATCGGCTTGGCCTTGCCCTTGCGGGTGCGCGCATTGGTATGCGTGCGCTGACCACGGACCGGGAGGCCCTTACGATGACGCAGGCCGCGATAGCAGGCGAGATCCATCAGGCGCTTGATGTTCATCGCCACCTGGCGGCGAAGATCGCCCTCGACGGTGTAGGCGGCGTCGATCGTCTCACGGATCTGGAGAACTTCCTGATCGGTGAGATCCTGAACGCGGCGCTGCGGCTCGATGCCCAGCTTGGCGGTGATTTCCTTGGCCTTGGTCGCACCAATGCCGTGAATGTAGGTCAGCGCGATTTCGACGCGCTTGTTGGTCGGGATATTGACACCCGCGATACGTGCCACTGTGCTATTCTCCTGCTCCACGGGGCGGTTGGCATGCCGTCCCATCTCGACGCTCGCCCCATCGGACCGGGGCCGCCTCTCACAACACACCCAAACACACCCAACAC
>CAZJXG010000111.1:0-10886 GCA_964549965.1 uncultured Sphingomonas sp. | reverse complement strand
AGGAACAGTTCGAGCACGTCGATGAAGTTGGTCCCGTTGACCGGATCACCGCCGATGCCGACCGCCGTGGTTTGGCCCAGGCCGATCGCCGAGGTCTGGAACACAGCTTCATAGGTAAGCGTGCCCGAGCGGGAAACAACACCCACCGAGCCCTGCTTGAAGATCGAACCCGGCATGATGCCGATCTTGCACTCATTCGGGGTCAGGACACCCGGGCAATTCGGTCCGATCAGACGCGACTTCGATCCCTGCAGGGCACGCTTCACCCGGATCATGTCGATCACGGGAATGCCCTCGGTGATGCAGACGATGAGGGGAACCTCCGCGTCGATAGCTTCCAGGATCGAGTCGGCCGCGAAGGGCGGCGGAACATAGACGACGCTGGCATCGGCGCCGGTCGCGGCCACCGCCTCATGGACGGTATCGAAATTCGGCAGGCCGATATGGGTGGTGCCGCCCTTGCCCGGCGTCACGCCGCCGACCATCTGCGTGCCATAGGCCAGCGCCTGTTCGGTGTGGAAGGTACCGGTGTTGCCGGTCATCCCCTGCGTGATGACCTTCGTGTGCTTGTTGACCAGAATACTCATAAGCGGCGCATCATCCCTTGTATGTCACCCAGACGAGGCCGGGGATCGGGTCGGTAGCAAAATCAGGCGAGCAAAAAATCAGGCGAGCGAATTATCAATGCTCTTGCAGGCAACGAGCAGTTCCTTGACCGCGTCGACCGAGACCTGGAGATTGGCCTTGGCCTCGTCCGAAAGCTCGATCTCGACGACCTTCTCGACGCCGCCGGCGCCGATGATCACCGGCACGCCGACATAGAGATTGTCGACGCCATATTGGCCGGTCAGGTGAACGGCGGCGGGCAGGACGCGCTTCTTGTCCTTCAGATAGCTCTCCGCCATCGCGATCGCCGAGGTGGCGGGCGCATAGAAGGCAGAGCCGGTCTTGAGCAGGGCGACGATCTCGCCGCCGCCGCTGCGGGTGCGCTGGACGATCGCGTCGATCCGCTCCTTGGTCGACCAGCCCATCTTGATCAGATCGGGGATCGGGATACCGGCGACGGTCGAATATTCGACGACCGGGACCATCGTATCGCCATGGCCGCCGAGCACGAAGGTGGTGATATCCTGGACCGAGACGTTGAACTCCTCGGCAAGGAAGGCCGCGAAGCGCGACGAATCGAGCACGCCGGCCATGCCGACGACCTTGTTGTGCGGCAGGCCGGAAAATTCGCGCAGCGCCCAGACCATCGCATCGAGCGGGTTGGTGATGCAGATGACGAAGGCGTCGGGCGCATTGGCCTTGATGCCCTCACCGACGGCCTTCATGACCTTCAGGTTGATGCCGAGCAGGTCGTCGCGGCTCATGCCCGGCTTGCGGGCGACGCCGGCGGTGACGATGATGACATCGGCGCCCTGGATATCGGCATAGTCGTTGGTGCCCTTGAGCTTCGAATCGAAGCCCTCGACCGGGGCGCATTGCGAAAGATCGAGCGCCTTGCCCTGCGGGATGCCCTCGACCACGTCGAACAGGACGACATCGCCCAGTTCCTTAGAGGCCGCGAGATGCGCGAGGGTTCCGCCGATATTGCCAGCACCGATCAGCGCGATTTTAGTCCGAGCCATCCGACTACTCCGGTATGAAGATCCGCAAGGGAAGACGACCGCGCCGTTGCAGCCGCCCGAAATGCGGTGTCCGCTTAGCCCCCTCATCCGTATGGGGCAACTGTTGCATTTATCCTGCGGGCAAGTTTTTTCGGGCGTATGTAAAGTGGGGTTTGTGCGGGCGGCGCGCCATAAGCTGCCGAATGCGCATCTGCCGATTGCGGTTCGGCGGCTATCCGCTAGCATCGCCGCAACAGGGGGGAACGAACGATGCGAGTGCGCGGCATTTTGGCGGCGACGGCGACGGCGGCTCTTTTGATGACATCCGCGAGCGCCTTTGCGGCCGCCCGCCGGTCGGGCACGGCCATGCCATCGGCGATCGACAAGGCGCGGCTGGAGCGGATGCGCAAGGCCGCCGACGATCTGGACGAGGGCGCCGATCCCGCCGCCTATCGCAAGGCGTGGGAAGCGGTGCTCGCCCATGGGAAAACGCTCTATCCCGCCGGCCACCCGGAGCTGGCCTGGCTCGAGGGCGAACTCGTCACCGCGGATTATCTGCAGGGCAATGTCGCCGGTGCGCTGGCCCGCGCCGACCGGCTGGCCGCGCGGCTCGACGCCGGCGGCCCCGACTATCGCGACCGGCGGATGGAGATGGCCAACGCCCAGGTCGTGATCCTGATGACGCTGAGCGAGCATGACCGCGCCCGCAAGCTGGCCGCCGAGGTGCTGGAATGGCGGATCGCCACCAGCGGCGGGAAGCCGAGCAGCAATGTCGCCGCCGCCTATTCGAACTATGCCAATGCGGAGTTCGAGTTCGGCAATTACGACAAGGCGATCGAACTGGTCCGCAAGGCGAATGCCGAGGACCGGCGGCACGACGCCATCCCGGTCAATTCCGCGCCGCGCTTCGCCAATCTGCCAATCTTCCTGCTGCATTCAGGCCGGCTGGAGGAAGCGATCGAGGAGGCCCGCGCGGTACAGGCGACACTGGAGGGGTTCATGCCCAAGGGGCATCCCTTTCTGGCGACCAACCTCAACACCGTGGCCAGAATCCTCCTCACGCTGGGCCGGCCCGCCGAGGCCGAGGCCGTCGGGCGGAAGGCCGTGGACATCGCCGTGGCGCGCTTCGGGCAAAGCCAGCAGGCGGTGAGCTATATGGCCACCGTCGCGAAGGCGCTGACCGCCCAGGGCAAGACCGACGAAGCGATCGCGATGGCGCGATCGGCCACCGAGATCCTGACCAAGGGCATCGGCCCCGACGCCCAACGTACGCTGATAGCGCGCGAAGCCTATGCGGATGCCCTGGCGGCGGCCGGCGACGGCCGGCAGGCCATCACGATCCTGGGCGAGGTCCAGACCGCGCGGGAGCGCAAGCTGCCGCCGTTCCACCGCGACCATATCGGCGGCCGCGACCAGCTCGCCACGCTCGCGTTCAAGCTCGACGACATGGTGACGGCGCGCAAGGCCCAGACGGAAGCACAGGCGCTGCGCCGCTCGACCTTTCCCGCCGAAGACGTGGCCAATCTGGCCGGAGAGATGCGGCTGGGCGCGATCGAAGCCCATGCCGGGGAGAAGACGCAGGCGCTGGACCGCGTCAAAGCCGCAGCCATGATGCTCGACGAGCGGCTGCGCCAGCTGAGTGCGGCCGGGCGGCGGCGATCAGGTGTCGAACTCGAAATCCGCGCGGCTTATGGCTGGGGCCTGGATGCGGCGGTGACGGCGGGCGACGAAGCCCTGGCCTTCAGGCTGGCGCAGCGGATGATGGACAGTTCGGCGGGACGCGCCGTGCGGGAAGAGGAAGCGCGATCGGCCGCCGGCGATCCGCACCTCGCCGAACTGATCCGCGAACGGCAGGATGCGGCGATCGAGCTGGAAACCCTGCTGGACCGCCAGCTTCGGCTGGCGGGGCGCGGCGCCGATGCCGCGACGATCGACGCCGTCGCCCGCGAGCGCAAGGCCGCGGCGCTACAACTGGAACAGCGTAGCGCGGCGCTGGCCGCCAAGGCGCCGCAGCTCATCGCGCCGGCCGGATCGGAACCGCTGGCGCTCGACGGCGTGCGCACGGCGTTGCAGCCCGACGAGGCGCTGCTGGTCGCCGCCGTGGGCGAGAGCCGGACGACGTTGTTCGCGGTGACGCGCGACGGCGTGTCGATGGCCATGGCGCCTGCTACCGCACAGCATATCGCACAGCTGGTTGATCGGCTTCGCGCCGGCATCTCGCCGCAGGCGGCCGGGACGCGCTTCGCGCTGCGCGCGGCCTCGCCGACCCGCGCCGCGATTTCAGACGATATGACGGCGGCGCGCTTCGACTTCGATGCGTCGTCCGAACTGCACGCGATTCTGTTTCCGGAAACGATCCGGGCCGCGATCGCGAAGAGGCCCCGCCTGCTGGTTGCCGCGAACGCCAGCCTGACCACGCTGCCGCTGGCCGTGCTCGCCCCCCGGCAGGACAAGCCGACCCTGCGGAGCGCGCACTGGCTGGTCCGCGACCATATTCTCGTCACCCTTCCCTCGATCGCGAGTGTCGGCGCCGAACGGACGACCGGCGCCGGGCGCAAGGTGCGCAGCTTCTTCGCGGTCGGCGCCCCCGATCTGGCGCCGGCCGACGTGCAGCTGGCGTTCCGATCCGCGAACATGGCGCGGCAGGTCCAGGATCTGCCCGCGCTCCCCGCCACCGAGCCCGAGCTGCGCAGCCTGGGCCGCGCGCTGGCGGCACCCGAACAGATGATCCTGACCGGAAGCCGCGCGACCGAACAGGCGATCCGCAGCGCCGACCTGACCCGCACCACCGTGCTCGCCTTCGCCACGCACGGCCTGATGGCCGGCGATCTCGACGGACTCGACGAACCCGCGTTGGTGATGACGCCGGAGGGCGCCGACGACGGGCTGCTGACGGTCAGCGAGATCATGCGGCTGCGGCTGGCGGCGGACTGGATCATCCTGTCCGCGTGCAACACGGCGGCGGGCGGGAGCGGCGACGACAGCGGCCTGGCCGGCGTGGCGCAGGCTTTCCTCTATGCGGGCGGGCGCAATCTCCTCGCCTCGCACTGGGCGGTCCGCGACGACGCAGCGGCCTATCTGTCCGGCGAAACCGTGCGGAAATATGGGCGCGGCGCGGACCCGGCACAGGCGCTGCGCGCGGCAATGCTGCGGATGATCGACCGGCATCCGTTCGAGGGCGCCGAACAGCCGGTCAACTGGGCGCCGTTCGTGTTCGTGGGGCGGTGACGCGTTTGCTCGCCTGACCCGAGGTCAGGCTATCAAACCTCGGAATGACCAAGATTGGTGGATTTCCGCTGGTCTGCTTTCGGGTAATTCAAGGGCGGAAGCGGACATTGTGAAAGTCAGGCCTCGCCTCCTGGTCGACGATCATCATAGTCAGCGAAGCCACCCGCCACCGCTCAGACATCGAACGAAGCGAGGATAGGGCATGGCCCTTTTCTTCCTTTTCCGCATTCGGTGGCAAGCCGCTTCAGCGCATCGCGGGCGCGCTCGAGTTCCGCAATCTTCGCGTTAAGGGCTTCGATCCGGCTACGCGCGAGTTCACGGGCGCGACTGCGGTCTTGACCCGCATCCAGCTCCAGAAGCTCCGCAATCTGCTCCAGCGTAAAACCTGCAGTCTGCGCCTGCCTGATGAACCGCAATCTGCGAAGGTCTTCCGAGCCATAGCGTCTTACCCCGCTCTCGCGCGTTGGGGTCTCGAGCAGGCCCTTGCGCTGGTAAAAGCGGATCGTCTCGACGCCGACATTCCCACCGGCCGCAAGTCGTCCAATGGTCAGTGATTTAGGACCTTGACTCTGTACCATGGTACGGATCCTATATCCGTGCCGACAAGATCACAAGGAGTCGTGAAATGTCGGACATGAGCAACCATCCGGCGTCCATCAAGAAGGCGGTCATCTACCGCATGGTGATGCCAACGCATATCTGCCCCTACGGACTGAAGGCGCTGCATCTGCTAAAGCGGATGGGCTATGAGGTAGAGGATCATCACCTCACCACGCGGGAACAGACGGACGCGTTTAAGACGCAACATGGCATTGCCACCACGCCGCAAATATTCATCGGCGACCGGCGGATCGGCGGTCATGATGACCTGCGCCGCTTCCTCGGGAAGCGGGTTGCGGACCCCGGGGCCACCAGCTACCGGCCTGTCGTCGCGCTTTTCTCCATGACTGCGCTGATGGCGCTCGCGGCAAGCTATGCCGTCACTGGAAGCATCTTCACCCTGCTGGCGCTCGAATGGTTCATCGGCTTCTCGATGGTCGTGCTCGCGCTGCTCAAGCTTCAGAACGTCGAGAGCTTCGCGACGATGTTCCTGAACTACGACCTGCTAGCAAAGCGCTGGGTGCCTTACAGCTATATCTATGCCTTCGCCGAGGGGCTCGCCGGCGTGCTCATGGTTGCCGGAGCGCTTACGTGGCTTTCGGCGCCCATCGCGCTGTTCATCGGCACAATCGGCGCAGTGTCGGTCTTCAAGGCCGTTTACATCGACAGACGCGAGCTCAAATGTGCCTGCGTGGGTGGTTCCAGCAACGTTCCGCTCGGCTTCATCTCGCTGACCGAGAACCTGATGATGATAGCCATGGCCCTCTGGATGGCGCTCACCGCCCTTGGCTTGGCAACAGGAAGCGTCCACTCCGTCTAAGCCAACGCATAGCATCGGCCACCGCTCAGCCCGGGGACGCGGCCCATCTCCAAGGTTGCAGTGCGGGAGTCCGCTTTCCGGCGACCGCACAGACACGGTGAATGACGGAGCTCGGGTCGTTTCCTGACCGTCCGCTGTTAGATCGCAGGGCTCAAGCATGATCGGCAAACCCATGGCCGAAACGGGTGGAAAGCGGACATCAGTGCCTATATCAAACGGCGGATGGATCAGTTTCCACCCGACTGGCTTTTCATGGCGGCACCCGCTTGGATTGCGGTGGTCGTGCTGGCCTCGATCCTGTATCGACGATACACAGGGAAACCGATCTATCCTCGGCTTCCCGCCAATGCCGTTTTCGCCGAACGAGGCGCTTCGGGACCATTTGCAAGCCGCTGCCTGTTGGTCGCTGTTACCGAAACTGATCTGACGGTCGTCCCTCAGTTCCCGTTCAACCTGATGTTTCTTCCAGAGGTGTACAGGCTGGAAAGAACGATCCCACTGGCAAGCATCAAGCAGGTCGATACGCCCAAGCGGCTTCTCAGAAGCAACGTGGTCGTGACCTACGGAGATGCGCGCCGGGTGCTGCGCCTGCGGTTGGAAGAACCGCCCGCCTTCGTAAAGGCGCTTCGCTTGCCTCACTGAACGACCGCAGTGGGTCGGTTTCCGCCGTTCGATCCAATTTGGCGCAGAATGTCCGACATGGGGTGGATTGCCGACTGTCAGCTTTCGGCGAGCTTGGTCGGAGAACGGACATCCAATATAGGATTGCTATGGATTCTCGCGCTGACCGGCTGCCTAAGGGGCGAAGCTACCCACTCAAACCTTCGATCCTTGCAAGCGCTGTTGAGGCGAGTGGAATCACGATTCCCATACGTCTTACGCGATGGGATCGATATGATCATGCTTTCCAAGTCGACTTCATGCCGCACGGCTTTCCTGTTCAGGCAGAGTATGAGCTTTTTTTGGGTCCACTGCCGCGCCGTTCCAGCTGGTCGGGTTGCCGAAGCGCGAGCAGCGATAGAAGGGCAAGCGATACCGCAGTTCATCGAATGGGCGCGCACCATTAATGTGATGGATGCGCTTTCGACTGTCCGCCGGGAGAAGCAGACGTTCCGATTTTCGCTCGATGAATTCACCAGATAATGACCGGCATTGGGTCGTGAGCAGACCGGCCGCTCAGCCACGTTCTACGATTCTACTCTTCCGATCCATGCCCCGCCGCGAGATAGTCCCGGCTCTGCATCTCCATCAGGCGCGAGACGGTCCGTTCGAACTCGAAGGCGCCGTCGCCGTCGGGGTACAGCGCCTCGGGCTCGGCCTCGGCGGTGGCGAGCAGCTTCACCTTATGCTCGTAAAGCGCGTCGATCAGCACCTTGAAGCGTGACGCCTCGTTGCGCTTCTCGGGCGTCAGCAGCGGGATGCCGACGATGATCACGGTATGATAATTGCGCGCGATCGCCAGATAGTCGGCGGCGCCCCGCGCCTCTGCACAGAGCCGCTTGAACGAGAAGACCGCGACCCCCTTCAGGCTTTTGGGAACGTGCAGGACGCGCCCGCCCTGCACCGCAAGCGCGGCCGTGGGAACATGGGCGCTATCCTCCGGCGGATAATCGGTGAGGCGGAAGAAGGCCTGGCGCACGGCTTCGTTCGAATCCGCGTCCAGCGGCGCATACCAGACAGGGAAACCGCCCAGCCGTTCCAGCCGATAGTCGGTCGGTCCATTGAGGCACAGCACGTCGAGCCGCTGCTCGATCAGATCGATGAAGGGCAGGAAGAGCTGGCGGTTGAGCCCATCCTTGTAGAGGTCCCCAGGCCGGCGATTAGAGGTGGTCACGACGGTGACGCCGGCATCGACGATCAGGCCGGTGAACAGCCGGCTCAGGATCGCCGCGTCGGCCATGTTGTTGACCACCATCTCGTCGAAGGCGAGCAGCTTCGCCTCCGCCGCGATCGCCTCGACCACCGGCGGGATCGGATCGCCCTTCTCCTTCTGGCGCTCGATGCGGAGGCGATCATGCACCTCGATCATGAATTCGTGGAAATGGACCCGCCGCTTCGCCCCGACCTTCACGCAGTCGTAGAACAGGTCCATCAGCATCGATTTGCCGCGCCCGACCCCGCCCCACATGTAGAGGCCACGGACCGGCGGAGGAGGCTTGCGCAGCATCCGCCAAAGCAGGCTGCCCTTGACCGGTTGATTCTCCAGCGCCGTGGCCAGCGCGTCCAGCCGCCCGACCGTCGCGCGCTGATCGGGGTCGGGGCGCAGCTCGCCCGCGGCGATCAACGCCTCATAGCGGGCGATGACGCCCAGGCTCATGACATGCCCTTGCGGATCGTCGCTATGAAGCCCGCTATCGTCTCGTCCCCCTGCTCCACGGTGCCGCGCAGGAACATCAGGCGGCGAGTCTCCCGCGTCAGCTCCACGATCGCATCGACGGGGCGGTCCGCCGAGCCTCCGGCGACCATCTGGACGCTGAGATCGACCGTGATACCGTCCTGCACGCCTTCTCCGCCGAACAGGCGTGCACCGGCGAACATCGCACTGTCGATGAAGCCCATCAGGGCCCCGCCATGCAGCCGATCGAGAAAATTCAGCATCCCGCTATGCGGGGTCATCCGCACAACCGCCCGGGCACCATCGCGACGCACGAGGAAAGGACCAAGGAAGGTGTTGAACCTGCCCTCTTCCCGGAGTTGCCACCGATGCCAGCCAGGGTTGTCCGCATCTTCCGCGTACAGAAACCGGGAATCGTCAAAAACCATGTGCGGACAGGATCAGAGCTGGCGCTCGACCACCATCTTCTTGATCTCCGCGATCGCCTTGGCCGGGCTCAGGCCCTTGGGGCAGACATTCGCGCAGTTCATGATCGTGTGGCAGCGATAGAGCCGGAACGGATCCTCCAGCTCGTCGAGCCGCTCGCCGGTCATCTCGTCGCGGCTGTCGGCGAGCCAGCGATAGGCCTGAAGCAGGATCGCCGGCCCCAGGAATTTGTCGCTGTTCCACCAGTAGCTCGGGCACGAGGTCGAGCAGCAGGCGCACAGGATGCACTCATAGAGGCCATCGAGCTTGTTGCGATCGTCGGGCGACTGCAGCCGCTCCTTGCCCGACGGATTCGGCGTGACCGTCTTCAGCCAGGGCTGGATCGACGCATATTGCGCGTAGAAATGGGTGAAATCGGGGACCAGATCCTTGATCACGTCCATGTGCGGCAGCGGGGTGACGCGGACTTCGCCCTTGCAGTCCTCGATCGCGGTGGTGCAGGCGAGGCCGTTCTTGCCGTTCATGTTCATCGAGCAGGAGCCGCATATGCCCTCCCGGCACGAGCGACGGAACGTCACCGACGGGTCCTGCTCGCTCTTGATCTTGATCAGCGCATCGAGGACCATCGGGCCGCATTCGGCAAGGTCGATCTCGAACGTGTCGTAACGGGGATTCTCGCCGCTGTCGGGATCATAGCGGTAGATCTTGAACGCCTTGACGTCCTTGGCGCCGGCCGGAGCCTTATGGACCTTGCCGTTCTTCTTGATCTTGCTGTTCTTTGGAAGCGCGAACTCAGCCATGACTCTTGACCCCTGCCCTAGGTTCGACCCGCGATAGCGAATAGCGCCGCGCGGCTCAATGGCTGACGCGCGCCAAATTTTTCTGGCGCTTAACCTCGCACCGCCCCCAACCTAGCCAAAACGCCGCTCCCTTGAAAGGGCCGGCCCAGCCAGTAGAAGCAGGATATGTCCTCAACCCCTCCACCGGGCCTGCCGCCCGGCTCCCGCCAGGTCGCCCAGGGCGCCGGCACCGCCCTGCTGGCGCGGGCGGGAGGCGTTGTCGAGATCATCTCACAGCCGCTCTATGTCTGGCTGTTCGGGCTGCCCACCTATGGCCTCTACATGGTGCTGTGGTCGGCGGTGAACCTGATCGAGAATTTCGCCGACCTCGGCATGACGAGCGCGCTGCAGCGCGTAGTGCCCCAGGCGAAAGACGATGCCGAACGCGCGGGCGCGCTGCGCCAGGCGATGATCCTGGGCCTCCTCCCCTGTATCCTGATCGCGCTCGCCGCGAGCCTGAACGCGCACTGGATCGCCGAGATCGTCAATGTCGCCCCCAGGGATCGCGACCGGCTGGCCACCGGCATCGCGCTGTTCGCCTGGGCACTGCCCTTCTGGGCCTATGTCGAGATATCCACATCCGCCCTGCGCGCCCGGAAGGCGTTCGGACCGGAGATCCGCCTGCGGGTGATGTGGGAACAGCTGCTGCGGATGATCGCCGCGATCGTGCTCGCGGCGCTCGGCGCGGGCACCCTGGGGCTGCTGATCGCGCATCTCTGCTCGCTCGCCGTCACCTGCATCTTCTCGACGCGGCTGCTCGCCCGCTATTATCGGCTCGATCTCGTCCTCGGCCGGTCCTCCACCGCGACGACCACCGCGCAGACGCTCTATGCAGGCCTGTCTGTGCTGCCATCCAACATCGTCATGCGGCTGTTCGCCGATGCGCCGCCGCTGATCCTGAACCTGATGATCCCGGGCGCGGCCGGCGCGAGCGCCGCCGGCCTGTTCGCCATCGCCCGCAAGCTGGCGAGCGGCGTTCAGCTGATCCGCCAGGCCTTTTCCTATGTGATGGCCCCGCTCGCATCCGAAGC
>CAZJXG010000110.1:0-10972 GCA_964549965.1 uncultured Sphingomonas sp. | reverse complement strand
GTGACGATCGATCTCGACGCGGTGCCGCTGTCGGACGAGGCACGCGGCTTCGGCGAGGATCGCGCCGCCCGGCTGGCGGCCGTCACGGCGGGCGACGACTATCAGCTCATCGCCGCCGTGCCGCCCGATCGCCGCGCAGCGGCGGAGCGCAACGCCATAGTCGTCGGGCGGTTCGAACCTGGCGCTGGCCTGCATCTCGTCGACCGGACGGGGCCTGTGCCGCTGCCCGCCACCCTCGGCTATGAGCATCGCGCCGATTGAATCGCGCCCCGCTCGCATGGCGGGCCGATGCCGGCTGCGGACCGCCGCTCGCCCCCGAAAAACGGGCACTTGCGGCCAGCCCGCAACACAGACATACAATGCGGCCACGTGTCGGGGGACAAAAAGGGCGGAAAAGCTCGGTCTCGGCGCTTTTGGAGTGATTGAGGGGGCGCCAGGGGGAAGCTGCCGGCCCGAAAATCACTGCCTCATGGCTGGGGCGACCTGTTCGGAACAGGACTGGCGCTCCGGAAAGCGAAGGGAGTTAGGATGCTGATCACTCAAGTTGCGATAGGCTGCGGCCTGATCGCCATATTATACGGGCTGTTCACCAGCCGACAGGTTCTGGCCGCCTCGGCCGGCAACGAAAAGATGCAGGACATCGCCGCCGCCATCCAGGAAGGCGCCCGCGCCTATCTGGCCCGCCAATATCAGACCATCGCGATCGTCGGCGTCGTCATGGCCGCACTCATCGCCTATTTCCTGGGACTGACCTCGGCGGTCGGCTTCATCATCGGCGCGGTGCTGTCGGGCGCGACCGGCTTCGTCGGCATGAACGTGTCGGTGAAGGCCAATGTGCGGACCGCGGAAGCCGCGCGCACCAGCCTGCAGAGCGGCCTGACCCTGGCGTTTCGCGCCGGCGCGATCACCGGCATGCTCGTCGTCGGGCTCGGCCTGCTCGCGATCTCGCTGTTCTTCTATTATCTCGTCGGCATCCAGGGCCACGCCGCCAATGACGGTGTCGTCATCGAATCGCTGGTTGCGCTGGCATTCGGCGCCTCGCTGATCTCGATCTTCGCGCGTCTGGGCGGCGGCATCTTCACCAAGGCCGCCGATGTCGGCGCCGATCTGGTCGGCAAGGTCGAGGCGGGCATCCCCGAGGACGACCCCCGCAATCCCGCCACCATCGCCGACAATGTCGGAGACAATGTCGGCGATTGCGCCGGCATGGCGGCCGATCTGTTCGAAACCTATGTCGTGACGCTGGGCGTGACGATGATCTCGATCGCGCATTTCGCCACCGGCACCGCCGATGAAGTGCTGCGCCTGATGTCGCTGCCGCTGATCGTCGGCGGCGTCTGCATCCTCACCTCGATCATCGGCACCTACATGGTCCGCCTGGGGTCGAGCCAGTCGATCATGGGCGCGCTCTACAAGGGCTTCTGGACCTCGGCGATCCTCGCGGTTCCGGCGATCTACCTCGTCACCCAATATACGCTGGGCGATATGAACGCGGCGGTCGCGGGTGCGGCCTTCACGGGCATGGATATCTTCTGGTGCATGGTCATCGGTCTCGCCCTCACCGGTGCGCTGGTGTGGATCACCGAATATTATACCGGCACCAATTATCGCCCGGTGCGCTCGATCGCCAAGTCGTCGGAAACCGGTCACGGCACCAACGTGATCCAGGGCCTGGCGATCAGCCTCGAATCTACGGCTCTGCCGACGATCGCGATCGTGGTCGCGGTGGTCGCGGCCTATCAGCTCGCGGGCATTCTCGGCCTCGCCTTCGGCGCGACCGCGATGCTGGCGCTCGGCGGCATGGTCGTGGCGCTCGACGCTTATGGGCCAGTCACCGACAATGCCGGCGGCATCGCCGAAATGGCGGGCCTCGACGACAGCGTGCGCGTTCGTACCGACGCGCTCGATGCCGTGGGGAACACCACCAAGGCGGTGACGAAGGGCTATGCGATCGGTTCGGCGGCGCTTGCGGCGCTGGTGCTGTTCGGCGCCTATACCGCCGATCTGGGGCTCTATTTCCCCGATCTCGCGGTCGATTTCGGCCTTTCCAACCCTTATGTCATTGTCGGGCTGCTGCTCGGCGCGCTGCTCCCCTATATCTTCGGCGCCTTCGGCATGACCGCCGTGGGCCGTGCCGCCGGACAGGTGGTCGAAGACGTCCGGGCGCAGTTCCGTGACAATCCGGGAATCATGGCCGGCACCAGCCGTCCCAACTATGCCCGCACCGTCGATCTCGTCACCAAGGCGGCGATCAAGGAGATGATCATCCCCTCGCTGCTGCCGGTGCTGGCGCCGATCGTCGTCTATTTCGCAATCACCGCCGTCGCGGGCCAGGCCAATGGCTTCGCCGCGCTCGGCGCGCTTTTGCTGGGCGTGATCGTGTCCGGCCTGTTCGTCGCCATCTCGATGACCTCGGGCGGCGGCGCATGGGACAATGCCAAGAAATATATCGAGGACGGCAATCATGGCGGCAAGGGATCGGAAGCCCATAAGGCGGCCGTGACCGGCGACACCGTCGGCGATCCCTACAAGGACACCGCCGGCCCGGCCGTGAACCCGATGATCAAGATCACCAACATCGTCGCCCTGCTGCTGCTCGCAGCGCTGGCACACGCCGCGATGTGATCTGACGAACCGACTTGGAGAAGGCCCGTCCGGAGCGATCCGGGCGGGCTTTTTTTCGTCCGGGGAAATTCAACCCGCTTCAGGACGCGGGGTTCACGGCGCCCTCCTGCGGACCAGATAGCGATAGACCCCAACCACGTTGATGACGAGCAGGACGATGTTCTGCGTCCCGATCCCTTCGGCGTCGGGCTTCAGGAAGCCCCAGCCGATCAGCGCGATCGAGGAGGTGACGAAGATGACGAAGCCCAAGCCGGTCCAGCGGCGGCCGAGATCGAGCGACACTATCAGCGCGGCGATCACGCCTGCGATTGCGCCATACCATTGGAGCGCGGTAGTCAGCATTTAGAAAGCATCCCTTGCATATCGCGCCCGCCGGGGCCCAACCGCTGAGGCAGCGGGCGCGTTCCATGATGGGCAGGCGGGTTTCCGGCATGAGCGAACAGCCGATCTTCTTCGATGCATCGGGCCGGCGGCGGCGGCGCTTCGCGCTGGCGGTGATCGCCTTCGTGCTGCTGATCCTGCTGGCGGGCGCGGCATTCTTCGGCTCGATCGTCGCGGTGGTGCCGCAGCCGCCCCTGCCGTTCGAGGTCGAGCGCCCCCTGTCCGCGCCGCTGCACGGCCAGGACCATGGGCTGGTCGGCACCAGCGCCAGCAAGGTCCGCCATATGTGGCGCGATTTTCGGCACCTGCTCGAACATGGCCACCCTGGCCATGGCCAGCGGTCATCCTATGCGTTCCACGCCCCGTGGGACGACGCCTCGGCCGCATCGCTGGCGCGCCATGTCGAGGATATCGACTGGCTGATCCCCGGCTGGATCTCGATCACCGGGCCGGATCACAAGGTGACGAGCTTCGCCGATCCACGCGGAAAAGCGATCATCAGCCACGCGCATCGCCGGCCGAAGTTGATGCCGATGATCCAGAATGCGCTCGACGGCGGCTGGGACGGAAAAGGCATCGCCACCCTGCTCAAGGATTCCAGGGCGAGCGCCGCGACACTCGACCGGATCGCGGCGCTGCTGCGCGCCAATCAGGCGAGCGGCGTCTTCTTCGATTTCGAGGAGCTTCCTGCCAACGCCCACCCCGCCTATCGCGCCTTCCTGGCCGAGGCGCGCCGCCGGCTTCCGGGCATGCAGATCGCCATCGCGGTGCCCGTCGCCGATCCCGACTGGGATCTGAAGGCCTATGCCCGGGTCGCCGACAAGCTGTTCCTGATGGCCTATGACGAGCATTCGGAGCCCGGCGATCCCGGGCCGATCGCGTCGCGGCCCTGGTTCGCCGATTCGGTGGCGCGCGCGGTGCGCGGGCTGCCGCCCGAACGGGTGGTCGTGGCGCTGGGCTCCTACGCCTATGACTGGGAGAGGGGGGGCGACACCATTGCCCATTCGGTCGAGGATGTCTGGCTCGCCGCCCGCGAAAGCGGGGTGACGCCGCGCTTCGACCGGTCAAGCGGCAATAGCAGCTTCGCCTATCTCGAAGCCGGCAAGCGCCATGACATCTGGCTGCTCGATGCCGCCGCGATGCACGGCCAGCTCATGGCGCTGCGCAGCCTGGGCCTGACGTCGGTCGCGCTGTGGCGGCTCGGCACCGAGGACCCGTCGATCTGGACGATGTTCGGGCGGGGGCGGCGCCTGCCCGCCCCCGCCGCGATCGAGGACATCCCGGCGGGCACCAATGTCGATATCGAGGGGTCGGGGGAAATTCTCCGCATCGGCGCGGTGCCGGTGCCCGGCCATCGCACCGTGACGACCGACCGGCAGGGCGGGATAGTCGATGTCCGGTTCGATCGCCTGCCCAGCCCGTGGCAGATCCAGCGCACCGGCTATCGGCCCGGCCTCGTCGCGCTCAGCTTCGACGACGGCCCCGATCCGGTCTGGACGCCCAGGATCCTCGACATCCTCAAGGCCGAGAAGGCACCCGCCACCTTCTTCATCGTCGGTGAGAACGCGCTGACCCAGCGCCCGCTGCTCGAACGGCTGATCGCCGAAGGGCATGAGGTGGGCAGCCACACCTATACCCATCCCAATCTCGCCCGGGCCTCCCCGCGCGAGACCGCGCTGGAGCTGAACACCAACCAGCGGCTGTTCCAGGCCTATACCGGCCGGTCGCTACGGCTGTTCCGCGCGCCCTATTTCGGCGATGCCGAGCCGACCACCAGCGATGAGATCGTGCCCGTCCAGGAGGCGCAGCGGCGCGGCTATCTGTCGGTCGGCCTGCATGTCGATCCCGACGACTGGAAACGCCCGGGCGTCGGCGAAATCGTCCGCCGCACCATCGAGGGCGTCGAAAATGGCAACGAATCCTTCTCGGGCAATATCGTCCTGCTCCACGATTCGGGCGGTGACCGGGCGCAGACCGTCGCCGCGCTGCCGATCATCATCCGCGAACTGCGCGCGCGCGGCTACCGGCTGGTGCCGGTATCGGTTCTTGCCGGCCTGTCGCCCGCCACCGTCAACCCACCCATTTCCAGGAGCGACCGGCTCGCCGCCGAGACCGATCTTGCCCTGTTCAGCGCGCTCGGCGGGGCGGTGATCGCGATCAAATGGCTATTCCTGGTCGCGATCAGCCTGGGCATCCTGCGCGCCATCCTGCTGTCGGGGCTGGCGCTGGTCCAGGCGCGGCGCGAGGCGCGGACCGTATTTCCGCCGATCGACCCGGCACGCTTCGTCACCGTGCTGATCCCCGCCTTCAACGAGGAGCGGGTGATCGAGCGCTCGGTCCGCCGCGTCCTCGACAGCCGCGATGTCGGCATCGAGGTGATCGTCATCGACGACGGATCGAAGGACCGCACGAGCGAGATCGTCCGCACCGCCTTTGCCGACGATCCCCGCGTCCAGCTGCTCACCCTGGAGAATGGCGGCAAGGCGCGCGCGCTCAACCGCGGGCTGGAACTGGTGCGCGGCGAGATCGTCATCGCGCTGGATGCCGACACCCAGTTCGAGCCGACCACCATCGCCCGGCTGGCGCGCTGGTTCGCCGACGCGCGGCTGGGCGCGGTCGCGGGCAATGCCAAGGTCGGCAACCGGGTGAACCTCATCACCCGCTGGCAGGCGCTGGAATATATCACCGCGCAGAATCTGGAGCGGCGCGCGCTCGCCCGGCTCGACGCGATCACGGTAGTGCCCGGCGCGGTCGGCGCGTGGCGGCTCGCGGCGATCCGCGCGGTCGGCGGCTATCCGCCCGACACGCTGGCCGAGGATCAGGATCTGACGATCGCGATCCAGCGGGCCGGCTGGAAGGTCCATTATGACCAATATGCGATCGCCTGGACCGAGGCGCCCGAAAGCGTCGCGGCGCTCGCCAAGCAGCGCTACCGCTGGGCCTATGGCACCCTGCAATGCCTGTGGAAGCATCGCCGGGTGATGGCGAACGGCCAGCCGAACGGGCTGGCGCGGGTCGGCCTGCCGCAGGCCGTGCTGTTCCAGATCCTGCTCGCCGCCATTTCGCCGGTGATCGATCTGGCGCTGCTGGTCAGCCTGATCGCCACCTGGCTGGAGGTGCGGGCGCATGGCTGGGCGGCAAGCAGCGGCGACATCGACAGGATGCTCGGCTTCTGGCTGGTCTTCACCGCGATCGACCTGCTCGCCGCCTTCATCGCCTTCGCGCTCGAACGGCGCGAGAGATGGCGGCTGCTGTGGCTGCTCGTTCCGCAGCGGATCGGCTATCGCCAGATCATGTATTATGTCGTGCTGAAGGCACTCGCCCAGGCGCTGCGCGGGCCACGGGTGGGCTGGGGCAAGCTCGAACGTTCGGGGCGGGTAGCCGAGCGCTGATTGCAGGCATAGGATCGCCATCGGCATCGAGGGAGGATCATGCGATGGAACCCAGCGAAACCCGCAAGCTGCGCGAATCGATCGACCTGCTCGGCATTCGTGCGCAGGCAACGGCGGTGGGCATGATCCAGATCGCGATCGAACTCCGCCGCGCGGGCATACTCGACGAGGAAGCGATCGGCCGGGTGAAGGATGCCATCCTGGGCGATCTGATGCTGTCACGGCCGCCCTCGAGCGACCATGCCGACTATGAACGATCGCTGCGCAAGCGTCTCGACGCGCTGCTTTCGGGCAAGGAATCCTTCGGTCAGAAGCCGCCGTCCTTCCTGAACGCCGCCGATTGAGGGCGGTTTCGCCCTGGCCATAACGCCCGTCCACGCCACTATGTAGCGACCGCTACAGCAGCCCTGTTGCTGCTCGTCGGCGGGTGCTGCGGCGATCAACGAAGCGATGCTGCGGCCCCATCATTCGCATCCGCTCTATTCGCTGATCAATTTCGATCTGGGCGGCATCGTCGCGCAGGGCCGCCAGAGCTGGTCCCCGGCATGACGGCCGAACGGGCGAAGGTGCTTAGCGCCCATTGCTACGATCCGCGTCTTTATGGCGCCCGCGACGATCGTCGAGATAAGTGCGCTCGTCGCCGGCTGATCCCGTGATGCCTTGCGGCGGGCCCGGCCTGTCGCCAAACAGGCGCGATGATCCGAAGCTTCTTCCGACTCTTCCGGCGCGATCGGGACAGGTCCGCGCCGCCACCGGAGGAGCGGGCGGCTCCCCCCGCGCAATCCGGCATTGTCGCGTCGGCGTCGGCGCCCGCCTTCCAGCCGCAGAACCGGCTGGAGGAGATGCTGATCGCGGCCGCCCATGATCCTGCACAGCGCGCCGCCTTCCACCGGTTGCTGCTCGAATCGACCCTGTTCGCGGCCAGCCCCGACCTGCCCGCCTCGCGCGGCATGGCGCTACCCGCCACCGTGGGCCAGCCGCGCCTGTTCGAACTGGCCGGGCCGGACGGCCGCCGCATACCCGCCCTGTTCAGCGCGCAGACGCGGGTGGTCGAGGCGCTCGGCAATGGACCGGGCTTTTTCGCCGCCGACGGGGCGCAACTGCTGGCGCTGGCCACCGATCGCGGCGCGATGCTCAATCCGGGCCTGGGCTACAGCATTCACTGGACGGCGGCCGATTGCGCCCTGCTGCTCGGCCGGCCGGTCCATCGTCGCCGCGAGCAGGGCGCCCATCCGCTGCTCGGCACCCCGACCGAACCGCCCGAGGCGCTGATCGCCGGACTGCGCACCGCCCTGGCGGCCGAGGCGCGGATCACCGGTGCCTGGCTCGCCCTGGCGCAATGGCCGGGGCGCGAGGGGCTGGCCTGGTATCTCGACATCCGCACCACCCTGGCCCAGGGCGAGGTCGAACAGCTGCTCGCTCCGCTGTTTCGCAGCACCGGGCTCGCCGGGCGCACGCTCGACCTGGCGGTGCTGCCGCCGGGCGGGGAGGGGGCGGGCATCAGCCTGAAAGATTGACTTCGCCGCCGCGAGCCACTGTATCCTCGCCGGATGCGCTTCCTGTCCGACAATGCCGCCCATGTCTGCCCCGAGGTGATGGCGGCGCTCGTTGCCGCCAACCAGCCCGACGACGGCTATGACGGCGATGCGCTGAGCCGCCGGCTCGACGCCGCCTTTTCCGACCTGTTCGCCACCGAGGTCGCGGTGCTCTGGGTGTCGAGCGGTACCGCCGCCAACGGGCTGGCACTCGCGGCGATGGTGCAGGGCCACCAGGCGGTCATCTGTCATGAAGACGCGCATATTCAGCGCGATGAATGCGGCGCGCCCGAATTCTATACCGGCGGCGCCAAGCTGATGCTGACCGGCGGGCCGGGTGCCAGGCTCGATCCCGCCCACGTCGCCGCCTTCGCCGATTCGATCCGTGCCGATGTCCATCAGACCCAGCCGGCGGCGCTGTCGATCACCAACGCGACCGAATATGGTCTGGTCTATGCGCCGGACGATGTCGCCGCGCTCGGCGCACTGGCCCGGGCGCGGGGCTGGGGCCTGCACATGGATGGCGCGCGCTTCGCCAATGCGGTGGCGGCGCTCGGCTGTACCCCGGCGGACCTCAGCTGGAAGGGCGGGGTCGACGCGCTGAGCTTCGGCTTCATCAAGAATGGCGGCATGTCCACCGAGGCGCTGATCCTTTTTCGCCCGGAGCTGGCCGATGCGACCCGTTATCGCCGCAAGCGGGCGGGCCACCTGCTGTCGAAGGGGCGCTTCGCCGCCGCGCAGCTGCTGGCGATGCTGGAAGGGGATATATGGCTGCGCAATGCCCATGCCGCCAACGCGGCCGCGGCGCATATCGCCAATGTCGCGGGCGGACGGCTGCTCCATCCGGTCGAAGCCAATGAGATATTTCTGCGCCTGACCCAAGCCGAAGCGGCGGCGCTGCGGGGGCAGGGCTTCCTATTCTACGACTGGGCGCCCGGCGTGGCGCGACTGGTGTGCAGCTGGGACCAGCCGGCATCCGATGTCGAGGCGCTGGCGAAGGCGATCACCGCGCTATGAGCGCATCCCCGCCGGGCGGGGCATTGTCGCCCCGCATCCTGGCCGCGCTGATCCTGTCCGTGCTGATCTGGGGATCGACCTGGACCGCGATCCGCTATCAGCTCGGCGTTACCGCGCCCGCCTGGTCGATCGCCTTCCGCTTCACCATCGCCGCGCTGGCGATGGCGCTCTATGCGCGATGGCTGGGTATGTCCCTGCGCATCCGGCGGACCGACCTGCCGCTGATCGCGATGATCGGCCTGACGCAGTTCATGCTCAACTTCCTGTTCCTCTATCATGCCGAAGGCTTCATCACCTCCGGTCTGGTGGCGATGGTCTTCTCGCTTCTCATTATCCCCAATGCGATTCTCGGCCGGATTTTCCTGGGCCACCGGGTCGGTGGCGCCTTCATCGCCGGCGCGGCGCTCGCCGGGATCGGCATGGCGCTGCTGTTCCGCCACGAGATTGCCCTGGCGGCGACGGAGGGGGGAAACGCCGCGCTGGGCATCGGCCTGTCGCTCTGCGCCACCCTGTCCGCGTCGGTCGGCAATGTGCTGCAGGCCAGCCCGCGCGCACGGCACCTCCCATGGGCGGCGCTGCTCATCTGGGCGATGGGCCTGGCGGCGGTGGCCAACATGGCGGTGGCGCTGGCGGGCTCGGGATGGCCCGAACTCGATTCCCGGCCTGCCTACTGGCTGGCCACCGTCTATCTCGCGCTGTTCGGATCGGCGATCACCTTTCCGCTCTACCTCTATGTGATGCGCGCGATCGGCCCGGCGCGCGCGGCCTATTCCAGCGTGATGGTGCCGATCGTCGCGATGGGCTTCTCTACCCTGCTCGAGGACTATCGCTGGACTCCGGTCGCGGCGGCCGGCGCGGTGCTCGCGCTGGCGGGGATGCTGTTCGCCCTCCGGGGGAAAGCCGCGACGGGCTGAAGCCGGCGCGCGCGCCGGCGCCAGACGATCAGCGCCGCGCGTCCAGGCGCCTGCCCAGCGCCACGAAGGCCGTGATCAGCGGCGGCACCAGGATCACCGACAGGACCACCTTGGTCGCCATCTGACCCCCCATCAGGCCGAGTATCTCGCGCTCGCCATAGAAGCTGATCGTGATGAACAGCACCGTATCGAATATCTGGCTGATCACGCTGGCGATCATCCCGCGCAGCCAGAGCAGGCGCCCCGCGCCGCTGCCGCGCAGCCGGTCGAAGATCAGCACGTTCAGCGTCTGCGACAGGCCATAGGAGATCAGCCCGGCGATCATCATCCGGGCGCTCTGCCCCACCACGATCGGAAAGGCATCGACCGCCGGCGGGTACATGCCCGGATCGGTCGGCAGCGCCAGCACCAGCTGGATCAGCAGCGCCGAGACGATCAGCGGCAGGAAGCCCCAGCGCACCAGCGCGTCGGCGGTGGCACGGCCGTGCAGCTCTGCGATCGCGCTCGACATCATAACGAGCAGCAGGAAGGCGAAGATGCCCGCCTCGACCGCGAGCGGGCCGAGCGCGACCTGCTTCACCCCCAGCACGCCGGCGATGCAGACCATGCCGCCATAGAAAAGCGAGAAGATGAAGAGCGAGCGGCTGGCGATCGGCGAGCTGGGAGCGGGGGTTGTCATGGAAGGATTGCTATCGGCTTTATTGCGGCGGCGAAAGAGCGCTTGACGCTTGCGCGACGCGCGCCATTCTGTGGCCCAGACCGGCATCAGCCCGCTCTCCGGGGGACTTCTGCGCATGACCAAATTGCTGACCGGCCTGGCCGGCATCGCGCTGATCCTGCTCGTCGCGATCGCGCTGTCGTCCGACCGGAAGGCGATCCGGCTGCGGGTCGTGGGGGCGGCCTTCGCGCTTCAGGCCGGCATCGCGGTGATGGTCCTCTACGTGCCCTGGGGCAAGGCGGCACTGGCGGGGATGTCGGCCGGGGTGTCGAGCCTGCTCGGCTATGCCCAGGTCGGCACCAATTTCCTGCTCGGCCCGCTGGTCAAGCCGGAGATCGGCGGCACCAGCTTCGCGATCGCGGCCCTGCCGGTGATCATCTTCTTCGCCTC
>CAZJXG010000109.1:0-11063 GCA_964549965.1 uncultured Sphingomonas sp. | reverse complement strand
GCTCGGCGGTGCCGGCGAAATCGCGGATCGGGAAGACCGAGCGGAGCGTCTTTTCCAGGCCCGAGACATAGTTGTCCGCGGGGCGCGAGCGCAGGAACTGCTCGTAGGATTCGCGCTGAACCTCGATCAGGTTCGGCATCTGGACGACTTCGTGGATGTTCCCGAAGACCTTGCGGATGCGCTTCTTGGCGGTCGCCGGAACTGCCTTGGTGGCCATGCGTACTTCCCTCGCGTCAAAAAATTTTACCGCGTCGCAGCGGAATTCCAGCCCGATTCGCAGGTGCGACCCACGACAAAAAGTGCGGGTCCGGGGCTGTTCGGAACCGCACTGCCAGCGTTATGGAAACCCTTGAAAAACCGTCTCCAATTCGTCGCGGTCCGTTCGCAAGGCGGGCCGTGTCCCGGAGGGTCAAGGGCGGCACCCGCGCCTGAAGCGCCGGGCATCTGCCGATGTATGTGGAGGCGGCTATATAGGCCGGCCTGTAGGCTTTGGGAAGGGGCTGTCATGTCCCGCCTGTCGTCACCCCGGGGTCTTGACCCGGGGGTGGCGCTTGTTCAGCCTTTCGCGGATGGGGCATCAGGGCGGCTGGGTCTACATCATGGCGGATCGCTATCGCGGCACCATCTATGTGGGTGTAACGGCCGATCTCGCCGCCCGCATCGATCAGCATCGTACGGGCGGCGGATCAGATTTCTGCAGGCGCTATGGCTTGGATCGACTGGTCTGGGCCGAGCACACATCATCGATCGGCGATGCCATCGCCCACGAGAAGCGCGTAAAGCGCTGGCAACGTACCTGGAAAATCGCGCTGGTCGAGCGTGCCAACCCGGAATGGCGGGATCTTTTCGATACCCTTGCCGGCTGAGGGGAAAAGCGGGACCCCGGGTCAGGCCCGGGGTGACGATCATTTCCTGACCTGGCCACTTTCGTCACCCCGGGCTTGACCCGGGGTCCCGCTTCTTTTCACTATGATATCAAATCAGGGACCCATGATGATCCGCACCTTCCTCCTCACCGCCGCCCTCGTCACCGCCCCGGCGCTCGCCGCGCCGCCCGCCCCCGCGCCGGTGCCCTCGCTGCAGGACGCCACCGTCGGCGCGACGGTCGCGGCGATGAAGCCCGGCGATTTCCTCTGGGCGCCGCAGGTCGCGCCGGAAGGGCCGGTGGTGATCGTCGTCTCGATCGCGCAGCAGCGCGCCTATGCCTATCGCAACGGCATCCCGATCGGCATCTCGACGGTGTCGACCGGCAAGAAGGGGCATGAGACGCCCACCGGCGTGTTCACGCTCCTGCAGAAGAATGTCGATCACAAGTCGAACCTCTATAACGACGCCCCGATGCCCTATATGCAGCGGCTCACCTGGGACGGGATCGCGCTCCACGCCGGCAATCTGCCCGGCTATCCCGCCTCGCATGGCTGCGTGCGCCTGCCGCTCGGCTTCGCGAAGCTGCTTTATGGGGTGACGAAGCTCGGCCTCACCGTCATCGTCACCGCGGATGCCGATGTGCCGCGCTTCGCGCCGACGCCCAGCGTGCTCAGCAACGATCCGGCGAAGGGCCGGGAGGAGCTGTTCGGCGGCACCTATTGGCAGCCCGAACGGCAGGCGACCGGGCCGGTGTCGATGATCATCAGCTCGGCCGACCGGCGCATGCTGGTGCTGCGCAACGGCGTGCCGATCGGCTCCGCCCCGGTGAAGATCGCGGGCTCCGTCACCGGCACCAGTGCCTATACGCTCAGCGCGATCGAGAACGGCATCTACAAATGGATCAAGCTGCCGATGCCGGGCGAGACCTTGCCCGGCCCGGTCGAGGTGACGCCCGACGAGCGCGCCCGCCTGACCGTGCCGGAGGAGATGATCCGCGCGACCGCCAGCGTGGTGGTGCCCGGCACGACGGTGGTCGTCACCCCCGATACGCTGATCAGCGGCGGGGCCGGGCGGAAGATGACGGTGATGACGTCGGGGAAGTAGCGGGCCGGTGCGGTGTCGGTTCAGCGTGTCGCCAGCCGCGCCGTTTCCACCGGCGTTTCGGCCGGTTCGTTCCGGTCCTTGCGTTCGGAATAGCGATCGACCAGCTGATCGGCGTGCGGGCGGATCAGCACGGTGAAGCGCACCAGTTCCTCCATCACGTCGACGATCCGGTCATAATAGGCCGATGGTTTCATCCGGCCCGCCGCGTCGAATTCCTCATAGGCCTTCGCCACGGATGACTGGTTGGGGATGGTGAACATCCGCATCCAGCGGCCCAGGACGCGCAGCGTGTTGACGCTGTTGAACGATTGCGATCCGGCGCTCACCTGCATCACCGCCAGCGTGCGTCCCTGGGTCGGGCGCATGCCGCGATAGGCCAGCGGCAGATGATCGATCTGGGTCTTCATGATGCCGGTGATCTGGCCGTGGCGTTCCGGGCTGCACCACACCTGACCCTCGGACCATATCGAATGCGCGCGCAGTTCGGCGACCGCGGGATGATCGTCATCGGGCACCCGATCGGGCAGCGGCAGGTCCGATGGATCGAAGATGCGCGTCTCGCAGCCGAAATAGCGCAGCAGCCGCGCCGATTCCTCGACGACGAGCCGCGAATAGGATCGTTCGCGCAGCGATCCGTAGAGCAGCAGGATGCGCGGCGGCGGCGCGGTGTCGCCCAGCCCGGCGGCCGGCGCGCGATGTGCGTGCTGCGGCCGGAACGCGGGCAGATGATCGACCTCGCCCAGGCTGCGCAGATAGCGGAATTCGGTCAAGGTCGATGCTCCGTCACGCCCGCCCGTCGGCGGGAACGCTGTCGGGAAACCAGCGCCGCCCGAACCAGAAGGCGACATTGACCAGCAGGATCAGCACCGGCACCTCGACCAGCGGCCCGATCACCGCGGCGAAGGCGACCGGGGAGGCGAGCCCGAAGGCGGCGATGGCGACGGCGATGGCCAGCTCGAAATTATTGCCCGCCGCGGTGAAGGCGACCGCCGTGGTGCGCGGATAGTCGCTGGCGATCAGCTTGCCCATGAAGAAGCTGATGCTGAACTGCACGACGAAATAGATCGTCAGCGGGATGGCGATGCGGATGGCGTCGCCCGGCAGCGACACGATCTCGCCGCCCTTCAGGCTGAACATCGCGACGATCGTGAACAGTAGCGCGATCAGCGTGACCGGGCCGATCTTCGGCAGAAAGCTTTGCTCATACCAGTCGTCGCCCTTGGCCCGGCTCAGCCATCGGCGGGTCAGGAACCCGGCCAGGAACGGGATGCCGAGATAGATCAGCACCGCCTGGGCGATCGTCCCGAAGCCGACCTGGATGACGCTGCCCTCCAGCCCGAACAGCGGCGGCAGGAAGGCCAGGAAGAACCACGCATAGACGCTGAAGAACAGGATCTGGAAGATCGAGTTGAACGCGACGAGCGCCGCGACATACTGGTTGTCGCCGCGGGCCAGCTGGTTCCACACGATCACCATCGCGATGCAGCGGGCCAGCCCGATCAGGATCAGCCCGGTCATATATTCGGGCTTGTCGGACAGGAATATCACCGCCAGCACGAACATCAGCACCGGGCCGATGATCCAGTTCTGGATCAGCGATATCGCCAGCACGCGTCTGTCGTCGAACACGCGCGGCAGCTGATCGTAGCGTACCCGCGCCAGCGGCGGATACATCATCAGGATCAGGCCGATGGCGATCGGGATGTTGGTGCTGCCCCACGACAGGCGGTCGATCGCCGCGGGCAGGCCGGGCAGGCCGGAGCCCAGGGCGATCCCGGCCGCCATCGCCAGGAAGATCCAGAGGGTGAGGTAGCGGTCGAGGAACGACAGCCGCGCACGCCGGGGCGATGCGGTCATGATCGCGCCCCGTCCGCGCCATCCGCGCCGGTCACGCGGGCGCCGGCGGCGTCGATCACCTGCTCGCCATCCTCCTTGGCGAAGGCGCCGCGCTGCGCGTCGGGAATGATGTCGAGCACCGCCTCGGACGGCCGGCACAGCTTCACGCCCAGCGGAGAGACGACCAGCGGCCGGTTGATCAGGATCGGGTGCGCCATCATCGCGTCGATCAGCTGCGCGTCGCTCAGCGCGGGATCGTCGAGCCCCAGCTCGGCATAGGGCGTGCCTTTTTCGCGCAGCAGCGCGCGGGGCGTCATCCCCGCCCGCGCGATCAGGCTTTCCAGCATCGCCCGCGACGGCGGCGTCTTGAGATATTCCACGACATGCGGCTCGATCCCGGCATTGCGGATCATCGCCAGCGCGTTGCGGGATGTGCCACAGTCCGGATTATGGTAGATGATGATGTCGGTCATGCGCTTGCTCCGCTGCTGGCGCCGTCGGCGCTGCCGATATCCTTCAGCCGCTGCTTCGTCGTCGGCGCGTCGATATCCCCAAGCGGCAGCGCCAGGAACAGCTCGATGCGATGTTGCAGATAGCGGAACGCCTGCAGGAAGGCTTCGCGCTGGCCGGGGCCTTCGATGGCGGCCGGGTCCTCGATGCCCCAATGGGCGGTCATCGGGTGGCCGATCCAGACCGGGCATGTCTCGCCCGCGGCATTGTCGCAGACGGTGAAGATGAAATCGAAGGTGGGCGCATCGGGGCCGGAAAAGGCGTCCCAGCTCTTCGACCGGAGGCCGCTTATGTCATGGCCCAGCCCGGCCAGCAGCGACAGCGCCATCGGGTGAACCTCGCCCTTGGGCTGGCTTCCGGCGCTATAGGCCCTGAAGCGGCCCTCGCCCAGCCGGTTCAGGATCGCCTCGCCCAGGATCGATCGGGCGCTGTTGCCGGTGCACAGGAACAGGACATTGTAGATCCTGTCGGGATGGGTCTGGTCTGACATGGGATGGGCCTCAGGCGTTCACGGGCTGCGCGGGGGGGCAGCTCAGCATGGTGGACAGGTCGGCGCACATCTCCGGCGCGCCCTGACAGCAATCCTGCAGCAGGAAGCTCAGCAGCCGGCGCATGCCCGGATAGTCGGCGCTGTAATGGATCAGGCGGCTTTCCCGCCGCGACTGGACCAGCCCGGCCCGTTCCAGCGTCGCCAGATGGTGCGACATGGTCGATGGCGGCACGCCGGTCTGCTCGGCGATCGCGCCTGCGATCATGCCGTCCGGCCCGGCCGTCACCAGCATGCGGAACACCGCCAGCCGCGTTTCATGCGCCAGCGCCGCCAGCGCATCGACCGCCCAGACCTGCGGGGTGAGATCATCCATCGAGGCCACCTTTCCAGAATCATCGAAATAATGGCTGGACCGGCACGGTCAATCGATATTTCGAAAATTATCGAATCGAACAGCGTGTCGGGACCGAGTTCGAGCGCGGCTGACACCAGGCCAGCCTTGCTCGTACCGGATATCCCGTCGTCCAGACGCTCCGCGATCCTTGCATATTCGTGTCGATGAACGGCTTGCATTAGGTTCGAGACATGAACTGCGCTGACACCAGCCAGTCGAACGTCTAGAAAGCCAGAATGTTGAAATTGCTCATGGCGTCAGCGCTTGTTTCAGCCAGCTCCGCGCTGGCTGCCGCTGACCCGTTGGGGCCTGCCTCGAGCAGGGACGTGTCACGGCCAGCGCCTCCCGTGGCGGACAGCGCGGCTTGGCGAGCGCCGCCTTCGACAGCGCTGATCCGGGAGCGGATCATGTTCGGCAGCGGCGATATACGGCTCGTCGGCACGCTCGTTCTGCCCGAGCACCGCGCGCCGCTCGGCGCGATTGTCGTGCTTCACGGTGCGTCGTCACCTCTTCGTTCATCGCCGCTCTATGAGCACCTTGTCGAAACGCTCCCCTCGCTCGGCATCGCCGTGTTCATGTTCGATCGGCGCGGATCGGGCGAATCTTCGGGTGTCAGGGAAGGGGCCAGCTTCGAAGCGCTCGCAGACGACGGGATCGCCGCGGTCGAGGTGCTCCGGAAAGACAAGCGGATCGACCCTGAACGCATCGGCCTGTGGGGATTGAGCCAGGGCGGCTGGCTTTCCGTGATCGCGGCATCGCGCAGCCCGCATGTGAAATTCGCCATCTCGATTTCGGCGCCCATGGTCACGCCGGATGTCCAGATGATGTTTTCGTCGACCAATATGCTGCGCGTGTTCGGCTATTCGCAGGATGCCATCGATCAGATGCGGGCGACCCGCTCGGCCGTGGACAGATATATGCGGGGATCGGTCGACAAGGAAACGGCCCAGAAGGCGGTTACAGCCGCCAGGGGCGAACCCTGGTTTCGCTATCTCTATATGGGTGAAACCGTCCGGGATCGGGACGTCTCCGGCTGGCGGCGCGAGATAGAACATGACCCGCTGGCAACGCTTGAAAAGGTGCGGTCCCCGCTACTCGTCCTGTATGGCGCAGCCGATCCTGTCGTCCCCGTCGAAACCTCTGTCGAGCGGCTGGGCGCGATTGCGCCTCGTCATCCCAATATGGACGTCTTTGTCGTCGCGAACGCCGATCATCACATGGAGATCGGCGTCGATCCGCGTTTTCTGCTGGATCCCGATCACGATGACCGGGCGCGGCCCAATGCTCCGGAATATGTCGCGGTCATGGCGCGATGGCTGACCGAAAAAGGCATGGCGAACTAGCCTCCCATCCCGCACCCGTACCCCCATACGCAAAAAGGGCGGCCCCTCGCGGAGCCGCCCTTTTCGTTTCGCCGAAGCGAAGGAAGCTTGAGAAGCTTACTTGAGTTCGACGGTCGCGCCGGCTTCCTCGAGCTGCTTCTTGATCTTCTCGGCCTCGTCCTTGTTGACGCCTTCCTTGACGGCCTTCGGAGCCGACTCGACGAGAGTCTTGGCTTCGGTCAGGCCCAGGCCGGTGATCGCGCGGACTTCCTTGATCACGTTGATCTTCTTGCCACCGTCGCCGGTGAGGATCACGTCGAAGTCGGTCTTCTCTTCGGCGGCAGGCGCACCGGCACCGGCGCCGGCGGGGGCTGCAACCGCAACCGCCGCAGCGGCCGAAACGCCCCACTTCTCTTCGAGGAGCTTCGAGAGCTCGGCTGCTTCGAGAACGGTGAGCGCCGAGAGATCGTCAACGAGCTTGTTCAGGTCTGCCATTTTAAGTCTCCATCAGGGCCGCTCGGGCCCAAATCAGTTCAGTGAAAAATATCGAAGAAGATCAGGCGTCTTCTTTCGCCGCATAAGCGCCGAACACCCGGGCCAGCTGGCCGGCGGGTGCCTGGACGATCTGGACGACCTTGGTCGCGGGCGCCTGGATGAGGCCCACGATCTTGGCGCGCAGCTCGTCGAGCGACGGCAGCTCGGCCAGCGCCTTCACGCCGGCCACGTCGAGGACCACATCGCCCATCGCGCCGCCGACGATTTCCAACTTGTCGTTGGTCTTCGCGAAATCCACGATCACCTTCGCAGGCGCCACGGGATCGGCGGAGGTGCTGAGCGCGGTCGGACCGACGAGGAGATCGTTGATCGCCTGGTAGGTCGTGCCCTCGACGGCAATGCGGGCGAGCTTGTTCTTCGATACCTTGTAGCTGGCACCGGCATCGCGCATCTTCAGACGCAGCGCAGTGGACTGCGCGACGGTGAGGCCAAGATTGCGGGTGACGATCACCACGCTCGTGCCCTCGAAGGTGCTCTTCAGTTCGGCGACCAGCTCGGCTTTTTGAGCTCGATCCATGCCATACTCCTTAGAACCACCCCTGCAGCACATCCGCAGGGGCTTTTGGATCACGGGACGGATACGCTGTCCCATGACCCGTCCGAGGGGTCGGTCGCCTGGCCGAAGTCCTGGAAGGAGCGCGGCAGACCCGGCCAAAACCCAAAGGGCGCGGCCGGTAAACTTTTCCCCGTCTAGGCAGGGCATTAAGTGGGGCATATTCCCCACACCTGCTGTCTCGGACGGTACAATCCCGCGCCCGCTCAAAGCGGATACGGAACGTGAAGGCGCGGCCCTTAAGCGATCATGCGGCGATTGTCGAGTCCCGCGCGGCCCCGCCCGCTGCCGCCCGAGCGGGAGAGGGGCGAAGGCCCCACAGACCCCGCTCACCCTGAGTAAGGCCTGAGCGAAGCCGAAGGCCGCATCGAAGGGCTGGCCCGATCGGATCAGCCCTGGCGCGCGATGGCCTACGCGTCCGGCGCGCTCCGCCACATCCGGGTCAGGACATTGTCCTTCAGGATATAATGGTGGCGCAGCGCGGCGCCGATATGGATCACCAGCAGCCCGGCCCAGACGAAGCCCAGTATCTCATGCGCCTCATTCGCGCCGCCGGCCAGCGCCGAACCCTTTTCCACCGCCAGCTTGGGGATGTCGAACAGGCCGAAGAAGGTCAGCGGATATTTGCCGGCGGAGCTGAAGATCCAGCCGCTCATCGGCATGATGATCATCAGCGCGTAGAAGCTCCAGTGGGTCGCGTGCGCCGCCGCCCTCTCCCAGCCGGGCAGCGATGCCGGCAGCGGCGGGGCGGGGTGGGTCAGGCGCCAGGCCAGCCGGAACAGGCTCAGCGCCAGCACCACGAAGCCGATCGACTTGTGGATCGGCATCACCGGGAAAAGCTTGCCGAGCGGATCATGCGCGATCCCGCCGATGATGTTCGCGATGATCAGGATGCCGATCGTCCAGTGGAGGATGCGGGCGACGCGGTTATAATGTGCAACGGCCTCGGTCATGCTCGGCTCCCTCACAGGGTCCCGCGCCTCGCGGGCTGCGGAACCCCGAATGGATCAGCTTTTGACGCGGTTGGCAACCAGATCGTCGACCACCGACGGATCGGCCAGCGTCGATGTGTCGCCCAGCGACGATATGTCGCCTTCGGCAATCTTGCGCAGGATGCGGCGCATGATCTTGCCGCTGCGCGTCTTGGGCAGGCCGGGGGCGAACTGGATCGCGTCCGGCGTCGCGATCGGGCCGATCTCGGTGCGCACCCAGTCGCGCAGTTCCTTGCGCAGCGCCTCGCTGCTCTCTTCGCCCGCGTTCAGCGTCACATAGGCGTAGATGCCCTGGCCCTTGATGTCGTGGGGAAAGCCCACCACCGCGGCCTCGGCCACCTTGGGGTGCAGCACCAGCGCGCTTTCCACCTCGGCGGTGCCCATGCGGTGGCCCGATACGTTGATCACATCGTCGACCCGGCCGGTGATCCAATAATAGCCGTCGGCGTCGCGGCGGCATCCGTCGCCGGTGAAATATTTGCCGGGATAGGTGGAAAAATAGGTCTGGAAGAAGCGCGCATGGTCCCCCCACACGGTGCGCATCTGCCCCGGCCAGCTCTGCGTGATGCACAGGTTTCCGTCGGTCGCGCCGTCCAGCACGCCGCCTTCGGCGTCCACCAGCTGCGGCACCACCCCGAACAGCGGCCGCGTCGCGCTGCCGGGCTTCAGGTCGGTCGCCCCCGGCAGCGGCGCGATCATCGCCGCCCCCGTCTCGGTCTGCCACCAGGTGTCGACGATCGGGCAGCGCCCTTCGCCCACCACCGCATGATACCAGCGCCACGCCTCGGGGTTGATCGGCTCGCCCACCGTGCCCAGCAGCTTCAGCGACGCGCGCGATGTCTTTGCGACGAACTCGTCCCCCGCCGCCATCAGCGCGCGCAGCGCGGTCGGCGCGGTGAAGATGATGTCGACCTTGTGGCGGTCCACCACCTGCCAGATCCGGCTCGCGTCGGGCCAGTTGGGCACGCCTTCGTACATCAGCGTCGTCGCGCCGTTCGCCAGCGGGCCATAGACGATATAGCTGTGCCCCGTGACCCAGCCGATATCGGCCGCGCACCAATATATCTGCCCCGGCCGGTAGTCGAAGCAGATCTCATGGGTCAGGCTCGCCCATAGCAGATAGCCGCCGGTCGTGTGCAGCACGCCCTTGGGCTTGCCGGTCGATCCGCTCGTATAGAGGATGAACAGCGGGTCCTCCGCGTTCATCGGCTCGGCCGGGCAGTCGGCGGAGACGGTCGCGGCGGCCTCGTCATACCATATGTCGCGGCCCGGCTGCATCGGCACCTCGCTGCCGGTCGCGCGGATCACGATCACGCTCTGCAGGCTCGGCGCGTGCGCCGCGGCGGCGTCGACATTGGTCTTCAGCGGCACCAGCTTGCCGCCGCGCCGCCCGCAATCGGCGGTGATCACCAGCTTGCTGTCGCAATCCTGGATGCGCCCGGCCAGCGCCTCGGGCGAAAAGCCGCCGAACACCACCGAATGGATCGCGCCGATCCGCGCGCAGGCGAGCAGCGCGAACGCCGCCTCCGGGATCATCGGCAGATAGACGGTGACGCGGTCGCCCTTCGCCACCCCCTGGGCCTTCAGCACATTGGCGAAGCGGCAGACCTCTTCGTGCACCTGGGCGTAGGTGAAGCGGCGCGGTTCCTCGCTCGGCACATCGGGTTCCCACAGGATCGCGATGTCGTCGCCGCGCGTCGCCAGATGGCGGTCGATGCAGTTGACCGATACGTTCAGCTCGCCATCGGCGAACCATGTCACGCCGAAGTCGGCCTCGTCGAAGCTGCTCTCGTTGGTCCGGGTCGGAAAGCGGCTCCAGTCCAGCCGCCGCGCCTGTTCCAGCCAGAATCCGTGCGCGTCGTGGATCGACCGGTCATAGAGCGCCCGGTACGCCGCGTCGTTCACCCTGGCCCGTGCGGCCCATTCGGCTGGCACCGGATACAGATCGGACATGCGCTCCCCTTCGTGATTCTGCTTCTGATTCGCCGCCGCCTTATGGGTCTGCGTGCGGCGCAGCATCAAGCCGCCCGCGATTGCGTTGCGCTGCCGCCCCAGTTGCAAAAAACGCAACCGCATCCTCCCCGGCACGGGGAGGGGGACCATGCGCAGCATGGTGGAGGGGGGCCGAGGCTGGGCGCACGACCGATCGGGTGCCCGCCCCAGCATGGTGGAGGGGAAGGGGCGCGGAGGCAGCCCCCCTCCACCGCTGCGCGGTCCCCCTCCCCCTGCCGGGGAGGAACTCGTGCCCCCCATCTTTGCCGCGCCGCAAAATTCGGCTACCGGCCCCCGCATATGCTCAATTTCTCGAATCTCACCGTCCGTCTTGGCGGCCGCACCATTCTCGATCGTATCTCGGCGGCGCTCCCGCCGAAATCGAAGGTCGGGCTGATCGGCCGCAACGGCGCCGGCAAGTCCACCCTGATGAAGGTGATGATCGGCT
>CAZJXG010000108.1:0-11194 GCA_964549965.1 uncultured Sphingomonas sp. | reverse complement strand
CGGCAGCGATAGGTCTCGACATTGGGCAGCTTCGCGTCGCCGCCCGAATAATATTTCACGATCTCCGGCATATAGCTGTAGATCGCCTTGTCGTCGGCGATGCCGGTGCCCGGCGCGTTCACCAGCGCGACATTGCCCGCCATATAGGCGGCGATGATGCCGGGGACGCCCAGCAGCGAATCGGGCTTGAACACCAGCGGATCGAGATAGTCATCGTCGATGCGGCGGTAGATGACGTCGACCTGCACCCGGCCTTCGATCGTCCGCATCCACACCTTGTCGTCGTCCACCTCCAGATCGGCGGCCTCGACCAGTTCGATGCCCATCGAATCGGCGAGGAAGCTGTGCTCGTAGAACGCCGAATTGAAATGGCCCGGCGTCAGCAGCACGCAGGTGGCGCCCGCACCCTGACGGCGGGGTGAAACCGACTGGAGCGTTTCGAGCAGCGAATCGGGATAGCTGTCGATCGGGGCGACGTTGAACTGCTCGAACAGCTCGGGGCAGAGCCGCAGCATCGCCTCGCGATTCTCGAGCATATAGGAGACGCCCGATGGCGTGCGGGCATTGTCCTCCAGCACCCAGAAATCGTCCGGGCCGGTGCGCACCAGATCGATGCCGCAGATATGCGCGAAGACGCCGTGCGGCGGCCGGGCGCCCGCCAGCATTGGGCGGAACTGGGGATTGGCGAGGATCAGTTCCTCGGGGATCACCTTATCGGCGAGGATCTTTCGGGGGCCATAGATGTCGGCAAGGAAAGCGTTGATCGCCTCGACCCGCTGGACCAGTCCTTCCGAAAGGTTCGACCATTCGCGCGCCGTGAAAACGCGGGGAACGATGTCGAAGGGGATGATCCGTTCAGCCGACTCCTCCTCGCCATAGACGGCGAAGGTTATGCCCAGCTGGCGGAATGCGGCTTCGGCGGCCTTCTGCCGGCGGTCAAGCTCGGGGGCGGGGGTGGTTTCCATCCATTCGAGAAGCTGCGCAAATTCGGGCCGTCCCCTCGGATCGCCCGGTTTGCCTCGAATCTCGTCGAAAGCGGCTGCCCCTGCCATATGCCTCCGTTATCTGTCAGGACGACAGGATGGATGGTGCAACGCTTCGCTGCGCTGCACAAGAGGCTTTGATGATTTGTTACGAATGCAGAACAAAGCTTGCCCCTGTTGCATGAACGCCACGCCGCTTCGCGGGTTCCACGCAGGGTTAGCCTGGCTTCACCTTGCCGAGATAGGTCGACAGCCGGGTGCGGGCCATCCCGCGCGCCCGTGACGGGTTGAGCAGGTCATAGACCACCGCATTCTCCAGCACCTTCTGGACATAGCCGCGCGTCTCGGCGAACGGGATCGCCTCGATCCAGCGGATCACGTCGGCATCGGGCAGGCGGGGATCGCCATTGGCGCGGATGAACTTGTTCACATTGCCGGGGCCGGCATTGTAGCTCGCCACCGCCAGCACATAATTGCCGCCATAATAGTTGAGCATCCGATCGAAGAAGGCCGATCCGAGCATGACATTATAGTCGATGTCGGCCAGCCGTGCCGGATCATAGCTCATCCCCAGCCGCCCGGCCTGTTCCTTCGCGGTGGCGGGCATCAGCTGCATCAGGCCGCGTGCGCCGGTGCGGCTCGTCGCCTGGCGGTCGAACTGGCTCTCCTGCCGGCTGATCGCGTGGATCAGCGTCCAATGTCCGTTCATCGTCTGCGGCACCGGCACCTCGGGGAAACCGACCCGCAGCGGATCGGGCGTGCCGCTGGTCCGCGCCGCCCGCGACACCATCACGCCCAGATCGGGCCGGTTGATCGACTTGGCCAGTTCGCCGGCCAGGATATGGTCGCTGTCGGTGCGGGCATTGGACGAGATCAGCCGGATGAACGCGGTCTGGTCCTGCCACTGGCCGGTCCGGCCCAGCAGGCGCGCGGCCCGCACGACTTCGCTCGCCTCGAACGAGGCCCGCTCCGCCGCGCTGATCGCCGAACGGGCCGGCTCCGGCGGTATGGCAAGGTCGCGGCCGAGCCGTTCGGCGGCGAGCTGGCCGTAGAACTGGTCGATGTGCGGTGCTGCCTGGCCCAGATAGCTGGTTGCCCAGTCCGGCTTGCCGCCGCGTTCCGCGGCCCGTCCGGCCCAATACCATCCCTTGGTCTGCGTTCCCGGCGTCTGCGCGGCCCGCGCATAGCGATCGAACATGATCACCGCGTCGTCATAGCGGCCCAGCTTGTCCATCGCGACGGTGCCGGCGAGCCACATCAGGCTCGTATAGTCGTCGCGTTCGGCGAAGGGACGGTCGCGGATGCGCGTGCCGGGCGGAAAGGCCTGTTCGGCATGTTTGGCGATGGCGAGCGCCAGATCATATTGCCGGTCGGCATTGGCCGCCTGCGCGAAGCTCAGCAGATTGTCGAGGAACCAGGCGGTGTCGAACGGCGCGCTCGTCAGATTGCGTGACTGGCCGAGCCAGATCCGCGCGCCCATGCTGTCGCCCTTGTCGCGGAGATAGCGTGCGCGTTCGATCATGATGCCCGGATCATGGTTGACCGCATCACCGGCGGCCGCGATCCGCGCATCGACATCCGAGTCGTTCCGCAGCAGGGCCAGGCGGGCAGCATAAAGCGCGCGCTTGCCCGGTGAGACATTGGCGATCTGGCGCGATGCGGGCGTGGTCGCGCGGTCGAGCAGCAGCCGTTCCATCCGCCGGTCATGGTCGGCACGGGTCATGCTTGTGCCGAAACGCGCCATAAGTCGCGCCTCGTCCTCGATGCTCAGGCCCCTCGTCACCCAGGCGCCGGCGGCGTTGGTTCTTGCTTCGGCCGGCCGGCCGGTTGCCGCCAGCGCCTCGGCGTAGCGGGCCTGTCCGGCGGCGGTCAGCGGCGCGAAGCGGGTGAAGAAGGTCACGACCAGCCTCGTGTCGAAGCCTGCCGGATCGATCCGCCGTTCGGCGGCGCGGCGCATCGCCTGCTCGCCCGGCCAGCCCGGATGGGCGATCAGGAAAGCCGCATAATCCTGGAACGGCAGGGAATCGCTCTGCTGGAGCCGCCGCCATTCGGTGACGACGCCCTGAAGGACATCCTCGCGCCAGGCCGGTGCGCCCGGTGCCGGCGCCTGGCTGAGCCCGCTCGACCCCGGCAGTTCGGGCGCCATGGTCGCCGCGAAGGCCGCGGTGGAGACCAGAAGCGCGCCGCCTAGAAAAAGACGGCGCGCGCGACTGGACAGGAGAGGGTGCCCGAACCTATGGGGCGCATTCGTATCTCGGTTGCGGATCATTGCGCCTATATGGCCTGTCGGATCGCCAAGGTGAAGGGAGAGCGTGATGTTCAGTGGGTCGATACCAGCCCTGGTGACGCCGTTTCGCGACGGGGCGTTCGACGAGAAACTGTTCCGCGGCTTCGTCGACTGGCAGATCGACGAGGGCGCGTCGGCGCTCGTCCCCTGCGGGACGACCGGCGAGAGCGCCACGATGTCGATCGAGGAGCATAATCACGTCGTCAAGGTCTGCATCGAGCAGGCGCGGGGGCGGGTGCCGGTGATCGCCGGTTGCGGATCGAACGACACCGCGGTCGCGATCGAGCATATGAAGGCTGCCCAGAAGGCCGGCGCGGATGCCGCGCTGGTGGTGCTGCCCTATTATAACCGGCCGAGCCAGGACGGCCTGCTGCAGCATTACCGCGCTCTGGCCGAACATTGCAGCCTGCCGATCATCATTTACAATGTGCCTGGGCGCACCGTGACCGATATCCTGCCCGAAACATTGGGTCAGCTGTCCAAGATCAAGACGATCGTCGGGATCAAGGATGCCAGTGGAAAGGTCGAGCGGGCCTCGGCGCAGCGCCAATATTGCGGGCCCGATTTCTGCCAGTTGTCCGGCAATGACGATATGGCACTGGGCTTCATGGCCATGGGCGGGCGCGGTTGTATATCGGTGACGGCCAACGTCCTGCCGGGCCTGTGCGCCCAGTTCCAGGCGGCCTGCCTCGACGGCCGCTGGGCCGAGGCGCTGGTGTTGCAGGATCGCCTGTTCCCGCTGCATGCCGCGCTCTTCAGCGATGCGTCGCCGGGACCGGTCAAATATGCGCTGAGCCGTACCTACAAGGACTTCCCCCTGGAACTGCGCCTGCCGATGACGCTGCCTTCGGAAGAAAGCCGCAGGGCGGTGGATGCGGCGCTCGCGCATGCAGGTGGGGTGTGAGCCACGGAACAGTCCCGGCTTGTACGCGTAAACCGACGTCATATTTTAACATGTCCCCGCCGCCGGGATTATTCCGGCGTGCGCGCTTCCCGATTGCCTGAGGTTTATGGTCCGCCCGCGTCCCGCCGAGTTCGAAAAGACCAAGATCGTCGCCGAGAACCGGCGCGCGCGCTACGAGTATTTCCTCGAGGAATTCTTCGAAGCCGGCATCGCGCTGACCGGCACCGAGGTGAAATCGCTGCGCTTTGGTGAGGGCTCGATCGCGGAGAGCTATGCCGAGGTGAAGGGCCACGAGGTCTGGCTGGTCAATTCCAATGTTCCCGAATTCAGCCATGGCAACCGCTTCAACCATGAACCCAAACGGCCCCGCAAGCTGCTGCTGCACGAACGCCAGATCGAAAAGATGCGTACGGCGGTGACGCGCGAGGGGATGACGCTCATCCCGATGGCGATCTATTTCAACGGGCGGGGCAGGGCAAAGGTCGAACTGGCGCTGGCCAAGGGCAAGAAGATGCACGACAAGCGCGAGACCGAAAAAGCGCGCGACTGGAAGCGCGAGCAGGGCCGCCTGATGCGGGAAAGAGGCTGATGTTCGACAGCATCGGCCGGTGGTGGCGGAAGAACGCTCCGACCCGGGAGGAACTCGAAAAGGTCCGCTGGCTCCGGCCCTTCGCGCATCGCGTGCTCGAACCGTCGCTATGGCGCTTCACGCGCCGGTCGGTGCCCCGCGGCGTCGCGCTGGGGCTGATCGTCGGCATCTTCCTGATGATCCCCGGCCTGCAGATCATCGGTGCCGCGCTGCTCGCGCTACCCTGCCGGGCCAATGTGCCGATCGCGGTTGCGATGACGTTTCTCAGCAATCCGGCGACCACGCCTTTCCTTCTCTATCTGTCGATCATCGTCGGCAATCGCTTCGTCCATTCGACCGCCGACATCGCGACGGTATCGGTGATGATCGATCATGGCGCCAGCCTGATGGAATGGGCACGGTGGCTCGCATCGTCGGCGGCTCCGGCGCTGGTGATGGGCCTGTTCGTGATCTCGGTGATTTCGGCCGCGGTCGGCTATCTGCTGTCCAGCTGCATATGGCGGGCGTGGATATCGCACAAATGGACGCTGCGTGAGCGGCACCGCGCCGAGCGGGAGGCGGAACTCCGGGGTTGATACTGACAGTCATGATGGTAAGCCGCCGTCATAGTCAGATCATACACCGAGGTTTTCATGAACAAATTCCTGATCACGCTGGTTGCGGGCAGCATCCTCGCGCCGGTGGCCGGTGCTGCGCCGGCCAAGCCCACCTATGGCAGCTTCGGTTTCGATAGCGCCGGCATGAACAAGGCCGTGAAACCGGGCGACGATTTCTACGAATATGCCAATGGCCAATGGGCGAGAAGCACCGCCATTCCCGCCGACCGCTCCAATTTCGGCATGTTCACCGTGCTGGATGAGCTGTCGATGTCGCGCAGCCACGCCATCCTCGACAAGGCAAAGCCCGGCACCAGGATCGGTGATTTCTATACCAGCTTCATGGACGAGAAGACGGTCGACGCCGCCGGCATCGCGCCGCTGACCCCGACCCTGAAGTCGATCGAGGCGCTCGGCGATAAATCGGCGGTTTCGGGGAAGATGGGCGCGCTGCTGCGCGACGGCATGGTCACGCCGTTCCTCGTTTATATCGACCAGGACGACAAGAATCCCGAAAGCTACATCGCGATCATGCGCCAGCGCGGCCTCGGCATGCCCGATCGTGATTATTATCTGAAGACCGACGCCGAGATCGCCAAGACCCGCGCCGGCTATCAAGCCTATGTCGCGCAGCTGCTGACGCTTGCCGGCGAGCAGCAGGCCGAGCAGCGCGCCGCTCAGGTGCTCGCCTTCGAAACCGAACTGGCCAAGGTTCAGTGGACCCGCGTCGACTCGCGCGACAGCAGCAAGACCTACAACAAGTGGCAGCGCGCCGATTTCGTGAAGAACGCGCCCGGCTTCGACTGGGACGCCTATTTCAAGGCGGCCGGGCTCGACGGCCAGGACACCTTCCTCGTCGGCCAGCCCACGGCCTTCGCTGGCATGGCCAAGGCGATCGAGGCCGCGCCGCTGGGCGTGCTCAAGGATTATCTGGTCGTCGCAACGATCAACACGCATGCGCCCTATCTGTCGAAGGCGTTCGTCGAGGCGGAGTTCGCATTCAACCAGACGGTTCTGTCGGGAACGCCGCAGAACAGCGACCGCTGGAAGCGGGGCGTCACCCTGGTCAAGAATCTGATCGGCGAGGATCTCGGTCAGGAATATGTGAAGGCCCATTTCACCCCGGAGACGAAGGCGGCGGCAGATGAGCTCGTCCGCAACATCATCGCGGCGATGGGCAAGCGGATCGACGGGCTCAGCTGGATGGCGCCCGAAACCAAGATCAAGGCGCGTGCCAAGCTGGCCGCCTTCATGCCGAAGATCGGCTATCCGTCGAAATGGCGCGATTATTCGGGTCTGGAGATCGGGCGCGGCGACCTGCTCGGCAATGTCATGCGCGCCAATGCTTTCGACTGGCAGCGCAACCTCAACAAACTCGGCAAGCCGATCGACCGCACCGAGTGGCAGATGACGCCGATGGAAATCAACGCCTACGCCAATTTCGGCATGAACGAGATCGTCTTTCCCGCGGCGATCCTGCAGCCGCCTTTCTTCGATCCGCACGCCGATCCGGCGATCAACTATGGTGGCATCGGCGCGGTGATCGGGCATGAGATCAGCCATCATTTCGACGATCAGGGCGCCAAATATGACATGCACGGCCGCCTTGCCGAGTGGTGGACCCCCGAGGACATCCGGAACTTCAACGCGCTGACGGCAAAGATCGTCAAACAATATGACGGCTATGAGCCACTGCCCGGAATGCATGTGCAGGGCGCGCTGACCCAGGGCGAGAACATCGCCGACCTGGCCGGACTGACGGTCGCTTATGAAGCCTATCATATCTCGCTGAAGGGCAGGAAAGCGCCGGTGATCGATGGCTTCAGCGGCGATCAGCGTTTCTATCTGGGCTGGGCACAGGTGTGGCGGCGCAATTATCGCGAGGCCAATCTGCGCCAGCGGCTGCTGACCGACCCGCATTCGCCGTCGGTGCAGCGCAGCTGGGTGGTTCGCAATCTCGACCCCTTCTACCCGGCCTATGGTGTGAAGGCGGGAGAGAAGCTCTACCTGTCCCCGGCGGAACGCATCCGTATCTGGTGACCCAGAGCGTGAAATAGAAACCGCTCACCCTGAGGAGGCATTGAGCGAAGTCGAAATGCCGTCTCGAAGGGGCCGCTCGATCTGGACGGTCCTTCGATACGGGCCTTCGCCATGCTCAGTCCCTACTCAGGAAGAGCGGTGAAGGGTTGAGGAAAGTGGGGCCATTCCTGTCTATCCCCCATCTTGACGCCATGCCGCTCCGGAGAGGACAAGGCAGGTCATGGCGACGCTTTTTTCAACCGCACCGATGTCCGCCAGTTCGGGCCGTTTCGTTCTGAACATGATGCTGGCCGCGCTGACCCTCGTCGCGTCGGTCGGGATGGCCGGGATGATGTGGGGTGCCACAGACGACCTGCTGGTCGCGGGCCTGTTCATGCTCGCCTTCTGCCTGGGCATCGGGATGATCCTGCTTGTCGCGATGATCCGCGCGCAGATCCACGTCCGGCCGATGCAGCAGGTCGATATGAGCCTGGTGCTGGGCACGATCGAGGATTCGGATACCGGCATTGCCGTCACGGGTCCCGGCGGCGATCTGGTCTGCGCCAACCGGCAGTTCGAATCCTGGTTCGGTGGCCTGCCCACGCCGCCCGGCCTGCCGCTCGACAATGAAGCGCGGATGCAGCTGGCCGCCGCGGCGATTGCCGCACGGCGGGATGGCCGCGCCGATATCGAGAAGCTGGAAAGCGACCGCGGGCTTATCGACGTCATCGTCCGGCGCGCCGGGAACCTTGATGGCCATCTGGTCTGGCGGTTCCGCCGGTCGAGCCAGTTCGACAGTTTCGGTGACGTCATGCGTATGCTGGGCAGCGACATCGGACGCCGGCTCGGCAGCGCCGGTGTGATGACCGCGCTGGTTGACGGCAATGGCATCGGCATCGTCGCCAACCGCGTGTTCCTTCAGCGTGTGCTGGGGTCCGCCGACGCTCCCTCGTCCGGATGGGCCTTTGCCGAATTGCTGCGCAGCGACGGCGATGCGATCCGGCTCGCCGCCGATCCGCCGACGGCAGATCCGGTGCGGCTGATCCAGGTCCCGCTCGACGATCAGGGCCGGGTCCGCGCGACCCTGTTTCTGCTGCTCGACGAGACACCTGGCACGCGGGAGGCACGGGCTGTCGCCACCGGCGATCTCCATGCCCTGCTCGGCATGCTGCCGCTGGGCCTCGCCGTGGCGGAACAGGATGGCCGGCTATTGTTCATGAACGCCCATTTCCGGCGGGCGGCCGGTATCGGCCCCGATACTGCGATCGTCTATCCCAGCGACCTTGTCGTCGAGGAGGACAAGGCGGCGGTTTCGGATGCGGTGCGGCGCTTCTCGGCGGGACGCGGCTCGGCGAGCGATCTTTCGGTGCGGCTGAAGGCGCGGCCGGAAGAGAATGTCGCGTTGACGATCGCGGCCGCGAAGGGGCTCGGCAAGGCCTCGGTACTGCTCAGCCTGAAGGACAATAGCGAGGAATCGAAGCTCAAGCGGCAGGTCGCCCAGGCGATGAAGATGCAGGCCGTGGGTCAGCTCGCCGGCGGCGTGGCGCATGACTTCAACAATATCCTGACCGCGATCATCGGTCATTGCGACCTGATGACGATGCGCCATATCCCCGGCGACAGCGACTATGACGATATCCAGCAGATCAAGCATAATTCGAACCGCGCCGCGGCGCTGACCCGCCAGCTGCTCGCCTTCTCGCGTCAGCAGACCCTGCGGCCGCAGATTCTCCAGCTCCCCGATATCATCTCGGAGATCACCAATCTGTTGAAGCGCCTGCTGGGCGAGACGGTCCGGCTCGAGGTCAGCCATGGCCGCAGCCTCGGCACGGTACGCGCCGATCCTGGCCAGCTGGAACAGGTGATCGTCAACCTTGCCGTCAACGCGCGCGATGCGATGCCCGAGGGGGGCACGCTGACGATCCAGACCTATGGCCTCAGCCAGGCAGATGTCCGCAAGCTCGGCATCGAGATCATGCCCGTCACCGAATATACCGCCATGAAGGTGACGGATACCGGCACCGGCATTCCCCAGGACATCCTCAACAAGATTTTCGAACCCTTCTTCACCACCAAGGAAGTGGGCAAGGGCACCGGCCTTGGCCTTTCCACCGTCTATGGCATCGTCAAGCAGACCGGTGGCTTCATCTTCGCGGAGAGCGAACTGGGGAAGGGGACGAGCTTCATGATCTATCTGCCGGTCCATGAAGCCCCCGCCACCGCGCCGGTCGCACGCGTGCCCGTCAAGGAAGCGAGCCCCGAATTGTGGGGCACCGGCACGATCCTGCTGGTCGAGGACGAGGCGATGGTCCGCGCCGTGGCTGAGCGCGCGCTGGCGCGGCAGGGCTACAAGATCCTCACCGCCAACAATGGCGAGGAGGGGCTGGAGATCATCGAGGCGGGCGACGAGCCGATCGACCTTGTCATCTCCGATGTGGTGATGCCGACGATGGATGGCCCGACCATGGCCCGCGCCGCGCGCGAGAAGCGGCCGGACCTGCCGATCATCTTCATGTCCGGCTATGCCGAAGAGCAGCTGCGCAGGTCGATCGATCTCGACAATATCGGATTCCTGCCCAAGCCTTTTTCGGTCCAGCAGATCGGTCAGGCCGCGCGGGAAGCGCTGTCGGGGAACATATCCCGCGAGACCGTCGAATAGGCCGGTGCGCTGCCGGACTGGACATTTCGTTCTATTTATGTTCCAATAGAGGGCGTATTTGTCGTCCGAGGCCCGCTTTACCTGGTGAGCCGCTGAGCGGGGGTGGTGGTGCGCCTGAGGAATGTTCGATCCGAAAAATCTAGAAAACGAGCGAACAACCCCATGCACCCGGAATCGACCCCAGATTTTGGCATCGGGCGGCCAGAACAAAAGATGATCGTTCCGCACTTGTTCTTCCGGAACAATCCATGTACACAACTTCCAGTTTGAAGGTTCGGGCCACCCGATCTACGGAGGGAGTGACGCATATGTCGGCACAGTTGAAGCTCATCGCCGAAAGGGAAGCAGTGACCACGGACAGGCAGAAGGCCCTCGACGCCGCATTGGCGCAGATTGATCGCGCGTTCGGCAAAGGCTCGGCGATGAAGCTGGGCAGCCGGGAGACAATGCAGGTCGAAGCGATTTCGACCGGCTCGCTGGGGCTCGATATCGCGCTCGGCATCGGCGGCCTGCCAAAGGGCCGCGTCGTCGAGATTTTCGGTCCCGAAAGCTCGGGCAAGACCACCCTCGCGCTCCACGCGATCGCCGAAGCCCAGAAAATGGGCGGCACCGCGGCCTTCATCGACGCCGAGCATGCGCTCGATCCGGTCTATGCCAAGAAGCTCGGGGTCAACATCGACGAGTTGATCGTTTCGCAGCCCGACACGGGTGAACAGGCGTTGGAGATCACCGACACGCTGGTTCGCTCCAACGCGATCGACGTGCTGGTGATCGATTCGGTCGCGGCGCTGGTGCCCCGTGCCGAGATCGAGGGTGAGATGGGCGACAGCCATGTCGGCCTTCAGGCCCGGCTGATGAGCCAGGCGCTGCGCAAGATCACCGGCTCGATCAGCCGTTCGAAGTGCCTGGTCATCTTCATCAACCAGATTCGCATGAAGATCGGCGTGATGTACGGCTCGCCCGAGACGACGACGGGCGGCAACGCGCTGAAATTCTACGCCTCGGTCCGCCTCGACATCCGCCGCACCGGCGCGATCAAGGATCGTGACGAGGTGGTCGGCAATGCGACGCGGGTGAAGGTGGTCAAGAACAAGGTCGCCCCGCCGTTCAAGCAGGTCGAGTTCGATATCATGTATGGCGAGGGCGTCTCCAAGGTC
>CAZJXG010000107.1:0-11246 GCA_964549965.1 uncultured Sphingomonas sp. | reverse complement strand
CCTTCGCCTGCAAGGTGGCGACCGAGTTCCGCCAGACCTTCAAGCGCGACGTCGTGATCGACATGTGGTGCTATCGCCGCTTCGGCCACAATGAGGGCGACGAACCGGGCTTCACCCAGCCGCTGATGTACGAGGCGATCCGCAAGCATCCGCCGATCAGCGCGATCTATACCGCGCGGCTGGTGCAGGAAGGCGTGATCGATGCCGACTGGACCGCGAAGACCGAGGAGGGCTTCGTCCAGCTGCTCGAGGACGAGTTCGAGGCCGGCAAGGGCTTCAAGGTCAATAAGGCCGATTGGTTCGAGGGCGACTGGACCGGCTTTGCCGAACCGCGCGAGTCGATCACCGAGCGCCGTGCCGCCGTCACCGGCATCTCGGCCGATCTGATGGCGGACCTCGGCCGGCAGCTGACCACGGTCCCCGAGGGGCTGACCATCCACAAGACCTTGGCCCGCATCCTCGAGGCGAAGAAGGACATGTTCGCGTCGGGGAAGGGCTTCGATTGGGCGACCGGCGAGGCGCTGGCGTTCGGATCGCTGCTCAGCGAAGGCTATGGCGTCCGTCTGTCGGGCCAGGATTCGGGACGCGGCACCTTCAGCCATCGCCATGCGGTGTGGGTCGACCAGAAGGACGGGCATAAATATATCCCGCTGTCCGCGCTCGACCGGCGCTTCCAGGTGCTGGACAGCCCGCTCTCCGAGTTCGGCGTGCTGGGCTTCGAATATGGCTATGCATCGGCCGCGCCGAACACGCTGGTCATGTGGGAAGCGCAGTTCGGCGATTTCGCCAATGGCGCACAGGTGATCGTCGACCAGTTCATCTCGTCGGGTGAGGCCAAGTGGCTCAGGGTCAACGGCCTCGTGATGCTGCTGCCGCATGGCTATGAGGGGCAGGGGCCGGAGCACAGCTCGGCCCGGCTGGAGCGTTATCTCCAGCTCTGCGCCGAGGATAATATGCAGGTCGCGAACTGCACCACCCCGGCCAATTACTACCATATCCTGCGCCGGCAGATGGTCCGCAAGTTCCGCAAGCCGCTGATCATCATGACGCCCAAGTCGCTGCTCCGTCACAAGTCGGCGGTATCGACGGCCGAGGAGATGATGGGCGAGACCCGCTTCACGCGCGTGCTGCGCGACAACAACCCCCCGGCGGACGCCGACGTCCGGCGCGTCGTGCTGGTGTCGGGCAAGCTCTATTATGAGCTTGCCGAGGCGCGCGATGCCGCAGGCGACAGCAACACCATGATCCTGCGGGTCGAACAGCTCTATCCGTTCCCGGCCGATGCGCTGATCAGCATGTTTAGTCGGATGCCCAACCTCGAAACCGTGGTTTGGGCGCAGGAGGAGCCGAAGAATCAGGGCGCATGGACCTTCGTCGAACCCTATATCGAGAAGGTTCTCGCCGACAATGGCGGCACGCCCAAGCGCGCGATCTATGCCGGCCGCAAGGCCGCGGCGGCGACCGCGACCGGCCTCGCCCGCAACCACGCCGTGCAGCAGGCGGCGCTGATCGCCGATGCGCTCGGCCACGAAACAAAGGGTAAGTAAGATGGCAACCGATGTTGTGGTCCCGACGCTCGGGGAATCGATCACCGAGGCAACGCTCGGACAATGGCTCAAGAAGCCCGGCGATGCGGTGAAGGCCGATGAGCCGATCGCCAGCCTGGAAACCGACAAGGTCGCGATCGAGGTGCCGTCCCCCGTCGCGGGCGTGGTCGGCGAACTGGTGGTGAGCGAGGGCGATACCGTCAATGTCGGCGCGGTGATCGCGCGGATCGAGGCGGGTGCCTCGGCCGCGACCGCCGCGACTCCGGCGGTCGAGGATCGCACCGCCGTCGGCAAGGCCGAGGCGGCGGCTCCGCCCGAGCCGGCGGCGGCCCCGGCCGGGGAGGATTCCGATCCCGTCACCCTGTCGCCCTCTGTGCGCCGCGCGGTTCTGGAATATGGTGTCGATCCGTCGAAGATCAGGGGCAGCGGCAAGGATGGTCGCCTGACGAAGGACGATGTCGTCGCCGCCGCGAAGACCCAGCCCAAGCCGGCGGAGGCTGCGGCTCCGGCCGCCACTGCCGCGCCAGCGGCGCCCGGTGGCCGCAAGGAGGAGCGGGTCCGCATGACCCGCCTGCGCCAGACCGTCGCCAGCCGCCTCAAGGAGGCGCAGAACACCGCCGCGATGCTCACCACCTTCAACGACGTCGACATGACGGCGGTGATCGAGGCGCGGAACAAATATAAGGACCTGTTCGAGAAGAAGCATGGCGTGCGCCTGGGCTTCATGGGGTTCTTCGTGAAGGCGGCCTGCATGGCGCTGAAGGACGTGCCCGCCGTCAACGGCTCGATCGAGGGCGATGAGATCGTCTATCGCGATTATGTCGATGTCTCGGTCGCCGTCTCCGCGCCGAACGGGCTGGTCGTGCCGGTGATCCGCGATGCGCAGGACCTGTCGGTCGCCGCGATCGAGCGGACGATCGGCGATTTCGGCACCCGCGCCAAGGCCGGCACGCTCAAGATGGAGGACATGAAGGGCGGTACCTTCACCATCTCGAACGGCGGCGTCTTCGGTTCGCTGATGTCGACCCCGATCATCAATCCGCCGCAGTCCGCGGTGCTCGGCCTGCACCGGATCGAAGAGCGCCCCGTCGTCCGCGACGGCCAGATCGTCGCCCGGCCGATGATGTATCTGGCGCTCAGCTATGATCATCGCCTGATCGACGGCCGCGAGGCAGTCACCTTCCTCGTCGCGATCAAGAACGCGATCGAGGACCCGACCCGCCTGCTGATCGATCTCTGAGCCAGTCGCCCCGGCAAACGGGCAAGGAAATATTATGTCAGACTATGATTTCGACGTGATCGTCATCGGTGCCGGCCCCGGCGGCTATGTCGCCGCGATCCGCGCGGCCCAGCTCGGCCTCAGGACGGCCTGCGCGGAAAGCCGCGAGACGCTCGGCGGCACCTGCCTCAATGTCGGCTGCATACCGTCCAAGGCGATGCTGCACGCATCCGAGCTGTATGACGAGGCGGCCAGCGGCAAGCTCGCCAAGCTCGGCATCAAGGCCACCGTCGAGCTGGACCTGGATACCATGCATGGCCAGCGCCGCGATGCGGTGAAGGGGCTGACCGGCGGCATCGAATATCTGTTCAAGAAGAACAAGGTGGAATGGCTGAAGGGCCTTGCCGCCTTCACCGGCAAGGACAGCATCACGGTTGGCGGCAAGAGCTACCGTGCGAAGAACATCGTCATCGCCACCGGGTCCAGCGTCACCCCGCTGCCCGGCGTCGAGATTGACGAGAAGGTGGTCGTCTCCTCGACGGGTGCTCTGGAGCTGGCAAAGGTGCCGGGCCATCTCGTCGTGATCGGCGGCGGGGTGATCGGGCTGGAACTGGGCTCGGTCTGGAAGCGGCTCGGCGCGAAGGTCACGGTGGTCGAATATCTCGATCAGCTGCTGCCGGGCATGGACGGCGAAATCCGCAAGGAAGCCGCGAAGATCTTCAAGAAGCAGGGCCTGGAGCTCAAGCTGTCCACCAAGGTCACGGGCGTCACCGTCAAGGGCGGCAAGGCGACCGTCACGGTCGAGCCCGCCGCGGGCGGCGCCGCCGAGACGCTGGAGGCCGACGCCGTGCTGGTCTCGATCGGCCGGCGGCCCAACACCGATGGCCTCGCGCTCGAACTGGCGGGCCTCACCACCAACAAGCGTGGCCAGATCGAGATCGATCATGATTTCCGCACCGCCATTCCCGGCATCTGGGCGGTCGGCGATGTCGTGCCCGGCCCGATGCTGGCACACAAGGCCGAGGATGAGGGCATCGCGGTAGCCGAGAATATCGCGGGGCTGACCGGTATCGTGAATCATGATCTGATCCCTGGCGTGGTCTACACCATGCCCGAGATCGCCGGCATCGGCCTGACCGAGGAAGAGGCGAGGGCGCGTGGCCCAGAAGGCGCAAATGGGGTGAAGGTCGGCAAATTCCCGATGATGGCGAACAGCCGCGCCAAGACCAACCATGAGCCCGACGGCTTCGTGAAGGTCATCGCCGACGCGAAGACCGACAAGGTGCTGGGTGTCCACATCATCGCGTCGGTCGCCGGCACGATGATCGCCCAGGCGGTGCAGGCGATGGAGTTCGGCGCGACCAGCGAGGACATCGCCTATACCTGCCACGCCCATCCGACCCATTCGGAAGCGATCAAGGAAGCCGCGATGGCGGTGAACGGCAAGCCGATCCACATCTGACAGGGCGAAGGGGCGGCGCCTCGACACCGCCCCGCCATCGTCATGCCAGCGCTGGAGGTCGCGGGCTTTTGGCTGTATCCCCTCCTTAAGCGGGGGAAATCTGCCAGAGGAGACATCCATGCCCACAGCCAGAATCATCACCTTCGCTGCAGCTGCGATCGCGCTCGCCGCCGTTCCCACGATTGCGCAGATGCCGGGGGCGGCCGATGCGAGTCGCGTCACCGCCGGCACCTACAAGATCGATAACAACCACACCCAGGTGGTGTGGACGGTCAATCATCTGGGCATCACGCCATTGACCGGCGCGTTCGGATCAAGTGGCGGCACCCTGGTCCTCGATCCCGCTAAACCCGCCGCCGCGAAGGTGGATGTCACCTTCAACATCGCCGAGATGAGCACGACCTCGGCTGCTTTCACCAAGCATCTTTCGGGCACCGACTTCTTCGATGTCGCGAAATTCCCGACGGCGAGCTTCACCTCCACGGCGGTGCAGGTCAGCGGTGAAACGGCCAGGATCACCGGCAATCTCACGATCAAGGGCGTGACGAAGCCGGTGACGCTCGATGCGAAATTCTTCGGCGCCGGGACCAACCCGATGAGCAAGAAGGCCAATCTCGGCTTCACCGCCAAGGCCTCGATCAAGCGGAGCGATTTCGGCCTGGGCTATGGGGTTCCCGCCATCGCCGACGAGATCGATCTCATGATCCACGCGGCGTTCACCGCCTGAATCGACAAGCAGCCCCCGGCGATCGTCGGGGGCTTCGTCGCCTGCAAGCTGAACGGGGGAGCCCGGACTATCCGGGAAGGCGATATCCATGGTTGCGAAGATCGAGCCATTTCATGCCATCGCGATCAGCCGCATCGCGCACCGGCTGCGTGAGGAAGGCCGCTCGGTCATCCATATGGAGTTCGGGCAGCCGTCGACGGGCGCTCCGACCGCCGCCATCGCCGCCGCCCGCCATGTGCTCGATACCGATGCGATGGGCTATTGGGAAAGCAATGCCCTGAAGGCGCGCATCGCCGGCCTGTATCGCGAACGGCATGGCGTGGATGTCGATCCCGAGCGGATCATCCTCACCTGCGGTGCCTCCCCGGCGCTCGTTCTGGCGCTGTCCTGCCTGTTCGAGCCGGGCGATCGCGTGGCGTTCGCCCGGCCCGGCTATGTCGCTTATCGCAATACGATCAGGGCGCTGTACCTCGATCCGGTCGAACTCGCTTGCGGACCCGAGCAGCGCTTCCAGATCACTGCGGCGGCGCTCGCCGCGCTCGATCCGCCGCCGCGCGGTGTGATCATCTCGTCGCCCGCCAACCCGACGGGGACGATCATCGCGCCGGAGGAAGCTAGCGCCATCGCGGCGGTCTGTCGGGAGCGCGGCATCCACATCATCTCCGATGAAATCTATCACGGCCTCAGCTATGGCATGGCGACGCGCTCGCTGATCGAGGACGCGCCCGACGCGCTAATCATCAACAGCTTCTCGAAATATTTCAGCATGGCGGGCTGGCGGCTGGGATGGTTGCTGGTGCCGCCCGACCTGATCGATGCGGCGCGGGCCCGCATGGGCAATCTCTTCCTCACCCCGCCGTCGCTCGCCCAACATGCCGGCCTGGTTGCCTTCGATTGCCAGGACGAGCTGAACGGGCATGTCGAAACCTATGCGCGCAACCGGGCGCTATTGCTCGAAGCGCTCCCCCGCCTGGGCCTGGGCCGCATCGCGCCGCCCGATGGCGCCTTCTACATCTATGCCGATGTCCGCCACCTGACCGACGACAGCATGGCCTTTTGCCAGCGGCTGCTGCTCGATACCGGCGTGGCGATCGCGCCCGGCATCGATTTCGATCCGGTCGACGGCCATAATTTCATAAGGTTCAGCTTCGCCGTCTCAACCGATCTGGTTGTCGAGGCGCTGCGGCGGATCACGCCCTGGCTGACGGAGCGTGCCCGCGAGGCGGCGGGCTCGCTGACGGCGGCCTGATCTACGGCCTGTCCTTCCCGAACGCCTTGCGCAGTTCGTCCTTCGCCGCCTCCAATATCATCTTCTGCCTGTCCGGCAGGTCGGCGCCCGCGCGGTTGATGTAGAAGGTCAGCATCGACATGGCCGAGCGGAAAGGCGTGGTCCGCCTGCGCTGGCTATGCTCGGCCGATTCCTTCAGCGACCGCGCGATGGCCACAGGGTCCTTGAGCGCGAACACGCCGCGGTCGAGCGTCAGCGCGTTGGAATTCCTGGATATGTCCTGCGACCATCTGCGCGCGGTCATGTTGGCCTCAGATCGGCGAAACGCCCATGAATTTCAGGATGCCGAGAACCAGCAGCAGCAGCGCGATCGCCGCGATGATGCCGCCTATGTTCATGCTGCTCTTCTCGACGACGACGCGCTCGTCCTTGTTGATATCGGCCATGTTGATCTCCTGCCTTGGGTTCGCGCTTAACGAGCGTGCACGACCGGACGTTCCGCGACCCGCTGGAAGACCGAAAGCGGTTGCGATTTCCGGCGGGCCTCGGCAGAGGGGCCGGCCCATCCTTCAGGAAGGCATCAGGTGGCGCGCGGATCGATCGGCCTCGATTTCGGTACGACGAACAGTGTCGTGGCTCTCGGCCATGGCGGCGGCTCCGATCTGCTCGAATTCGCCGCGCCGGGTGGCATCGCGCCGATCTTCCGGTCGGCGCTGTGCTTCTGGCATGACGATGCGGTCAAGGGCGGGCTGGCCTCTGAAGCCGGCCCATGGGCGATCGACGAATATCTCGAATATCCGACCGACAGCCGGTTCCTCCAGTCGTTCAAGACTGTCGCCGCCAGCCCGAGCTTCGAACAGGCGACGATCTTCGGCAGGCGCTTCCGCTTCGAGGATCTCGGCCGCATCTTCCTCGATCGCATGGTCGCCCATACCGGGGGGGCGCTCGACGATCGGCCATCCCGCATCGTCGTCGGGCGACCGGTGGAATATGCCGGCAGCCGTCCGGACGAGGCGCTGGCCCGCACGCGCTACGATGCGATGTTCGCCGGCTTTGGCGCCGACATCCACTATGTCTATGAACCGCTCGGCGCGGCCTATAGCTATGCCGCGCGCCTTGAGGAGCCGGCGACCATCCTCGTCGCCGATTTCGGCGGGGGCACCAGCGATTTCTCGGTCGTCCGGATCGGGGCGCGGGGAGACGCGCCGCGCTGCGTGCCGCTGGGCCATGCCGGTGTCGGGATCGCCGGCGACCGGCTCGACTATCGCCTGCTCGACAGACTGGTCCTGCCGATGCTCGGCAAGGGCGGCGACTATCGCTCGTTCGACAAGCTGCTCGAAATCCCGCGCAACTGGTTCAGCGACTTCGCCGACTGGTCGCGCCTCGCGCTCATGCGCAACCCGCGAACCCTGGCCGAGCTCGAGCGCCTGCGCCGCGCCGCCGTGGATGGCGATGCGATCGCGCGGATGATCGCGGTGATCGAGGGCGAACTGGGATATCCGCTCTACGAGGCGGTGGCGCAGACCAAGCGCGCTTTGTCGACGGCTGAGGTGGCGCCGTTCCGCTTCGAGGGCGGGGGGCTGACGATCGAGGCCGACGTCAGCCGCGCCGCGTTCGAGTCATGGATCGCCGATGACGTCGCGCAGATGGAGAAGGCCGTCGATCGCGCGCTGGCCAGTGCGGCGATATCGGCGGCGGGGATCGATCGCATCTTCCTCACCGGCGGCACCTCGCTCGTGCCCCGCATCCGGCGGATCTTCACCGATCGCTTCGGCGAGGACCGGATCGAAAGCGGCGGCGAACTCACCTCGATCGCCCACGGCCTCGCGTTGATCGGGCAGGAGGAGGATGTCTCAGCCTGGGCCGCCTGAATAGAAAACGGCCCGGAAATCCAGGCCGCTTTTTTCGATTTGAGGCGCACGGGGCGTGCCATAAATTGGTTCAGGCCGAGCCGAAAATGGTGCCGATCGAGAACCGGAGCGCAGCGTATTTACAGTACGTGAGCACCGGAAGCGCAGAGCGGTGCCGTTTGCAGGCCGGCATGGGCCAATTTATGGCACGCCCTTACTGCACCACCATCGTGGTGAAGTAGACATTGTCGATCCCGCCGAAGCCGGTGCGCTGCTTCAGCGTCTCGTTGATCGCGTCCTTCAGGGCTTTCTGCAGCTGCAGCTTCCCTTCGGGCGTGGAGATGGTGAAGCTGTCCTGCTGCGCCATCTCCATCAGGATCGCCGAACGGATCGGCAGCTCATTCTCCTTCAGATTGTCGAGCACCTTCTGGTCGTAGAAGGTCGACGCACCGAGGCCGATCTGGGTGAAGCCGTCCGAATCGCGCAGATTGGCGGTGAAGGGCTGCTCGAAGGTGTAATAGCTCGCCTTGTATTTGGTCGGATCGGGCGACTTCTCGACCTCGAACCCCATCGGCAGGGTCTTCTTGTCGCCGGCGGAGCCATGCTCCTCGGCGCCCTCTTTCTTCACCAGCTTCGGCATGTTCGGATCTTCCGGCGCCTCTGCCTTGTGCGCGCCGCCGGCCAGGCCGGCACCCGCGGCATATAGGCCGGCACCGACGCCGCCGCCGGCAAAGACGATCGCCATGACGAGCATCATCAGGATGCCCTTCATCTTACCCTTCTTCTTGGGCGCCTCCGCGGCGGGAGCTGCTGCTGCACTCATCGTTCAAGTCCCATGATCAGGCGTAGAGTTCGCCATCTTCGCTGGATGCCGAATCACCGGCATCGTCGCGACTCGTGGCCTGTGTACGACCAAAAGGTTGATGATCTGCTGACGACTGGCGCTGTTGTTGCGTCTGGCCCTGCTGGCTCTGCGCGAAGGCGGAGCCGCTATTGCCTTGCTGGTTGTTCAGTTCGACATGCGTTTCGGCGACCCGCAGGCCCTGCGCGCGCACCTCGGCGATGAGCCTCGGCTGGGCATCGGCGATGATGGCGCGGGCCTGATCGGTCTCGGTGGTGAGCTTGATCGCGGTGCCGGCGGCGCTGTTGGCGATCTCCACCGTCAAGGCGCCCAGACGCTCGGGGTTGAGGCGGAATTTGAGATGGCCTTCCTGGGTCGCGGCCTGGCTGATGTCGCGCGCGAGCCGGTCGAGCCACTGGCTGTCGCGGGCAAGGTCCAGATGACGGTCGACCGCCATCTCGGCCTGGTTGACGATGCCGTTCGCGGCGATGTCGGTTGCCGCGATGCTGTCGGGCTGGTTCGGCCTGACGCCCGCCAGCGCGGCATCGACCGGCGGCGCGGGCGTCGTCCCGGGTGCGGCTGGAGCTGCCGTCGCGGGCGCGGCGTCGGCTGGCACGGTGCCGTCAGCGGCGGCGGGGCGGCGCGCCTCGGTGGGCTGGAGCGCGGCATCGGCCGACGCGCGGAGGGTGGCCGGCTGCGGCACGGCGGCATCGGTCTTCGCGACGGCGACAGCGGCGGCGGCTTGCGTCCTGGTCGGTTTCCCGCCTTTCACCGGCACAGCGGGCTCCGCGATGACCGCTTCGGTCGGCAGGATCACGGGAGCAGCGGTGATGGGCGCGGCGGCGGATGTCGTCGGCAGCGCAGCAGAAGGGCTGGTCGTCGGCGCGGCGATGGCGCCATCCGCGGCGGGGTCGGCGGGCGTGTCCGCCGCAGGTGCGCGGCCCGGCACGAAGGCCGATTTCAGGGAGGCGAGCAGCGCCGTGATATTGCCGCGCGGGGCCTTGGCGGGGGCGGCGTCGGTCGGGACAGCCGCGTCGGCGAGGATCGGGCTGGCGGCATTGGTCTCCGCTTGCGGCGGCGCGGCGCCCGGCACAGGATCGGCGCCCGCCGCCGTGGCGGGCAGCTCCGTTGCCGGCGCCGATGGGGCAGCCGCGTTGCGGATCGCGGCGGGCAGGGCGACGGTCGGCGGGGCGACAGCTGTCGTCGCAGGCCGTATCGTCGTCGGCGCATCGGTCGTCAGCGGCGCTGTGGTTTCGGTGCCGGTCTCGGGGGTCGCGCTTGCCGGGGTCGCAACCGCCTGGGCGGGGCTCGGCGCGGCGATGCCGATCTGGCCGGCGGCGGCAACCATCGCCTCGATCTCGGCGAGCAGGTCGATCGGCTGATCGGCCGGCCTGTCCTTTGCCTCGCCCTCGGACGCGGTGGCGACGCCGCTCTCGACCGCCGCGGCGGCCGCATCCGCATCGGGCTCGCCCCCGGCTTCCGGATTGGGCTTCTGCCCGGCCTTGTCGTCCGACTTGGCCTCCGCGACGAGCTGCGCGAAGGCCGGCGCGGCCTTGCCGGTCGCGGCGCTGCCGGACGGGCCGGTCGCGGCCGGCGGTGTCGCGGCTGGGCTGGCGGTCAGCGGTGTCGCTGATGTCGAGAGCGCGGCAACGGCCATGTCAGTCTTCCCCTTGCTCTGGGTTTTTCGAATTCTTCGGGCGGAAGGCGGCGGCCATGCGCGCCTCGGTCCAGTCCTGCAGCGCCTGCACCGCCCGCGCGTCCAGCTTGGCGGCGCTTTCCTGGCGTTGCCGCGCTTCCAGCCGCTCCGCCACCTTCCGCTCGGCGGTGGCCTTCGCCGAAACGATCGCATCGTTCAGGCCGTGGCGGGCATGGTCGAGCCGCTGTGCCAGCGTGCCCCGGTTCTGCAGGATGGCGCCGCTCGATGCGCCCATCGGCAGGGTCAGGCTGTCGCGCAGCGTCGCGAGCTTCGCGGCATTGGTCTCCAGCGAGATCACCTGCGCCTCGGCGCTGGCCGCGACCGAGGCGGCGAGCAGGTGCTGCGCGGCGCGCACGCGCGTGATCCGCGCCCGCTTCTTGACCAGCGCCTTCATCCGCCGAACGCCTCAAGCAGCGCTTGAACCGATTCGGCATAGTCGACCCGGTCCTTCTGGCCCTGGCTGATGAATTCCAGGATATGATCGTGCCGCGCGATCGCGACATCGACGATCGGGTCGCTGCCGCTGCGATAGGCGCCCATCAGGATCAGATCCCGATTCTCCTCATAGACCGCCCACAGCCGGCGCAGGATCTGCGCGGCCTGCTGATGTTCGGGGGTAACGATGTCGCTCATCACGCGGCTGAGCGACTTGCCCACGTCGATCGCCGGAAACACG
>CAZJXG010000106.1:0-11348 GCA_964549965.1 uncultured Sphingomonas sp. | reverse complement strand
GCCGTCGATATAGGTGGCGATCGGCGCCTCGCCGCCTGGAATGGTGAGGCCCTGGCCGATCCCGCGGAAATAGGTCTGGCCCGCGAACAGGCTCTTGCCGATCAGCAGCCCGGGCACATAGCGGGCGAGGTCGGCGGTGTTGGTGACGGCCTGACGGTCGAGCCGCTCGGCCGGGATCGCGGTGATCGCGATCGGGATGTCGCGGAGATTCTCCGGGCGCTTCTGCGCGGTGACGACGATGTCGCCCAGCCGCTCGGCGCCCTCCTCGGCGGCCTGGGCACAGACGGGCGCCGCTGCCAGCAGGGGAATGGAAAATAGAGCATGCCGTAGGGATACCGCGTGGCGCATATCGCTTGCCTTCATCCTGCGCCGTCCCTCCCGAAGGTCAAGGCGGCGCTATAGCATCATCGGAATCGGATCGCGCGCACTTGTTGTGATGACGAGACAGCATGGCCGCTATCGACATCCCGGTCGATACGTCACGATCCCGTCATGCAGGCTTCATTGTCCGGTAAGCGACCCGGCACAAATCCTTCGCATGCTGCCGCTAGCCAGTCCCCTTCAACCCAAGGGGACCCCACGCCATGACCGAGATCGCCCGCGACGGCTATACCGACGGCCTCGTCGACTGCAATCCGACCGATAATCCCACGCTCGAGAGCATCGTCGCGGAGCGTTATTCGCGCCGCCAGACGCTGTTCGGCGGCGTGTCCGCGATCGCTGCGGCAACGATGGGCGGCATGCTGCTGTCGGCCTGCGGCGACGATAACAAGGCGCCGGTGGTAACGGCCGGTGCCAATGCCACGATCAGTGCCGGCCGCTTCGTCACGCTCAGCGGCACCGCCACCGACAAGCAGGAAGTGACGGTCAGCTGGACGCAGGTTTCGGGAACGTCGGTGACGCTCAGCAACGCGAACACCAACAATGCCAGCTTCATCGCCCCGGCAGTGTCGGCCTCGACCCCGCTGGTGTTCGAATACAAGGCGACCGACAGCAAGGGCAAGGTGGCGACCGCGCAGACCACGATCACCGTCACGCCCGCCGTGCTGGGCTTCACGTCGGTGCCGAAGGGCTTCGACGATCTCGTCAAGGTGCCCGAAGGCTATAGCGTGTCGGTCCTCTACCGGCTCGGCGATCCGATCGATGCGGCTACGCCCGCCTTCGCCAATAACGGCACCGATACGAGCTTCGCGAAGCGCGCCGGCGATCATCATGACGCGCTCTATTATTATGGCCTCGCCGCCAGCGGCAATGCGCGCGACGATAACAGCAGCACGCGCGGCCTGCTGGTGATGAACCATGAGAACATCACCCAGGTCTATCTCCACGCCAATGGCCCGACCTCGACCGGCGGCGTCCGCCCGGAGGCGGAGGCGCTCAAGGAGATGGAGGCGCACGGCCTCAGCGTGATCGAGGCGACGCGCGGCACCGGCGGCTGGACCTACTCCACCACGTCGACGCTCAATCGCCGCATCACGCCGCTGACGCCGGTGACGATCAACGGTCCGGCGCGCGGCAATGCGCTGATGAGCACGCGCTTCTCGACCGCGGGCACCGATGGCCGCGGCACGATCAACAATTGCGCCAACGGCTTCACCTTCTGGGGCACCAACCTGACCTGCGAAGAGAATTGGGCGGGCTATTTCCGGCGCGCGGCCGGCGACAATGCCGTGCGCGGCGGTGCCACCAGCAAGAGCGTCGTCGCGCTCAACCGCTATGGCATTTCCGAAGGGGCGAGCGGCGCCTATGGCTGGGCGAGCGTCGTTCCCGCCGATGCCGCGAACACCGCCTATGCCCGGTGGAACGCCAGCGCGAGCGGCGCCTCCGCCACCGCCGATTTCCGCAACGAGCCGAACCAGTTCGGCTGGGTGGTCGAGCTCGATCCCTATGATCCGACCAAGGCACCGCGCAAGCGCACCGCGCTGGGCCGCTTCGGCCACGAAGGCTGCTGGCCGTCGAACGTCGTCGTCGGCCGCAAGCCGGCCTTCTACATGGGCGATGATGCGCGCGGCGAATATCTCTACAAATTCGTCTCGGCCCAGCCCTGGGCCGCGGCGGACGGCAGCGCGGCGGATCGCCTCGCGATCGGCGACAAATATCTCGATGCCGGCACCCTCTATGTCGCCCGCTTCGCCGCCGACGGCACCGGCACCTGGCTGCCGCTGGTCTTCGGGCAGAACGGGCTGACCGCGTCGAACCCCAGCTATGCCTTCGCCGACCAGGCCGATGTGCTCGTCCATGCGCGCCTCGCCGGCGACGTGCTGGGCGCGACCCGGATGGACCGGCCGGAATGGACTGCGGTCAACCCTGTGACCGGGGAGATGTATCTCACCCTCACCAACAACAATGCCACGCTGCGTCCGCTCAGCGGCACCGACGCGGCCAATCCGCGCCACTATAATGATACCCGGTCGGGCACCGCCCAGCGTGGCAATCCGAACGGCCATATCCTTCGCCTCAAGGAAGCCGGCGACAATTCGGAAGCCACCAGCTTCACCTGGGACATCTATCTGTTCGGGGCGGATTCGGCGGAGGCCGATCCGGCCAATGTCAACATCTCGGGCCTCGATGCGACCAATGATTTCTCCAGCCCCGACGGCCTCTGGTTCGGCCGTCCGCAGAACGCATCGGGCCTCGTCAATCCGATCCTCTGGATCCAGACCGATGACGGCGCCTTCACCGACAAGACCAACAATCAGATGCTGGTCGCGATCCCCGGTCGCGTCGGCGACGGCGCCGCGAAGACGATCACCAATACCGGCGCCGACGGCAGCACGCGGACCCAGGCCACCTTCGTGGGCAAGGCGGCGACGCCGACCCTGCTGAAGCGCTTCCTGGTCGGCCCGAAGGGCTGCGAAATTACCGGCGTCGATTCGACGCCGGACGGCCGCACCCTGTTCGTCAACATCCAGCATCCCGGCGAGGACGGCAGCCTGACAACGCTGCAGAGCAGCTGGCCGGCGACCCAGGCCGGCGGCACGGCCACCGCACGGCCCCGCTCGGCGACGGTCGTCATCACGAAGAATGACGGCGGCATCGTCGGCCTCTGACACATGCGCCGGCCCGCCGGCCGGCGGACGCAGACAGGGAAGGGGGCGCGGGCGACCGTGCCCCCTTTTCCATATTGGGGTGCGGCGCCTTCGATTTCGTGCTGCGCTCGTGAGATTGAGAGACGATATCAGAATAGATCCGCAATCCGGTCGGATATCGCCTGAAATTCTGAAATATCAGTCGCGCGAAATTCGCGTAAATCCTTAAATAAATACGCCGCTGATCGGTAACTTATACTTGGCCTATCTGAAACATTGAAGCCGTAGGTCGCCTGCAAGACCAGCCATTAGCGGCTGGTTGCCCAGGGGAAAATCATGATCAGCATCCGCCGTCGGATGGCCGCAACGGCCTCCGCCTTCATGTTCGTTGCGTTCCATGCCATGCCGGCCCTCGCCGCCGATGCTGCCTCGACGGCCCCGCTCGATGAAGGCGGGCTGGGCGAAATCATCGTCACCGCGCAGAAGCGGCCCGAAAATCTTCAGGCGACGCCGATTTCCATCTCGGTGATGCGCGGCGATGATCTGGTCAATCGCCATGTCACCTCGCTGCTCGATCTGGGTGATGGCGCTATCCCCTCGCTGAAGATCGCACCCTTCTATTCGCGCAATTCGGCGCTGATCGTGAACATTCGCGGCATCGGCGTCCTGTCCGACGCGAATCAGCCGGCGCGCGATCAGGGTGTCGGCGTCTATGTCGACGGCGTCTATCTCGGCCGCGCCCAGGGTCTCGGCACCGCGCTGTTCGACATCGCGAATATCGAAGTGCTCAAAGGCCCGCAGGGCACGCTGTTCGGCCGCAATACCGAAGGCGGCGCGGTCAATATCGTGACGAAGAAACCGTCCGGCGAATTCCATGTCAACGGTACCGGCGGCATCGGCAATTTCGGCAGCTACAAGGCTGAGGTCCATGTTGACCTGCCGGCTTTCAACAATATTGCGCTGAAGATCGACGGCGTCATCGCCCATCGCGATCCTCTGGTGAAGAACCCGCTGGCGGGTTCCGAAGGCTTCAACCGCTATGACAAGCGCGGCCTGCATGTGGAGGCCTTCTGGAAGCCCTCGGTCGATTTCAGCGCGGATTACAGCTTCGATATCTCGAAGGACGAATCGACCGCGCAATATCTGAACCTGGTCGCGCCGGGCACCAACATCCGGGCCGCCGCCGCGACCGTACAGCCGGATCGGGTTCGCACCGCCAATGTCGGCGTGCCGCAGCGGCCCAGCGTCGGCAATGTAGAGGGCCATCGCCTCACCCTCGAATGGGAAGCGGTGCCGCAGATCACGCTCAAGTCGATCACCTCCTACCGCAAGCTGCACCAGACCCAGTTCGACAATGGTTCGGCCTCGACCTCGATGTCGACCACCCCTGCCGTGCTCGCCCCCAGGGGCTTCACCGGCTTCCAGTTCGCCCGCGACAGCCTTGCGCTGTTCGACCAGAATCAATGGAGCCAGGAGTTCGAGGCGATCGGCGATGTCGGCCGGGTGAAGTTCGTCGCCGGCGCGCTCTATTATCGCGAGCATGTGTCGGATAACGCGCAGGCCTTCAACACCAACAGCTTCACCGACGCAGCCGGATCGACCTTCACCGCCGTCTTGATCGACCCGGCGACCCAGCCGATCGATCGCGCCAGTCATGTCACGACGCGGAGCATCGGCGCCTTCGGCCAGGCGACCTGGACGCCCGCGATCATCAACGATGCGGTGCACCTCACCGGCGGCCTGCGCTGGACGCGCGACAGCAAGAAGGGCGCGCTGGAAATCGTCAACAATGCGCTGCCGGTCACCCGCGCCGGCGTGGTCGGCGAAATCGGCCTCGACGCAAGCTGGTCGCGGGTCGATCCGATGGTCAACATCGCGGTCGATCTCAGCCGCGACGTCCATGTCTATGGCAAATGGTCCACCGGCTACAGGTCGGGCGGCGCCAATGCGCGCAGCCAGCAATATGATCCGTTCGATCCGGAATCAGTGTCGATCTTCGAAATCGGCGCGAAGACCGAATTTTTCGACCATCATGCGCGCTTCAACATCGCGGCCTATGCCGGCAGTTACAAGAATATCCAGGTCGACTTCATCCGCCCCTTCGAGGCCGGCGGCGTCCGCACGACGCGCACCACCCTGTCGACGGTCAATGCTCCCGGTACGGGCGGCCTGCACGGCATCGAGGCGGAACTGACCGTCAATCCGGTGCAGGGGCTGACGCTCTCGGCGTCCTATGCCTATCAATATGTCCGCATTCCGGCGGCGGTGAACCCCTATCCCAATGCGGCGGGCGTCATCAGTACGCTGGCGGTGCCGGTATACCAGACCTACACGCCCGAGCATTCGGCCAGTGGCGCGATCGACTATGAACTGCCGCTCGATGGTTTCACCATCCGGGCGCATGTCGACGGCAATTACGACAATGGCTATTATTCGACCGCTGCCGACCCCCGCTATGTCGGGCCGGGCAATCCGACGAATATCCTCCAGCCGAAGACGGACAAGGCGTTCGTGGTCAACGGCAGAGTTGCGGTCGGCGACATCGCCATGGGCGGCAGCGATGCGACCGTCACCTTCGCCATCTGGGCGCGCAATCTCTTCAACGAGCAGCACCTCCGCTACACGACGGTCAGCCCGACGTCCGGCCAGGGCGGCTTCTTCAACGAGCAGCGCACCATCGGTGCGGAGTTCAATATCCGCTTCTGACATATTCGGGGGAGGCGATGCCGATGTGTCATCCGCCATCGCCTCCCGCGAACTGATCCAGGGCCGCCCGGCCATCGAAGGGAAGATCCGATGAAGCAAGAATTCATGATATCCTTGGTGTCGCTGCTGCTCGCGGGGGCGGCGCATGCCGGCGCGATCGAAGCACCGGCGGTGACGCGCACCGCGCCCGATGCGCTGACCATCAGCTGGGCCGGCTCCGATCCGGTCGATGTCTTTGTCTCGGACGATCCCGCGGCGACACCCGGCAAGGCGACCCTGGTCTCCGCGGCGGACCGCGACGGCACCGAAACGGTCAAGGTCGCGCCCGGTCAGCGCGCTTATGTATTGTTGAAGGATCGCACGTCCGGGGCGACGGCGCGTATCGCCGAACGGCTCGTGCCGCTGCAGCAGGGCTCCAATTTCCGCGATATCGGCGGATATCCGGCCGCTGGTGGCAAGCATGTCCGCTGGGGGCTGGTCTACCGGTCGGGTGGCCAGCCGCTGCTGACCCCGGCCGATCTCGATCAGATCCGGGCGCTGAAACTGGCGCGCCTCGTCGATCTCCGCTCCAGCGAGGAGCGCGTCCTCGCGCCCAGCCGGATCGAAGGCGTGCCCTATGAGGCGGTGGGCTATTCGATGGCGGCCTTGTCCTCCGGCCGCCCCGTCGGCAATGGCGAAACCGTCTATCGCCGCATGCCGGCGCTGCTCGCGCCGCAATTGCGGCTCGTGTTTCAGGATCTGCTCGGCCGAAAGGGGGCCGTCGCCTATAATTGCTCGGCCGGGCAGGATCGTACCGGCTTCGTCACGGCGATCGTCCTGTCGGCGCTGGGGGTGCCGCGCGACGTGATCATCGCCGACTATCATCTGTCGACGCGCTACCGCCGGCCCGAATGGGAAATGCCGAAGATCGATACCGTCGCGCAGGCGAACAATCCCGTCGCGATGTTCTTCGCCAAATATCAGCAGAACCCCGAAGCGGCCCGTCCGCAACCGCTGAAGGACCCGGACGGCACGGCCTTCCTGACCCATGCGTTCCGTGAGATCGAGACGCGCTGGGGATCGGTGGACGCCTATCTGGACCAGGAAATCGGCGTGACGGCGAAGGACGTCGCCACGTTGCGCGCGCACTATCTCGAATAGCCTGCCGCGGCCCGCGCCGCCCGAAACGGGCGGTGCGGGTGCCGGACGCCGGGGCGCTGACCATAGCGCCGCCCTAGCGACCCGTCCCCGAAATTTCTGATCACCACATCCTGGCGCGGGACGGACCGGCCTTGGCCGGGCCGTCCTTTTGCGCAAGCGGTGCCAGCTGGCTCAGCCGACGACGGAAACGTTGTCCACCCACCACCAGCCGGTGTTATCGACGCCGTTGCCGCTATAGGCGCCCTGGGTGACGACGATGCGGAATTCGTCGATATTGGCGAAGTTCAGCTCGGTATCGGTGGGCGAACCAGTGACGCTGTAATTCTGGGAGTAGATAGTGCTGCCATTATTCAGGCCGATGAACTGGACCGTTCCAACGCCACTCATGTTCCAGATTTCGAGCCCGTCGATCGAGAAGTCCGAGCCATCCCCCTTCGTCATGGTCGAGACCTTGCCGGACCAGCCATTGAAGACATCGTCGCCGACGGCGTACCAGTTGGGCGACCCGTAATAGAAGGATCCGGACGCACTGAAGTTGAAGCCTTGGTAGCTGGTGAAAGGCCCGTTCAACCCATCGAAGGTGAGTGTGCGCGTCCCGATGACATCAACAACCTCTGGTGCATCGTTTTCGCCGCCAATCGTGACGGTGATCGCCTGCGTGTCGATGCCGCCGCTGCCGTCGCTGACCTCGAGGGTGAAGGTGTCGGTGACGCTGTCGCCATTGTTGAGATCCTGAACGGCGGTCGAATCATTGTCGAGCGTGTAGGTCCAGCCGCCCGATGCATCGACGGCGAGTGAGCCATAATGGCCGCTGGGATCGCCCTGTACGCTCCACGACAGCGTCGCGCCATTGTCGACATCGGTAGCGGACAGCGTGCCGGTGGCGGTCAGGACATCGTCCTCGCTCACTGTACCGGTGGTGGCGCCGCCAGTGATCGTGGGCGCATCGTTGGCGCCGGCGATCGTGACGTTGACCACCTCGGTGTCGATGCCGCCATGGCCGTCGCTGACCTTGACAGTGAAGCTGTCCGAGGCCTGCTGGCCGGCGGCCAGCGCCTGAACGGCGCTCGATCCGTTGGCCAGCGCATAGGTCCAGCTGCCCGAGTCGTTGATCGACAACGAGCCATAGGCCCCGTCCCCGCCGCCCTGTACGCTCCACGACAGCGCATCGCCATTGTCGACATCGGTCGCGGTCAGGCTACCGCTGGCGCTCAGCGTGCCGTCTTCGCCTACCGCGCCGCTGGTCGCACCGCCGCTGATGACCGGCGCGTCGTTGGTGCCGGTGAGCGTGACGGTGACGGTCTGCGTCGTGCTGTTGCCCGCCGCGTCCCTGGCCGTGTAGCTGAAAGTGTCGGTCGCGGTCGCGCCGACCGCGAGATGATCGAACAACGCGCCTGGTGTATAGGTCAGCGAACCGCTTGCGGTGAAGCTGACCGAGGCGCCCGCGACGCTGTTGGTGGCGCTGATGATCGAAAAGGCATCATCCTCCACGTCGAAGGCCGCGGCGAAGGCATTGAAGGTCACGGCGCCGTTCTCGGTCGTCGCGGCGGTGCTTCCCAGCCCATAGACGCCGTTGTTCTGGCCGACGATATAGGTGTTGGTGCCGTCGGAGATCGCCTCGACATGCTTCAGCGTGTCGACGCCATCGGAACTGGTGGCGATCAGCGCACCACCCTGGCCCTGGGCGATCGACAGCGTGCTCAGATCGCGGATCTTCGCGACGTCGTAGCCGTCATTGCCAAAAATGATGTCGTTGCCGGCTCCACCGTCGATGGTGTCATTGCCATTGCCAGCACGAATATCGTCGACCTGGCCGCCGCCGATGATCAGATCGTTGCCATCCCCGCCGTTGATCTTGGTCGACGTGGCGGTCGCCTGAACCGTGGTGCTGCCTGAACCGCCAGATACCACAACCTGACCGTTACCATTGCCGTTATTAGCCATCTCTACCCCCGTTACTTATGTGAAATGATGCAGACGCCAAAAATGCGGCAAGAAGCTGCGCGGCATTTTCAGGCTGGAAATTCAGATAGCTCCCCCTGATTCCCCAATCTGGAGCCGGCCCACTTCCTAAGGAGGAAATCCAAAATAACAAGAGGTTGCGGGAGCTGGGCAAAACTAATTTCGAGCATAGAACTTTAACTCTACAGTTCAGTGCAATCGATCGATCAGGAAGATATTTTGGCGGTCAATCCTGGTTCGCGAAAAGGCTCCCTCCCACGTCATTTTTGTTATTATGACGTGACGTAAATCGCGCCCTTGGGCATGGCAGCAATAGGGCGACAGCTCTGATTGCGAGCGGGGTCGGCGACTGTGTACCCGGCCCCACCCCCTTGCCGGAGTCCGCCACACCGGCGGGTCGTTAGGATGTTCCCGATATGTCTTGACGTGTAGGATTTGCCGGGCTGGAATGGCTGCGGCGCCTGGCGCCTCCTTCTCATGACCGGATATAGGAGAGAAAGCTTCCCGGATCGGCCGATGCGGCCCGTTCGCGATTGCGCTCGCGCCCGCCGCCTCCGCTGCCGGCTGTCGTCCCCGCTGAGCGCAAAAAACAGGAAAACGAACGAACAACCCCATGCACCCGGCATAACCGCGAATCATTCGCATCTGGCGGGCGGGACAGCCACGCCCATCGGTGCTAAAGGCGGCATAGTCATGGTCGGCGAGGCTCGCGAAGGAGGGGGCAGGCTCATGATCGATTTCAGCTTTGATCCGGCCCGGCGGCGCCTTCAGGCGCGCTATCGCGGCTTCTGGTCGGTGGAAAACGCGAAGACGGCCTTGTCGCAGCTTCGCGCGGCGCTCGACGGTGCTGCGGTCGGCGGCCGGTCCTTTACCCTGCTCGATGATTTCCGGGACTGGCCAGCCCAGATCCCGGAGGTGGTCGAGACCAACAAGCAGTTTGCAACAATCTGCCAGGGCTATCCGATCCAGCGCAACGCGATGATCCTTCCCTCGGCCCTGCTCCGCATGCAGGTGGCCCGCACCGTGGAGGAGCTTGCATCCTGCCGGGGGTTCAGGACATTTGACGAGGCGGATCTCTGGCTGTCGGAGGTGGAGCCCCGCGCCTGAGCGCACCGGATATTGCATGACGGTACGCCGCGTCACAAACGAACGGACAACCCCATGCACCCGGAATGGCCGCGAACTGTTCCTATCCGGCGGGCAGGGTATGCACGTCGCCTGCGGGACTTCACGGGTTGGAAAAGGGAAAATGGTGGAGCCGAGGGGGATCGAACCCCTGACCTCTGCAATGCCATTGCAGCGCTCTCCCAGCTGAGCTACGGCCCCGTGCCATTTTGCAGCGCGCCGGGTGGGACCGGCGGCGGAGCGCGCCCTTTAGGTCAGCTTGAAAGACCCCGCAAGAGGGCTTTTGCGTCGGGCGCGGCTTTTTGGGTCGGGCGGCGCCGGAACGCCCGCTTGTCGGGCATTCCGGCGCATCGCCTCAATTCTCGTCGTCGTCGTCGGTCGTGTTCAGGCCGATATCGTCGTCACCGCCCAGATCGACATCGTCGTCCGGATTCTCCTCGGCGTCCTCGTCGATGTCCAGATCGTCGTCGGACAGGTCCGTATCCACGACCTTCTCGGGCGCCTCCTTCTTGGGCGCGTCGAACGGCAGCGGCTGCTTCGACTTGAGGACCGGATCGGGCTCCCACGCCTGCCCGCATTCGATGCAGGTGACGGGATTGTCCTTTTCCAGATCATAAAAGCGGGTGCCGCACTTCGGGCAGGTCCGCTTGGTGCCCCATTCAGGTTTCACCACGGTCAGCAACTCCAGTCGAAAAGTGTGAAATCTTCGCGGCGGCCCGAGTCAATGGATCGCCGAAACGCCGGGCGCCTTGCCATAGCGGAAGGCCGCTGTCAAAAGCCGCGCCTATGCATGGCCCCTCGCCCCGACCCGCTTCCTTCTCCGCCGCCGGCCCGCTGCGGGGTTCCACGGGCGTGCCCGGCGACAAGTCGATCTCGCATCGCTCGCTGATGCTGTCGGCGCTGGCGGTCGGCGAAAGCCGCGTCGAGGGGCTGCTGACGGGCGAGGACGTCCTGGCGACGGCGGCGGCGCTGCGCGCCATGGGCGCGCATATTGTCAGGGAAGCCGCCGATGATGTCTGGCGCATCCACGGCGTCGGCGTCGGCGGGCTGCTCCAGCCGGTGGCGGCGCTCGACATGGGCAATTCGGGCACGTCGACCCGGCTGCTGATGGGGCTGATCGCCAGCCATGCGATCACCGCCACCTTCGTCGGCGATGCCTCGCTGTCGAAGCGGCCGATGAACCGGGTGATCGAGCCGCTGTCGCTGATGGGGGCGGAGGTGACGCCCAGCCCCGGCGGCAGGCTGCCGCTGATGCTGCGCGGTCTGTGCCCGGCGGTGCCGATCGAGTACCGGCTTCTTGTCGCTTCGGCGCAGGTCAAGTCGGCGGTGCTGCTCGCCGGGCTCAACACCCCCGGCATCACCCGCGTGATCGAGCCGATCGCGACC
>CAZJXG010000105.1:0-11560 GCA_964549965.1 uncultured Sphingomonas sp. | reverse complement strand
TATGTCTATCCCTATCCGCATGTCGATCAGGTCATCCCGCTGATGGCCGAGGGGCTGGTGCTGCCCTATCTCGATATCCCCTTCCAGCATGCCTCGCCCAGCGTGCTCAAGGCGATGAAGCGGCCCGCCAACGAGGCGAAGGTGCTCGAACGGCTCGCCGCCTGGCGCGCGATCTGCCCCGACATCGCGGTGCGGTCGACCTTCGTCGTCGGCTTCCCCGGCGAGACCGAGGCCGATTTCCAATATCTGCTCGACTGGCTCGACGAAGCGCAGATCGACCGGGTCGGCGCTTTCCGCTTCGAACCCGTCGCGGGCGCGCCCGCCAATGACCTGCCCGGCGCGGTGCCCGAAGAGGTCAAGGAAGAGCGCTACGCCCGGATCATGGAAAAGACCGCGGCGATCTCGGCCGCCAAGCTCGCGGCGAAGGTCGGGCGGACGCTCGACGTGATCATCGACCTCGTCGATGGCGAGGGCGGCGCGACAGGACGGTCGAAGGCCGATGCGCCCGAGATCGACGGCGAGGTCCATCTGCGCGACGCGGGTGCGCTCCAGCAGGGCGATATCGTCCGGGTCCGGATCGAGGATGCCGACGAGCATGACCTGTTCGGTGTCGCGGTGGAGCAAGCCCCGCAGACATAGCGCGGGGTCGACGGTGCGCCGTCAGGCGAACAGGCACTGCTCGCTGTCGACCTCGATCTCCGGCGGGACGATCAACTGGTCATGGTCCGCATGAAAGGCCGCATGGTGATGCTGCGCCATCATCGCCATGCCGTCGATCATCAGCCCCAGGCAGCGGCTTCCGACGATGAACGGCATTTCCCACAGCCAGAACAGCGGCATCATCGCCATCTGCTGATCCGGTAACGCAGCCTGCTGGGGTCGATCGGTCATGGCGGTCTCCCTGGAGCGATTCCTGCGCAGATCGAACCATCTGCCGGCTTCGACATCGCAGTAAAACAAAGGCCGGGAGCGCGTGATCTGATGCAATCAGACTCATCTGCTCCAGGATTCAGGCCTCGACGATATCCGCCGCGCTTTGCCGGCCATATCGGTAACTGTACCTAGGCTCCCATCCCCGCCGCAAAGGCGATCCGCAGCGCATCCGAAAGATTGCGGACGCCAAGCTTCGACATGAGATTGGCCCGGTGGACCTCGACCGTGCGCGCTGAAATGCCCAGGTCATAAGCGATCGTCTTGTTGGGAAAGCCGCGCGCAAGCCCATCGAGGACCTCGCGTTCCCTGGCGGTCAGCTTGCCGAGCATGATCTGGGCTTCGCCGCTGCGCGCTTCCTTGTCGCCCCGCTCCTCGATACGTGCATAGGCGGCATCGATGGCCGCCAGCAGCACCGCCTTCTCGAACGGCTTCTCGATGAAATCGACCGCGCCGGCCTTCATCGCACGCACTGCGATCGAAACATCGCCATGGCCGGTCAGGATGACGACCGGCATCGTCACGCCGCGCTCGTTCAGCGCCTGCTGCACCTCCAGCCCGTCCATCTCGGGCATGCGCACGTCGAGCAGGACGCAGCCCGTTTCGACGTGACGGACCTCCTTGAGGAAGGCGACGCCCGATTCCCAGGTCTCGACCGCGAAGCCGGAAGTCGTCAGCATAAACTTTGCCGAGCGGCGTATCGAGTCTTCATCGTCGACGATATGAACCAGGCGCTTGTCAGACATCGTCTTTCTCCGGTTCGATCCTTACGAGCGTGAAGTGGAATCGGGTCCCGCCGTCCTGGCCGGGCTCGAACCAGATCCTGCCGCCATTCGCCTCGACAATAGTCCTGCAGATCGAAAGGCCTAGCCCCATTCCCTCCGATTTGGTGCTGTTGAAAGCCCGGAACAATCCGGGTGCGATCTCAGGAGCGATGCCGGTTCCCGTGTCGGCCACCGTCACCCGCACCGTCTCCGCATTGTCCAGTCTGCTGCTTACCGCCAGCCTGCGTTCGCGGCATTCCGCCATCGCCTCGATCGCGTTGCGGATGAGATTGATGAGAACCTGCTGGATCTGGATACGGTCCACGAAGACCGGGGTCGCCGCCGGATCGAGATCGAAGCTGACATCGATCCCCTTTTCATGGGCCCCGATCAGGGCGAGCTTCGATGCCTCGTCGATCAGGGCGGGCAGGTCCTCCACCGTTTTCTCGGTCTCTCCCCGCGCGACGAAATCGCGCAGGCGGCGCACGATCTGCCCGGCGCGCATCGCCTCCGCCGCCGTTTCGGCCAGCGCCTCCCGGACGATCGCCAGATCGTCGGGGCTCGGCTCCGCGAGCAGATCATGGGCGGTCTCGACATAGTTCATGACCGCGGTGATCGGCTGGTTGAGCTCATGCGCGAGCGTCGATGCCATCGTCCCCATCGCGCTGACCCTGGCCGCGTGCACCAGGCCGGACCGAAGCTCCTCGATCCGTTCATCGCTTTTCTGCTTCTCGGTCATGTCGCGCACAAAGCCGGTGAACACCGGCTCGCCGTCGCCCTGCGCCTCGCCCACCGACAATTCCATCGGGAAAGTCGAACCGTCCTTCTTCTGCCCGATCACGGTGCGGCCTATGCCGATGATGCGGCGCTCGCCGGTCTTCATGTAGCGCGCCAGATAGCCGTCATGCTGTTCGCGATAGGGCGGCGGCATGAGGCGGCTGACATTGGAGCCGAAGATCTCGCGCTCGGTATAGCCGAACAGCCGTTCGGCCGCGCTGCTGAACGAGACGATCCGCCCGAGCGGATCGATCACGATCATCGCGTCGAGCACCGTCGACAGGATCGACCGCATCTGCGCCGCGCTCGCGCTGGTCTGACGCTCCGCGGCGCGCTGCTGGGTGACGTCGCGGATGACCTTGCCAAATCCCCGCAGCTCGCCCCTGTCATTGTAGAAGGCGGTCAGGGAGACATCGGCCAGGAATTGCGAACCATCCCTGCGGATCAGCCATTCCTCCTGCTGGACGCGGCCCTCCGCGCGGGCGCGCTCGATATCGGCAGCCGGCTTCCCGGCGGCGACCGCCTCCTCCGCATAGAACATCGAGAAATGCCGCCCGAGAACCTCCGCCTCGGTCCAGCCCTTCATCCGCTCGGCACCCTTGTTCCAGATGGTGACGCGCCCATCGGCATCGAGCATGTAGATCGCATAGTCGGCGGCATCGTCGATCAGCAGATTCAGCTCATCGGCCATTTCCTTGGCCAGCTGTGCCCGCTCGATCGCCTGTTGCTCGCTGCGCGCGAAGCGGAGGCTGGAGCGTGTGGCATGGTGCGCCAGCAGGATCACGATCGCCGAGGTCCCAAGGAAGATCGTCAGCTCGACGGTCGGCATCGTGTCGCTGTGGCGGGCCGGATCGGACAGCTGGACGAGCAGGACCGACAGCAGCGTGGCCGCGACCGCGGGCAGCGGCCCGCTGAACAGCGCCGCCACGAGCACCGCGACCAGGAACAGCAGATAGGGCGCGCGCGCCGCCAGCCAGGGATCGAGCCCTTTCTGGACCAGCGCCGCGAGCAGGACCGCAAGGATCGCTATCCCATATGCCGCGAGATGACCTCGTACTGACGGCATCCGATCGCTCCGTTCTCGTGGCTCGCGCCCACAACCCGGCCGATGGCTGACGATATCGCGCCCCGGCCCCGCAAGCCCATCCATAAGCCCTCGGGCAACAGTCGCATATAGCCGTAACCAGTCCGCCTGGAAGCTGCTTCGTCCTTCCCCGTAACATTACGCATATCGGCGGAACCGCCCTCTATCGGACAGGCGCAGCGATTGTCCGGACGATGATCGTCATGAGGTGGTGAATGTTGCGTCGCTGCATATGGTCCGCTGTCGGGACCGCCCTGATCATTGCCTGCGGCGGATCGCTGTTCGCCGCACATGCAGGCTCCATTCTGCTCGATGCGCCACGGACGGTGCCGCCGTCCGCCCTGCCCGCCCTGTCGGCGATGGACCGGTGCTGGGTCGAAACCGCCGGCCCGCTGCCGCAGCAGGCAGCCCCGCCGCAGCGGCGGGTCAGCGCGAAGAAACATGTCGGGCGGCCGCCGCACCGGCGGCATCGCCGCGTCGTCCGGCGGGCACATCGCCCCGCGCCCATCTGGGTGCCGAAGCCGGTGAGCCGGGTCAATCTGGTCTGGAACTGCGCCTGGCCGATCTCCCCGCCGCCGCCCATGACGGTCGAACCCTTCATCACCGACTTCGCCGATATCATGAGCACGACGCCGGGCGATGATCTGGTCCAGCAATGGATTATCGACCGCCATACGCCGCGGCGCCGCCGGTCGATGCCGCCGGCTGTCTCCATCGCGCCCGAACCCGAAACATGGGGGCTGCTGCTGATCGGATTCGGGCTGATCGGGATGGCGCTGCGCCGCTCCCGGTCCGCCCGATATTGGGGCAATTACCAATGGCGGGACAGCGGGGCGGCAGGCGATGAAAGGCTGGCAACAGCCGCGCGTCACCGGCCGGTCCAAGGAACTATCGCATGTCGATCCGCCATCTGAGCCACCTGCTCTCACCCGGTAGCATCGCCCTGATCGGCGCATCCGCGCGGGAAGCTTCGCTGGGACGGATCGTGCTGTCGAACCTTCTCGCCGCCGATTTCCCGGGCGATATCTTCGCGGTCAACCCGCACCCCGTCGACCTGCCGGGGGTGATATGGTCGCCCGGCATCGGCGCCCTGCCGCTCGCGCCCGATCTTGCCGTCGTGATGACCCCGGCCGCGGCCGTTCCCGATGTCATTGCAGAGCTCGGCCGGCTCGGCACGAAGGTCGCGGTCGTGCTGTCCGCCGGGGTCGATGCGCCGGGCGGTCTGCGGACGATGATGCTGGATGCAGCGCGGGCCAGCGGCGTGCGGATCGTCGGCCCCAATTGCCTGGGCGTGCTGATGCCCCATGCCAATCTCAACGCATCCTTTGCGCATCTCGCCGCGAAGCCGGGCCGGCTCGGGCTGATCTCGCAGAGCGGCGCTCTGGTGACGGCGATGCTCGATTGGGCCGCGCCGCGCGATATCGGCTTTTCGGCTATCGTCTCCGCCGGAGAGATGGCGGATGTGGACATCGCCGACCTGATCGACCTGCTCGCCACCGATCCCAACACCGATGCGATTCTGCTCCACGTCGAAGGCATCACCAACGCGGCGAAATTCATGTCGGCGGCCCGCGCGGCGGCGCGCGTCCAGCCGATCGTCGCGATCAAGGCGGGGCGTCGCCCCGACGCCTGCCGAGCGGCCCTGTCGCACAGTGGCGCCCTGGCGGGCTCCTATCCGGTTTATCGCGCCGCATTCGCGCAGGCCGGGATCGTTATGGTGGACAGCCTCACCCAGCTGTTCGACGCGGCGGAGGTGCTCTGCAAGCTTCCGCCGCTGCGCGGCGACCGGCTGGCGATCGTCACCAATGGCGGCGGCGCGGGGGTGCTGGCGGTCGACGAACTGCCGGGGTGCGGCGGCAGGCTGGCGAATCTCGATCCGTCCACGATCGAGGCGCTGGACGAGCATCTTCCCACGACATGGTCGCGCGCCAATCCCATCGACATCATCGGCGATGCGGGGCCGATCCGCTATCGCGCGGCGGTCGCCGCCGCCTGGGGCGATCCGGGCGTCGATGCGATCCTCGTGATGCACTGCCCGACCGCCATGGCCTCCCCCGTCGGCATCGCGGAGACCCTGTCGGAGCAAGTCTCGCTGCTCAGGAAGACCGGCCCCGCCAAGCCGGTCATCGCCTGCTGGCTGGGGGATGCGACCTGTGAGAGCGCTGGCGACATCCTCGGCCGCGCCGGTATTCCGCTGTTCAGCGCACCCGATGACGCCGTCAGGGGATTCGGCTATCTCCTGGCGGCTCAGGCGGCGCGCGCCGCGCTTACCGAAACCGTCCCGGTCGCGCGGCCATCCCGGCCCGATCGCAAGGAGGCGGCGCGGATCATCGCGGCGGCCCGGGCCGAAGGGCGGCTGGTGCTGAACGAGATCGAGGCCAAGGCATTGCTGTCGGCCTATGCCGTTCCCGTGGTGACAACCCATTTCGCCGCCGCCGCCGGCGATGTGGTCGATGCCTGCGCCGGCCTCACCGCCCCCTATGCGGTCAAGATCGTCTCGCCGGACATCTCCCATAAGTCGGACAAGGGCGGCGTCGCGCTCGGCCTGTGCGATCCCGCGGTGGCCGCGGCCCGTGCCTTCACGATGGGCGAACGCATCCGGCGCGAACATCCTGAGGCCCGCATCACCGGCTTCGCCGTCGAGAAGATGTGCGTGCGGCCGCATGCGTCGGAACTGCTGATCGGCGTGGCGAACGATCCCACCTTCGGCCCGGTGCTGCTGTTCGGCGCTGGCGGCAAGGCGGTGGAGGCGATCAACGACATCGTCATGGCGTTGCCGCCGATCCATATCGGCCAGGCCCGGGAGATGATCGGCCGGACTCGCATCGCCCGCCTGCTCGCCGGCTATCGCGACGAACGCGCGGCCGATCTGACGGGCATCGCCGAAACGCTGGTCGCCGTGTCGAACCTCGTCACCGACTGGCCCGACATCGTCGAACTGGATATCAACCCGCTCCTCGCCGATGCCGACGGCATCCTCTGCCTCGATGCGCGCGTCGTGATAACCCAGGAAGCCCGGCCGGCCTCGCGACTGGCGATCCGGCCGGTCCCGACCGAATGGAGCGCCGACCTCGTGACCCGGTCCGGGCAGATGATCCATGTCCGGCCCGTCGTTCCGTCCGACGAAGCCGCGCTCGCGGCCTTTTTCGAGCATGTGACGCCGGAGGATCTGCGCTTCCGCTTCCTGTCGAGCGTCCGCCATGTCGATCATGAGACTCTCGCGATGATGACCCATGTCGATTATCGCCGCACGATCAGCTTTCTGGCGCTGGAGCCGGGCGGGACGATCGTCGCGGCGGTATTGCTCGCGACCGATGCGGATCGGAGCCGGGCCGAGATCGCCATGTCGACCCGCTCCGACTGGAAAGGGCGCGGCGTCAGCTACGCCCTGCTCAGCCATCTGCTGCGCTATGCGGAGGCGGAGGGCATTGCCGTGCTCGAAGCGGTCGAGCTGGCCGATCATAGCGAGGCACTGCGGATGGAGCGCGAAATGGGCTTCACCGCGCTTGCCTGCCCTGACGATCCCACGCTGCGGATCGTGCGCCGGCAGCGGCCGATCGCGAGGGCCGCCTGATGCGCCGGAGACGGTCGCGCCGGATTCTGATCATCGATGCGCATCCGCACCGCAATCCCCGGCACCTCATCCATGGGCTGGCCCGCGCCTATGAGGCGGGCGCCCGCGACAAGGGGCATGACGTGCGGCGAATCGCGCTCAGCGAGATCGACATCCCGCTCCTCGCATCCCGGCAGGACTGGGAGGAGGAGCCTCCCCCGCCATCCCTGAAGGCGTCGCAGGATGCGCTGCGCTGGGCGGAGCATGTGGCGATCTTCTTCCCGCTATGGCTGGGCGACATGCCTGCCCTGCTGAAGGCATTCCTCGAACAGGTTCTGCGCCCCGGCTTCGCCTTCGAATATCGGGAGGGACGGACATCGGCCAAGGCGCTGAAGGGCCGCTCGGCCCGCATCGTCGTCACAATGGGCATGCCCGGCCTGTTCTACCGGCTCTATTTCGGCGCGCACGCCGTCCGCCTTCTGCGCCGCAACATCCTGAACTTCGTCGGCATAAGCCCGGTCCGCGCGACGATCATCGGCGGCGTCGAGGCGAAGCGGTCACGCAATGCCGATCATCTCCGACACCTCGTCAGGCTGGGCGAGCAGGCGGCCTGATCGACTCCGCGAGCGCGCGCGCCCGCTCGCAGCGTTCATTCGGCCGCGTCGGGTGCCGCATCGGGCCGCTGATCGCCTTCGGTGCGCAGCGCCTCGCGCAGTTGCTCCAGCCGTCCGCGATAGCCCTCGGCATCGCCATATTCGAGGAACTGATAATAGCGCTGATGCGGATCGCTGATCTTCAGCGCATGCTTGATCGGGCACCAATATTGCTCGGTGCGGCTCGCAATCTCGCGGACATAGGCGACAACGCCATTGGCATAGCTGCAATAGCGGCAGTTCAGCGCCTCGACCCAGTTGAGATAGGCCAGCTGGCCGCGATCGATGTGGATATGATCGGCGCGTCGCACGCGCGGGATCCGATAGGTGCGAAAGCAGATCGCCTGATAGAGCGTCGCCCACAGGTCGAGCAGCAGGATCGGCAGGATCAGCGAATAGATGACGGGCGCGGTCGCGATCGTGGCGAGCGACGACCGCGCAAGGAACCGGCCGACCGAGAGCCGAAGCTTCTGATGCTCGTTGACCAGCCCCTGTTCGAAATGGACCAGCCCGGCCTTCAGCGACCAGCCGAGCGCCGTCCGCCGCCGCTCTATCTCCCGATCCAGTTCGGCCTGGAGCCGTATAATGTCATGGGCGATCTGCTCGATGCGCGCGGTCATCGGCCATATCCAGCAGACATCTTCATCATGGCGGCTCCCATCGACAATATCGGCGAAGACATGCCCGGCAGGGCCGATCTGCGCCCCTGGTAATGCTACTTAGCGAAGGCCCGGCGCTTTCCGGGTAGAAATGTCGCTTTGGGAGCATGGCGATGGACCAGATGACGGCGATGATCGCGACGGCGCCGGGCGCGCCGCTGCGGAGCATATCCCGTCCGCTGCCGCGCCCCGCCGCCGCGGACCTGCTGATCAGGGTCGCCGCCTGCGGCGTCTGCCGCACCGACCTGCACGTCATCGACGGCGAGATCGCAGCCAGTTATCCGGTCATCCCCGGCCATGAAATCGTCGGCTATGTCGAGGCGATCGGCGCCGACGTCGATGGCTTCACGCTGGGCCAGCGTGTCGGCGTGCCCTGGCTGGGCTTCACCTGCGGCGATTGCGCCTATTGCCGCTCAGGCCGGGAAAATCTCTGCGACAATCCGCGCTTCACCGGCTGTACGCACGATGGCGGCTATGCCAGCCACGCCCTTGCCGATGCCCGCTACTGCTTTCCGCTTCCGGATCGCTTCTCGGACGTGGAGGCCGCGCCGCTGCTCTGCGCCGGCCTGATCGGGTGGCGTGCGCTGCGCCTGGCCGGGGATGCCCCCGTCATCGGCCTCTACGGCTTCGGCGCGGCGGCGCATATACTGGCCCAGATCGCGGTCTGGCAGGGGCGCACCGTCTATGCCTTCACCCGTCCGGACGACAGGCGGGGGCAGGACTTCGCCCGATCGCTCGGCTGCCGCTGGGCCGGGCATTCGCAGGAGCCACCGCCGGCGCCGCTCGATGTCGCCCTGATTTTCGCCCCCGTCGGGGCGCTCGTTCCGCTTGCGCTCAGGGCGGTGCGAAAGGGTGGCCGCGTCGTCTGCGCCGGTATTCATATGTCGGATATCCCGAGCTTCCCCTACGCCGATCTGTGGGAAGAACGCTCGATCCTGTCGGTCGCCAATCTCACCCGCGACGACGGGACATCTTTCTTCGCCGCCGCCGACCGGTCGGGTCTGACGATAAGCACCAGCGTCTTTCCGCTCGATCAGGCCAATGCCGCGATAGCCGCGGTTCGCGAAGGCAGCATCGATGGCGCCGCCGTCCTCGTGCCGGGTCAGCCGCTTCCCGGCTGAGCCGCCTGCCCTTGCCGCGACGGCACCAGGAAGCTGGCGCAGAGCTTCTTTGCGGCCTGCTCGACCCGTAAAAGCTCTTCATTGACAAAGCGTTGCGATATTCCGTCGATAATCGGCGAAAAGTGAACATGGTCGGAGCAGGTCATCGAAAAGGCATGCTCCAGATATTTGTCGAACACGGTGCGCAGCGACATCCAGGCGCCCTGCTCGTCCAGCCATTGCTGGCTCGTCCCCGAAGAGCTGAAGCTCAGCATCTTCTTGCCCGTCAGCAGCGGATGCGTCGTGCGGTCCTGGACATGCCGGAATGGAAAGGCCGCACCCAGCACACGATCGACATATCCCTTGAGCATGGCAGGCGGCAGCCCGAACCAGATCGGATAGATGAGGATGAAGGCGTCGCAGCCTGCGATCACCGACAGCTCTTCGGCGACATCGCCGGCCATCATGAAATCCGCTCTGCCGGGCCGCTCCTCCTCCTTCAGGACCGGATCGAAGTGCATCGCATACAGGTCGCGCAGCACCGTATCATGGCCCATCAGTTCGACCGTGCGGATATAACGCTCGGCGACCGCGCTATTGAAACTCTTCCTGTCCGGATGACAGAGGATGACGGCATGCCTGGGCCGACGTTGCGGGTCGAGGGTGATCATGTCGATTCTCCAGCCGATCCGTCAAAGCTATCGGCCGATCGCAGGGAGAACTCTTGGGAAAGATACTTAGGGAATGGCGCGCCCGATGCGATCCATTCGTCCTCAGTAGCCAGGATAGATATCGCGATGGCGCACCACTGCACCCGCAGCGGCGGGATCCGGTTCGACCGTCAGATAGACCACATAGACCGGCAGCGGTTCCGCAAGAGGAATGGTCGTGGTCGTGCCGGTCATCAGCGCCCTGTCCAGCGCATCCGCCCGCTCCTGGCCGAGCAGAACCCGTGCGAGCGTGTCCGGCGCTTCGGTCCGAATGCAGCCGTGCGACAATGCGCGGGCATCCCGCGCGAACAGGCCCCGCGAAGGCGTGTCGTGGATGAAGACGCTATAGGGATTGGGCATTTCCAGCTTCAGCTGTCCCAGCGCGTTGCCGGGGCCGGGTTTCTGGCGGACGACAAGCTTGCCCTGCGCATCGGTGGTGGCGACGAAACCGCGACGGGCGGCTTCGCCGGGGTTGGTCCGCACCAGCTTGCCGATACTTTCGTCGACGATGCTGCAAGGGACGTTCCACCAGGGGTTGGCGGTGACACCAGTCACCACCGCGCGAAACAGCGGTGTCCGCGAACCCGGCTTGCCGACGATCACCCTGTGACTGGCGATGACGGCGCCATTCTCGATCAGGTCCAGCCGGTAGGCGGGAACATTCACCCACAGATAGCGCTGCCCGAACATGCGGGGGAGCGCCCGCCAGCGATCCAGATTCTCCTCGATCGCCACGCAATCGAGCCGGGTGACGCGGCACCGCTCCAGCCCCTTGCGCAGCGCGGAATAGTCCGCATTCTGCGGGAGCAGTTTCGCGAAGCTGCCCGGCACGCTGCGGGACGCCGTCACCTCGTCCAGCCAGGGGCCGTAATCGACGGAATGGCGCACGAAATGCCAGCCGGGCCGGGCGCTCAGCGGCCGGCGCCCTTCGTAGAAATCATGGGCGAGCGCCAGCGCCGCCGCGTTGGCAAGATCCGACAACCTGGCATCCTGGCGATCGGCTGCGGCCTGCAGCGCCGTAGCGCCATAGTCCTCCGGATCCAGCCCTTCGGCCGGCACCGCGGCGAGGACGTCGATCAGCGCGCGGACATTGTCGATGGTCCAGCGCGCCGCCGGCTGCCCCTCCGCCGCGGACATTGCCGGCGGAACGATGCAGGCCAGGACACAGGCAGCGAGCCGCCAATAGGCCGACATCGTCAATGCGCGAAGAGGACCGGTACCCGGCTCGCGGTCAGCATCTTGCGCGACACACCCCCACACAGTGCTTCCCGGAAGCGCGAAAGGCCGAAACCCCCCATAACCACAAAGTCGATCTGCCCCTGGCCGGGGA
>CAZJXG010000104.1:0-11616 GCA_964549965.1 uncultured Sphingomonas sp. | reverse complement strand
CAATAGGCCGACAACGTCAATTCGCCAAGAGGACCGGTACCGGGCTCGCGGTCAGCATCATGCGCGACACACCCCCACACAGTGCTTCCCGGAAGCGCGAATGGCCGAAGCCGCCCATCACCACATAGTCGATCTGCCGCTGGCCGATCGCCTCCAGGATCAGATCCTCCGCGACGATGGCGCGATTCTCCTGCCGTACGACCAGCGCATGGATGCCATGACGCGACAGATAGGCCGCGGCATGCTCCGCCGGAACCTTCACCGTACCATCGTCCACCTCGAAGATCGTAACATGCGTGGCGAGGCCCAGGAGCGGCACCGCGGCCCGCAGCGCGGCATCGGCTTCATGCGACCCGTTCCAGGCGACCAGCACACGCCCGGCGACGGTAAAATGATCCGCCGTCGATGGGATGGCGAGGATCGGCTTCCCGCTTTTCAGGATCAGCTCGGCGGCAAGGTTGCGCATGTCCGGTACGGGAAAGCCGTCGATCCGGCGGTTCACGACGATCAGATCGGTCAGCACCGATGCCCGCTCAATACAGATCGCCAGGTCGCCCGTTGCGTCGATCCACGTCCAGGCCACGCCCTCATGGCTGATACGCGCTTCGATCTTCTCGCGATTGACCGCCTCGCGCACGCGCTCGTCCTCAAGCAAAATCGCCGTCCCGGCACCGACCCAATAGTCTCCCGCCATGACGGGCAACATCGTCACGTCCAGGCAGGTCAGATGACCGCTGACGGCCCGCGTCACATCCAGCGCGGCCTGCAGGCGCGCCTCCTGGCCGTCATCATCGTGAACAAGCAGAAGAATGTTTTTCATGATCGCCTCCATCGCTCCCGGCGGATGCGGGATGAGAAATGGCTAAGCCGGACCGGCCAGGGGCAATATTAGTGAGTTTACGGATGCGGCCCCTCGTAATCTTACGAATGTCGGCGGCTCCCGGAACAGGCGATCCAGACGGCGTGAGCGAGGAGGAATTTCGCGATGCCGATCCATATGGAGACCCTCGATCCCGAACTGGGCAAACAGTATCGGCCTTCATGGTTCTGGTTTCTGGGCGTCGGTGTGGCCGTGCTCGGGCTCGGCATACTCGCGTTCGGGCATCTGATCGTTGCGTCGATGATCAGCACCTTCGTGATCGGCGCGATCATGCTGATCGGTGGTGCGCTGGGCATCGCCCATGCACTGGGGATACGTCATCCCGACAAGCATCATTTCTGGATCTTCAGCAGCGTCTTCTACGGCCTTGCCGGGGTCACGATTCTGGTCGAGCCCGTGTTCGGGGAACGCCTGCTCACGCTGCTGCTCGCGATCAGCCTCGGCCTCTCGGGGCTCAGCCGCCTCGTCGTCGGTGGGCAGCTCCGCAGCAATTCCGTCCTGATCTCCGGCGCGGCCTCGCTGATGGCCGCCGCAGCGATCGGCGTGGATTGGACCGAAGATGCGCTATGGGTGATCGGCTTCTGCATCGCGATTGATCTGGTCATCCAGGGGTTGACGCTGCTCTTCACCGGGATCGTGCTCCGTCTCGCGCCCCGGCCGGCCGGCTGATCGGCGAACAACCCAAGGCGCCGGTACGACAGGCCCGTCGCCTGTGCCGGGCGGCCTATGCCGCGAACCAACCGGAGAATGTCGATGGCGGATGAAATCGAGCTTGGCTTCCATGGCGCGGCCCAGACGGTGACGGGGTCCTGCATGGAGGTGAAGCACGGCAATAGCCGCATCCTGATCGACTGCGGGCTGTTCCAGGGCTCGCGTGGGCTGGAGCGGCTGAACTACGGGCCCTTCCGGTTCCAGCCGGGCAGGATCGACGCGGTGATCCTCACCCATGCCCATATCGATCATAGCGGCCTGCTGCCGCGTCTCGCCGCACAGGGCTTCTCCGGCCCGATCTGGTGCACCGATCCGACCCGCGACCTCCTCCACTATATGCTGGCCGATTCCGCCCGGCTGCAGGAGGGCGACGCCGCGCGCCGCAATCGCCGCGCCGATCGCGCCGATGAGCCCCCCATCGATCCGCTCTATACCGTCGCCGATGCCGATATCGCGCTCGGCCTGACGCGATCGGTCGATCTCGATCAATGGTTCGAGCCCACGCCGGGGCTGCGCGCCCGGTTCTGGAACGCCGGGCATATTCTTGGCGCCGCATCGGTCGAGCTTGCCGCGGGCGATTTGTCGGTGCTGTTCTCGGGCGATCTCGGCCCGGACGTGAAGAGCCTCGAACGGCCGGCCAAGGCCCCTGCCGGGCTCGATCATGTTATCTGCGAATCCACCTATGGCGACCGGGAGCGGCAGGATGTCGATTCCGAACAGCGCCTGGCACTGCTCGGCGCCGAGGTGCGCGCCGCGCTCGAACGGGGCGGCAATTTGATCATCCCCGCCTTCGCAGTGGAACGGACCCAGGAACTGCTGCTCGATATCGCCACCCTGTTCGACCGCGGCATGCTCGCGGCGAGGCCGGTCTTCATCGATTCACCACTCGCCAGCCGCGCGACATCGGTTTTCGCCAAACATGCGCCGCCCGATACGGACAATGGCGCGGTGTTCCGCAACAGCGCCTTTCACTATGTCGAAAGCACCAGTGAATCGATGAGCCTCAACCAGATGTCGGGCGCCGTCATCCTTGCGGGATCGGGCATGTGCGAAGGCGGGCGCGTCCGGCACCATCTCGTCCACAACCTCCCCCGGCGCGATTCGACGGTGCTGTTCGTCGGCTTTCAGGCACAGGGTTCGCTGGGCCGAACCATCGTCGACGGCGCCCGGCGGGTACGGATATCGGGGCGCGACCTGGCCGTCCGCGCGACGATCCGCCGGATCGAAAGCTATTCGGCGCATGCCGATCGCGGCGATCTGATCCGCTGGGTCGAGGGGCGCCGGCCGATCCGGGGCAGCCTCTTTTCTCGCATGGCGAAGCCGCCGCCCTCGACTCGCTGAAGGGCGCGTTCGAGGCATCGACGCACACGGTCGTCCCCGCCATCGGCGAGCGCTACCGGCTGCGCGCGGGTGAGCCCGCCACCCGCCTGTGCACCGGCATCGACGAGGTCCAGCAGGTCATCTCGGGCGACTGGCAGAACGACTATGCCGATTTCGCGGTCAATCTGAAACGCGACCTGCAGCGCATCTCCGACGAAGCGGCGCGGCGCGATGCCATCCGCCGGATGCGCCGTATCATCGACGACATGGCCGCGCACCGCGCCGATCACGGCGCCCGGCGGCGGGCAAGCCGGTCAGACCGGCCCCGCCATGCCCGGCGCTGATCCGATCGCGGCATTTTCCCTGGTCGACCGGCTCAGCGGCCTCTCCTCGTCAGAAGCGGCGGCACGGCTTGCCGCGCAGGGCGCCAACATCCTGCCGCGCGGCGCATCCCGATCGATCCTGTCGATCGTCGTGGAAACATTGAAGGAGCCGATGCTCGCGCTGCTGCTGCTCGGCGGTGGCGTCTATCTGCTGCTCGGCGACCGGGCCGAAGCCCTGATCCTGCTCGCCTTTGCGAGCTTCTCGGTGTTCATGACGGTGTTTCAGGAGAGCCGCACCGAACATGTCCTGGAAGCCATGCGCGATCTGTCTGCGCCGCGCGCGATGGTTTTGCGCGATGGCGTCGTCACCCGGATCGCGGGGACCGATATCGTCGTCGGCGATGTCATGGTGCTGCAGCAGGGCGATCGCGTCGCGGCCGATGCCATGCTGCTCGAAGCGATTGATCTGGAGGTCGACGAATCGCTGCTGACGGGGGAATCGATCGCCGTCGGCAAGCGCGCCGCCGCGCCGGAGGAACCGTCGCAGCCTCCCCGGCCGGGCGGCGATGACCAGCCCTGCATCTTTGCCGGAACACTCGTCACGCGCGGATCGGGACGCGCCCTCGTCACGGCGACCGGCGCACACAGCGAGATCGGGCGGATCGGCCTGTCGCTCGCCACCCTGGCCGACGAGCCCCCGCGCCTGCGCGTCGAGACGCTGCGCGTCGTCCGCCTCTGCGGCATCGGCGCGGGGATTGTCGCGCTGGCGGTGGTGGTGCTGTTCGGCAGCCTGCGCGGCAGCTGGATCGATGCCATCCTCGCGGGGATCGCCATCGGCATGTCGATGCTGCCGGAGGAATTTCCGGTGGTCCTCACCGTGTTTCTGGCGATGGGCGCGTGGCGCATCGCCAAGGCCGGGGTGCTGACCCGGCGCGCCGCCGCGATCGAGGCGCTCGGCGCGGCGACGGTGCTGTGCACCGACAAGACCGGCACCCTGACCGAGAACCGGATGGCGATCGCCGGCCTGTGGCTGCCCGGCGGCGAGATCGCCAGCATCGCCGGGGATATCGCGCTGCAATCGGCGCCCTTCCATGCGCTGATCGATGCCGGCGCCCTGGCCAGCGCACCGGCAGCGGTCGACCCGATGGAGATCGCTTTCCACCAGGCGCGTGCCGAGATCGCCGGACGCGAGGCGGCGGCGGGCTGGACGCTGGTCCACAGCTATGGGCTGAGCGAGGATCTGCTCGCCATGTCCAACGTCTGGCGACCGGACGATGACGGGTCCGACTGCATCGTCGCGGCCAAGGGCGCCCCCGAGGCCATCGCATCGCTCTGCCGCCTGCCCGAGGCCGAGCATCGCGCAATGACGGCCGCGGTGAAGGCGATGGCCGAACAGGGCATTCGCGTGCTCGGCGTCGCCCGCGCCGATGCGGCGCCGGGGGACTGGCCCGCCTCGCAGCGCGATCATGCGTTCCGGCTGCTCGGGCTGGTCGGGCTTGCCGATCCGGTCCGGCAGAGCGTTCCGGCGGCCATCGCCGAATGCCGCCGCGCGGGCATCCGCGTGATGATGATCACCGGCGATCATGCCCTCACCGCCCGCGCCATCGCCACCCAGGCCGGGATTGAGCAGGGCGAGGTCATGACCGGCCAGGAGCTGGCGACGCTCGACGATGCGGCGCTGGCGCTGCGGCTGAAGACGGTATCGGTGTTCGCGCGGGTGATGCCCGATCAGAAGCTGCGTATTGTCGATGCGCTCAAGGCGGCGGGCGAGGTCGTGGCGATGACCGGCGACGGCGTCAACGACGCGCCCTCGCTGAAGGCGGCGCATATCGGCATTTCGATGGGCCGCCGCGGCACCGATGTCGCGCGCGAGGCCGCCGCGATCGTGCTGCTCGACGACGATTTCGGCTCGATCGTCCGCGCGGTGCGGCTGGGGCGGCGCATCTACGACAATATCCGCAAGGCGATGGGCTTCATCTTCGCGGTCCACGTGCCCATCGCCGGGCTGGCGCTGCTGCCGCTGCTCACCGGCCTGCCGCTGCTGTTCGGCCCGATCCATATCGCCATATTGGAGATGATCATCGACCCGGTCTGCGCAACGGTGTTCGAGGCCGAACGCGAGGAGGCCGACATCATGGACCGCCCCCCGCGCGACAGTGAGGCGCGGCTGTTCACCTGGGCCAGCATCGGCTGGAGCGTGATCTGGGGCGGCGTCGGCTTTCTGTTGCTGGCGGCGATCTTCCTGATCGCCAGCCTGGGCAGCGGCCTTGCGGAGGCGCAGGTGCGCGGCATGACCTTCTTCGCGCTGATCGGCGTCATCGTCGCCCTCATCCTCGCCAGCCGGTCGTCGAGCGCGTCGCTGTGGCAGGCGCTGCGCGGCGGGAACCCGATGCTGCGCTACATCCTCGCCGCGATCGCCGGGTTCGCGGCGCTCACCGCGACCCTGCCGTGGCTGGCCGGCATCCTCGGCTTCCGGTCGCTCCACGGTATCGAGATCGTGGTGGCGCTGGCCACCGGCACGGTGCTGCTCGTCCTGCTCGAACAGCTCAAGCGGCTCGCCGCGCGCGTTGCCCTGCCCGCCTGGCTAGGCCGGTCATGATCATGCTGCAATATCTCGGCTATGCGCTGGCGCTCGGCCTGCTGATCGGCCTCGAACGCGGCTGGAGCACGCGCGGGGATGCGGCGGGGACACGGGTCGCGGGGCTGCGCACCTTCGGCGTGCTCGGGCTCACGGGCGGGGTCGCCGGCCTGCTGCCGCCCGCCGTGGCGGCGATCGCGGTGCTGGCGGCGGGCGCGATCCTGCTGACCGGCTATATCCGGCGCAGCGCCCGCGCCGACGGGCTCAGCGCCACCAGCGCGATCGTCGGGGTGGTGACGATGCTGCTCGGCATGGCGGCGACCACGGGTTTCGCCACCGAGGCGGTGGCCGCCGCCGCGGCGCTGAGCCTGATCCTGTCGATGCGCGACACCTTGCATCACTGGCTGCGCGGATTGACCGCGGCCGAGGTCCGCTCGGCCTTCCGCTTCGCCATCATCGCGCTCGTCATCCTGCCGCTGGCGCCGGATCGCGCGATGGGGCCGATGGGCGCGTGGAATCCGCACCGGCTGTGGCTGGTGGTGGTGCTCGTCTCGGGCCTGTCCTTCGCCGGCTATATCGCGGTCCGCCGGGTCAGCCCCACGCGCGGGCTGCTGCTCGCCGCGCTGTTCGGCGCGGTCGTATCGTCGACGGCGGTGACGGCCGCCTTCGCGCGGCGGCTGAACAGCGGCGATGGCGATGCCGCCGCGCTGGCCGCCGGCATCGCGCTGGCATCGGTGGTGATGTTCGCCCGCGTGCTGCTGCTGACGGCGATTCTGGCGCCGCCCGCCCTGCCCTCGCTCGCGCTCGTCGCCGGCCCGGCCCTGCTGGTCGTGGTGCTGTGCGCGCTGCTCGCCTGGCGGCGCAGCGGCGCGGCGTCGGACGCGGGGGCCATCGCGCTGGGCAATCCGCTGGAGGTGGGCGTCGCGCTGGGCCTTGCCGGGCTGGTCGCGCTGCTCTCTCTGGCCGGCCAGTGGGCACTGCAGCACTTCGGCCATGCCGGCCTGGCCATCACCCTGCTGATCACCGGCTTCGCCGATGTCGACGCGGCGATCCTGGCCTATGCCAATCTCCCCGCCCCGGCGCTCGACGGCCGCCTTGCCGGGATCATCCTCGCCGGCCCGGTGCTGCTCAACACGCTGCTGAAGGCCGGCATCTGCATCGGGCTGGCGCCGTCGCGCGGCGGCGTTCTCGCCGCCCTGCCGCTGGCATCCAGCGCCATCGTCGGCGGCGGCGTCATCGCGCTGCTGCTGGCGGCCTAGATGCCGCGCCATCACCCGGCTTGCGCGCGCCGCCACGCCCGGCCAGAACGCCGCCACAGCGCAGCACCATCGCCCCTCCCCCCTGGTCCTAAGGCCGAAGCATGAGCGATACCGATCCTGCGATACCGGCCGATCCGTCCCCCGCCGGCAACCGGGTGCAGGCCTTTCTCGGCCGCCTCGGGCCGGGGCTCGTCACCGGTGCCGCCGATGACGATCCCAGCGGCATCGGCACCCACAGCCAGGTCGGTGCCCAGTTCGGCTACGGTCTCGCCTGGACCTTCATCCTCAGCTTCCCGCTGATGGTCGCGATCCAGCAGGTCGCGGCGGAGATCGGGCGCGTCACCGGCGGCGGCATCGCCCGCAATGTCCGCCGCCATTATCCCCGCGCGCTGCTGTGGAGCGTCGTATCCTGCCTGCTCGTCGCCAACATCATCAATCTCGGCGCGGATCTCAGCGCGATGGGGGCGGCGCTGGTGCTGCTCGTCGGCGGCAATGCCGCGCTCTACACCTTGCTGTTCGGCATATTCTGCATCGTGCTGGAGGTGGCGATCGCATATCCGCGCTACGCGTCGATCCTGAAATGGACGACCCTGTCGCTGTTTTCCTATGTCGCGGTGGTGATGGTGGCGCATGTTCCCTGGGCGCATGCGCTGCGCTCGCTCGTCATCCCCGAAATCGAGTGGACGGCGGCCTATGCGACGGCGCTCGTCGCCATCCTCGGCACCACGATCAGCCCCTATCTCTTCTTCTGGCAGGCCGCGCAGGAGATCGAGGAGCAGCACCGCCACCATGCCAAGCCGCTGTGCATCGCGCCGCGCGCCGCCGGCCCCGAACTGGCACGGATCAGGCTCGATACGCTGGTCGGCATGGCGTTCAGCACCATCGTCTCGCTGGCGATCGTATTCGCTACCGCGGCGACCCTCCACGCCAATGGCGTGTTCGACATCACCACATCGGCCCAGGCGGCGGAGGCGCTGCGCCCGGTGGCGGGCGATTTCGCCTTCGCCATGTTCGCGCTGGGCATCATCGGTACCGGGCTGCTCGCCGTGCCGGTGCTGGCGGGATCGGCCGCCTATGCGGTGACGGAGATGGTCGGGATCGCCGGCAGTCTGAACGCGAAGCCGCTCGATGCCCGGCTGTTCTACGCGACGATCGCCGTCACCACCCTGGCCGGCGCCTCGCTGAACATGCTGGGGATAGACCCGGTCCGCGCGCTCTATTGGGCGGCGGTGGTGAACGGCGTGCTGGCGACGCCGGTGATGGTGATCATGATGCTGATCGCGCGCAATCCGCGGGCGATGGGCCGGCTCACCCTGCCGCGCGGCGCGATGCTGATGGGCTGGGGCGCGACGGCGGTGATGGCGGTGGCGACGCTGATCTTCTTCGGCTTCGCGCTGTGATCAGCGCCCCGGCGCGGGCTTCGGTCCGATGCTGTTCAGATAGGCGATGAAGCGCTGGATGTCGGCGGGCTCCCACGGGTCCGACGGCATGTCGGGATGGCCCACGGTGATCCCCTCGGCCAGCGCCTCGTCCAGCGTCTCGACCGGATAGCGATAGGCCAGCGATCGAAAGGGCGGCGCGGCGGCAAGCGGGCTCTTCCCCGTCTTCTCGGTGGCATGGCACGCGCCGCACCGCTGCACCGCCAGCCTGTGCCCCTCGCGGACCAGCCGGTCGGCCTGCGCCGGGGCTGCCGGGGCCAGCATGGCGGCGGCGATCGCGACGCCAAAGGCTGCGGTACGGATCGGGATCATGGCGGCGGCTCTCTCCATCGGATGCAGGATCGTGGCAGATATCCTCCTGCGCTTCAAACCCGCCGCCGGGCATTGGGGATGTTACGCATGCCCCGGCCCGCATGCGGAACTCTACGTAACGACGCCATCCGCCCGCGCGGTCACATCTTGGCCCCTATAGGCTTACCCATGACGCAAGGACGCACCGCCGATGAGCGAATATGGCCATGATCTCCACGCCCTCTTCCCGGCGCAGCAGGATATCCTGCACGCGCTGAAGCTGAACAGCGCGCATTACCGCGCCCTGGCCGATCATCATCACGCGCTCGCCCAGGATATCGCGCGGATCGAGGAGGGGCTGGAGCCGGCCTCCGACGATCGGCTCGAGGATCTGAAGAAACAGCGCCTCCACCTGCTCGACGAGATCGCGGCGATGATCGCGGAAAAGCTGCCGCTATGACCGCCGTGCAGGATCGCTCGCTGGCGGACACGCGGCAGCGCCTGCTCGCCCGTCTGGCCGAGCTAGACGCGCGCGTCGATCGCATCGAGACCGAACAGCGCCAGCCGCTCGACGATGATTTCGCCGAACAGGCCGTCGCGCGGGAGGATGACGAGGCGCTGGACGGTGTCGAGCGCGCCGCCCTCGCCGAAATCGCGCAGATCCGCCAGGCGCTCGCGCGGATCGACGCCGGCGACTATGGCCTGTGCACCGGCTGCGGGCAGCCGATCGCCCCGGCCCGGCTGGCCGCGCTACCCGCCGCCGCCCGCTGCATCGCCTGCGCCGACGCGCCCGCCGCCGGCCGCGCGGCCTGAAGGGAAGCATCGCATGAAAGGCTTTGTCGACAATATCGAGCGGCTCACCCTGGCCAATGGCGATTTCCGCCGCGTGCTCTACACCGGCCACAATCTCCAGCTCGTCCTGATGGCGATCCCGCCCGGCGGGCAGATCGGTGAGGAAGTCCACGAAGACCGCGATCAGTTCTTCCGCATCGAAAGCGGCGAAGGCCAGGTGTGGATCGACGGGGTCTGCCATTTCGTGAAGGGCGACGACGGCATCGTCGTGCCCCAGGGCGCCCGCCACAATGTCATCTGCCAGGGCGAGGAACCACTGCGCCTCTACACCATCTACGGCCCACCCGAACATGTCGACGGCACCGTCCACCCGACCAGCGCCGAGGCGGAAGCCGCGCATGAGCATTTCGACGGGCGGGTGAGCGAGTGAGGGTTGCGGCGCCGGGCAACTGGCGCTGATCCGACAGCTTCACCGCTGCGACACTATCGACGTAGCGCGGCTCGCCCACCGTCGCCGGCTCGGACCAGAGCTTCGGCGTTGTTGCGATCGATGCCCCCGTCATCCACGGCCTGGAAACCTGATGGATTCAGGTCTCACTCGATATGCAGCTGCAATGCCAGGCGCCGTCACTTTTCCGGAAGTGCGAAGACCCACATTGTGGTTGCGGCGGTTCCATTGTCGATTTCGGGTACGATTTCGACTGATGCCGCGTCATGGGGGCCGCCCCCGCCGGTTGATATCGCGACATATTGCCTGCCATTCACGCTGTAGGTGACGGGAGAAGCGTTGGGCGCGGCGCTCAGCCGGGTTTGCCACAGGGTTTCACCGGAGCGATCATCCACCGCGCGGAAATTCCGGTCTTTGTCGCCCTCGAAAAGAATTCCGCCATCTGTCGTGAGAAGCGAACTCGATAGCGGTGCTCGGGTGCGCCTCACCCAGAGCGTCTTGCGGGTCGTCATGTCAACCGCTTCCAGCCGGGCGTAATTGCCGTCCGAGCCGGGTATCGGCTTGACCGTCCATGCTATATCAATGGCGATGTCCCGGGCCTCCTCAGGGGGCTTCGCGTTCCAGCGATAGGTCATGCATGTTTCCTCCATCGGCAGGAACATGACCTTGGTGGCTGGATTATAGGCGATCGCCATCCAGTTGCGCGCACCTTCCGGGCTGGGACAGACCTCGAATGGCTTTCCCGATACCGCGTCGAATGCCTTTTTGATGACACGTCGACCGGTTTTGGGGTCTATCGACGACACCAGATTGGTCAAGCCGAAGTCCTTCGAAAAGACATATTCGCCGGTCTTGCGGTCCAGTGCATCCATGATGCCCATCTTGCCGGTTTCCACGACCAGCTTGCGGAGCCTCCCATTTACCGGCACGTCGATCAGCGATCGTTCGAATACTTCGTCCAGATCCCAGATCTCCCTCGGCATATGCTGGTGATACCAGGCCAGACGCCCCGTATCCGGATCAAGCGCTATTGTGGAATTGGTATAGAGCGCGGCATTGTTGCCCGCCAACTTGCCCTGGCGATTGGTCAGTAACGGAGAGACATAATAGCTGCCCGCCGTTCCATAATAGACCAGCCCGGTTTCCGGATCATAGCTTCCAGAGGCCCATACGGCACCGCCGAAACGCTGCTCGTTCGGTGCGCCGTTCCAGCTGTCGCCGCCCGGTTGGTCTGCTGCAGCGATGGTTCTGAATTCCCACATCCGCTGGCCCGATTTGGCGTCCAGTCCCACGATCAAGCAGCCGACCTTGCATCCGACGCCGCCGCTGACGCTCTGAATGATCTTGCCGCGCGCCGCAACTGGGCCTGCTGACAGGAGGACGACGGGATCTTCCGGCTTTACGATCTCGGTGTCCCAGACAAGTTTGCCGGTTTTCGCTTCCAGTGCGATCACATGACGGTCGTTGGTGGAAATATAGATGTTATCGCCATAAATGGCGGCGCTCCGGCGGAGGCTTGCGAGTGTCCGTCGTCAGAACATTTGGCACAACTCGCGGCGTAGATTAGCGGAGTGC
>CAZJXG010000103.1:0-11662 GCA_964549965.1 uncultured Sphingomonas sp. | reverse complement strand
ATGCGCTGCTCGACGAGCGGGTGCCGGCGGATCTGGTCGTCGCGGATCCGATCGCGGCGGTCGCCGCGCACCCCGCGCGGCATGCGCGTATTGCGCTGCCCGCCGATATTTACGGTCCCAGCCGCAGGAACCCGCTCGGCCGGGATTATGCGATGGTCGAAACCCGCGCCCTGGCGGCGCGTGCCGTCAGCCTGATCGCGGGCGAGCGCGAGACATCAGGCGCGATCGTCGAGGGCCGCTTGATCGCGACCACGCCGGAGCCAGTCACCAGCCCATCCGATCGCGGCCGGGTCATCGGCTATGCGTCCACCGCGACCGGCGCCGATATCGATCGCGCCGTGGCCGCGGCGCGCAAGGCCCAGCCGGGCTGGAACTGGCTGGGCGGGGCTGGCCGTGCAGGGGTGCTGCGGGCCATGGGCGATGCGCTGGAAGCAGAGATGGATCCGCTCGTTGCCCTGCTCGCGCTCGAAGCGGGCAAGACCCTTAACGATGGCGTTGCCGAAGTGCGCGAGGCGATCGACTTCTGCCGCTATTATGCCGATCTCGCCGAACGGCAGTTTGGCATGCCGACCATGCTTCCCGGACCGGTGGGGGAGGTCAACCAGCTCGAACTGGCCGGGCGCGGCATCTTCGCCTGCATCAGCCCTTGGAATTTCCCGCTCGCCATCTTCACCGGGCAGATCGCGGCGGCGCTGGCGGCGGGGAACGCCGTGCTGGCCAAGCCGGCGGAGCAGACTCCGCTGATCGCGGCACGGGCCGTCCGGCTGTTTCACAAGGCCGGGCTTGATCCCGCGCTGCTCGCGCTGCTGCCGGGGGACGGCGCCAGCGTCGGCGGCGCCATTGTGAACCATCCCGGAATCGATGGCGTCGCCTTTACCGGCGGCACCGAGACCGCCTGGGCAATCAACCGCCAGCTTGCCGCCCGCAACGGCCCGATCATCCCGTTCATCGCCGAGACCGGCGGGCTCAACGGCATGTTCGTCGATACGACCGCGCTGAAGGAGCAGGTGGTCGACGATGTCATTCTGTCCGCTTTCGGTTCGGCCGGACAGCGCTGCTCGGCGCTGCGGCTGCTATTCGTCCCGCATGACAGTGCCGAGGATCTCATCGCGACGCTCAAGGGCGCAATGGAGGCGCTGGTGATCGCAGACCCGGCCGACCCGTCGACCGACGTCGGCCCGGTGATCGACGCCGAGGCCAAGGCGGCGCTCTTGGCGCACCGCGACCGGCTGGAGCGCGATGCGACGATCCTGCACGAATGCGTGGCGCCGGGCGGCGGCGATTTCTTCGCGCCGCTGATGGCCGAAATACCCGCCGCCGATTTCCTGGAGCGGGAAGTGTTCGGCCCGATCCTCCATGTCGTCCGCTACGATCCGGCCGATCTTACCGAGGTGGCGGGGCGGCTTGCGGCGCGTGGCTATGGCCTGACGCTGGGTATCCACAGCCGGATCGAGCGCTTCGCCGAGGAGGTGCGCGCGCTGGTGCCGGCCGGCAATGTCTATGTGAACCGCTCGATTATCGGTGCGGTCGTCGGCGTCCAGCCCTTTGGCGGGGAGGGCCTGTCAGGCACCGGTCCCAAGGCGGGCGGGCCACATGCGCTGCTCCGCTACGCGACCGAACGCGCGCTGTCGGTCAATATCACCGCGCAGGGCGGCGATCCGGCTCTTTTGAACCTGTAGGCGCTAAGTCGGGAGGCCCGACGGGCGGGGGCAGCCGTCTTGCGCGTTGCGAAGATCAGCATCCTGCCCAGCAGACCGCAACCGCAACTTCCGATATTCCGCATAGACCCGCCTGATATTCCCGTCCATTTTCGCTATGGCAGGATCGGATGACGCGGTGATGACAGTGCGTCGATGGGGACCGGTCGGCATGGTGATCATCCTGGGTGCGGTACTGGGCGCGATACTGGGCAGTTTCCTGGCGACTGTCGCAATACGCTGGTCGCGCGAGGATTCGGCGCTGCAGGGTCGATCGGCCTGCGACGGTTGCGGTGCGCCGCTGGCGGCATATCGGCTCGTGCCGGTGATCAGCTTCGTCGCCCAGCGGGGGCGGGCTGCCTGCTGCGGCATGCGGATCGATCGGCTGCATCCGGCCGGGGAGATCGCCGGAGCGCTGGCGGGTGCGGCGATCGCCGCGGTTGCGTCCGATCCGCTGACGGCCGCGGCGGGCGTTGTGTTCGGTGGATTGCTGTTGCAGCTCGCGCTGCTCGATGCCCGTCATTACTGGCTGCCCGATCCCCTGACGGCCGCGCTTGCCCTGACGGGGCTCGGCGTCGGTCTGCTGGGATTGCAACCGGACCTGGCCGACCGGCTGATCGGCGGAGCGGCTGGGTACCTGCTCTTCGCCGGAGTCCGGCTGGGCTACAGGCGCCTGCGCGGGCGGGAAGGGATGGGCGGTGGCGACGTCAAGCTGTTCGGCGCGATCGGGCTGTGGCTCGGCTGGCAGATGCTGCCGCTCGTCCTGTTCGGCGCGGCCGCGGCCGGCCTGTTCTGGACCCTTCTCCTGCTGGCCGCCGGCCGCCCGCTGACCGCCGCGTCCCGGCTGCCGTTCGGCGTGTTCCTGGCGCTGGCCGCCGGAGGCGGCTGGCTGGCGCAGCGAATAGCCTGACGAGTTCTACGTTACGAAAAGCTGACGAAAATGGATACGATCGAGCTTGCCTCCGCATACTGCTTTTCCCATGACATGGAGCGGGGAGATTTGCATGTTCGCACGAATCGCAGCCGGCCTCTTGGCGATGTTCGCAGCAACCGAGGCCTGTTCGCAGACCGATCTGGCAGCCGCTTTCGGCGCCCGACCCGAACTCGAACATGTCAGCCTGTCGCCCGATGGCACCCATATTGCCTATGTCGTACCGACCAAAGGGCAAGGGTCGGCGCTGCTCACCGTTGCGCTCGGCCAGGATGGTGCAAAGCCGCTCGTCGCTTTTGCGGTCGATGGAGACCCGGAGCGCCTGGCCTATTGCAGCTGGATCGACAATGAGAGAATCGCCTGCCGGATATGGGGCGTTGTCGACAATTCGCGGGATTCGCAGTCCCTTGCCAAATATCTGAGCTTCTCCCGGACGATCGCCGTCGATGCAAATGGCGGCAACCTTCGTCTGCTAAGTCGTTCGAGCAGCGCCTATGCGCGGGGCTATAACCTTCGTGGTGGCGAAATCGTCGACTGGTTGCCTGACGAGCCGGGCATGGTCCTGATGACCCGCAACCAGCTGGCCGATGACCAGACCGGCACCCGCTTCGGGACGTCGAAGAGCGGGATGGTCGTGGAGAAGGTCAACAGCCGTACGCTCGCGGCTTCGAAGGTCGAACCGCCACGAGAGTGGGTCGGCAACTATCTTTCGGATGGATACGGCAATCTCCGGGTTATGAGCGTCACCCAGGTCAAGGCTGACGATGACAATACCGGTATCCAGCGCTTCCTCTATCGCGATGTTGGGAGCCGCGACTGGAAGCCTCTCGTCAATTACGACTATGTGAAGGAAGAGGGTTTTCTTCCTGTCGCTGTCGATCAGGCGCGCAATGCGGTTTACGGCTTCCAGAAGAAGGATGGCCGGAAGGCCGTGTACCGCATGATGCTCGACGGATCGGGGACGCAGGAGCTGGTGTTCGCCCGGCCCGACGTCGATGTCGACGATCTGATAACCCTGGGTCGGCGTAATCGCGTGGTGGGGGCCACCTTCGTCACCGACGTTCGTCAGGCGGTCTATTTCGATGGCGATCTGGCCAAGCTTGCCGGTTCTTTGGCCAAGGCGCTGCCCAAACAGCCGAAAATACGATTTGAAGGCGCGAGCCAGGACGAGAAGAAGCTCTTGATATGGGCGGGCAGCGATCAGGATCCCGGGCTTTACTATGTGCTCGACCGCGCGACCCGGCAGATGGCGATCTTTCAGCCGATGCGTCCACAGCTTGAAGGGCTGACGTTGGCCAGAATGCAGCCTGTCAGCGTGACAGCCTCTGACGGTGCGGCCATTCCATCGTATCTTACGTTGCCCGCCGGTGCTTCGGGTAAGGGCCTGCCGGCGATCGTGCTGCCCCATGGTGGGCCGGATGCGCGCGATGAATGGGGCTTCGATTGGTTGGCCCAATATTATGCGGCGCGTGGTTTCGCCGTGTTGCAGCCGAACTTTCGGGGGTCGGCCGGCTATGGTGACGCCTGGGCGGATCAGCATGGCTACCGGGCATGGAAGACTGCGGTCGGGGACGTCACGGACGCAGGCCGCTGGCTGGTCAAACAGGGCATAGCCGATCCCGCAAAGCTGGCGATCGTCGGCTGGTCCTACGGTGGCTACGCAGCGCTCCAGTCGGCTGTCGTCGATCCCGGCCTCTTCAAGGCGGTCGTCGCCATCGCGCCGGTGACGGATCTGCCGTTGCGGGCGGAACAGGCGGTGGGCTTCACCAACTACCAACTGGTCAAGGACTTCGTCGGCACTGGGCCAACGGCGCAGGAGGGCTCACCGGCCAGGAATGCCGGCCGTATTCGAGTACCCGTTTTCCTGGCGCATGGCACGGTCGACCGGAATGTTCATGTCACCCAATCGCGTCTGATGGATGACCGGTTGCGAGAGGCGGGTGTCGAGCATGAGTTGCTGATATTCGACAAGCTCGATCACTATCTTGAGGACTCGGTGGCGCGTGCGCGGTTGTTGAGTACCAGCGACGCCTTTCTGCGCAAGTCGCTGGGAATGTAGCATATAATGTGTTGTCCCGACGCCTAAGCGCGGTCTGGCATCGTGTTTCCATGATGGCCGCCCGGCAGGTGATTTCATCCGGCTGGGAAACGCCTTAAGCTGTCGACCATGGCCAAGATGCTTCCTCCCGCCGATGACGGCGATATAGCCACCGGATCAAGCGCGCCGCAGGTTGCCGAGCGCAGCCTCGAACGCGCATTGGGTATCCAGGTCCGGCAGCTTCGGCGGCAGAACGACCTGTCGGTGTCGGATCTCGCTTCCGCTGCGGGCATCTCCAACGGGATGTTGTCGAAGATCGAGAATGGCGGGATCTCAGCCTCGCTCTCCACGCTGCAGGGCATAGCCGGCGCGCTGAACGTCCCGCTCTCCTCGCTGTTCGCTTCGTTCGAGGAGCGGCAGGACTGTTCTTTCGTCCCGGCGGGGCAGGGCCTGACGATCGAGCGGCGCGGGACCAAGGCGGGCCATGTCTATGAACTGCTCGGCCATGCCCTGCGTGGCGACGTGGTGGTCGAGCCCTATATGATCACCCTGCGCGAAAATGCGGTTCCACATACCAGTTTCCGCCATAGCGGGGTCGAGTTCATCCATATGATCGACGGCGAGATCGTCTATCGCCACGGCGGCGAGCGCTACACCCTAAAGGACGGTGACTCGCTGCTGTTCGATTCGGGCGCGCTGCATGGCCCGGAGACGCTGGTAAGCCCCACCAGTCGCTATCTGTCGATCATCATCTATCCTCGCGGCGAGGGCTGAGGTTTTTTCGGGTCGCTGTCGGAACGGGTGGTGCCGCCGCGTCCTTGTCGTGCAATCGATGGGAGAAAGAGATGCTCTACGCGATCCTCTGCTATGATTCCGAAGAGGTGGTGGGCGCCTGGAGCACGGAGACCGAGAGCGCGGTGATGGCGCGGCTCGAGGCCGTCCAGCACGGGCTGCGCAAAGACGGGCGGCTGGGCCCGGTCGCGCGGCTGATGCCGACGACGGCGGCGACCACGGTGCGCAAAGGGGCTGAGCCCCTTGTCCTGGATGGGCCGTTCGCCGAGACCAAGGAACAGCTGCTCGGCTTCTACGTCGTCGATTGCCCGACGCTGGAGGATGCGATCGCGGTTGCCGAGGATCTCGGCCGGGCGAGCGGTTCAGCGGGCGCGCACGAAGTGCGGCCGCTGATGCTCTACCGGCCGGGTGACGTCATGGCGCCCTGATGACCGATCTCGCCTGGATCGACGCGGCGCTCGCGTCGGCCCGCCCGCGTGCGGTTGCGGCGCTGCTGCGCTATTTCCGCGATCTCGATCTTGCCGAGGAGGCCTATCAGGAGGCGTGCCTGCGCGCGCTGGCCAAGTGGCCGGAACAGGGGCCGCCCCGCGATCCCGCCGCCTGGCTGATCCTGGTCGGGCGCAACAGCGGGATCGATGCGATCCGCAAGGCCTCTCGCGAAACCGAGCTGCCGCCCGACGACGAGCTATCCGACCTGGACGATGCTGAAGCGGTGCTCGCCGACCGGCTCGACGAAGGACAGTATCGCGATGACATATTGCGGCTACTGTTCGTCTGCTGCCACCCCGGCCTGCCTGCGGCGGGCGCCATCGCGCTGGCATTGCGCATCGTATCGGGGCTGACCGTGCCGCAGATCGCGCGCGCCTTCCTGGTCGCCGAAAAGGCGATGGAGCAGCGCATTACCCGCGCCAAGGCACGCATCGCCGACAGCGGCGTGGCGTTCGAGGCGCCGGGTGCGATCGAGCGTGCCGAACGGCTCGGAGCGGTCGCGGCGATGGTCTATCTGATCTTCAACGAGGGCTATTCGGCGAGCGGCGCCGAGGCCGGCGCGCGCGAGCCGCTGTGCCGCGAGGCGATCCGGCTCGGCCGGTTGCTGCTACGGCTCTTCCCTTCGGAGCCAGAGATCACCGGGCTGATCGCGTTGATGTTGCTACAGCATGCGCGCAGTCCATCGCGGCTCGACGGGCAAGGCGCGGTCATTCTGCTCGAGGACCAGGATCGTGGCCGCTGGGATGGCAATGCCATTGCGGAAGGGCTCGCGCTGCTCGACAAGGCGATGCGCCATCGCCGCCCCGGGCCCTATCAGGTGCAGGCGGCGATCGCGGCGCTTCACGCGCGGGCGAAGACGGCCGCCGATACCGATTGGGCGCAGATCGAGCGGCTCTATGCGACGCTCGAACAGATGCAGCCGTCGCCGGTGGTGACGCTCAACCGCGCCGTCGCGGTGGCGAAGCTCACAGGACCGGAAGAGGCGCTGGCGCTGTTGGCGCCGCTGGATGAGCGGCTTGACGGCTATTTCTATTATCACGGCGCGCGGGGCGCCTTCCTGGACCAGCTTGGTCGCGCCGAGGAAGCGCGCGAGGCATTCGGTCGGGCGATCGGGCTGGCGGGTTCGGCGGGTGAGGCGGCCTATATACGGCAGCAGCTCGACAGGCTCGCGGCCAAATAAATCACGTTCCTGTAGGATAGCGGCGCGGCCGGACGTCCTGGAGCGATAGCATCGGAAGGAGCTTTGCCATGTACGAACTGACCATCACCCGCCTGATCGACGCCCCGCGTGAGAAGCTGTTCCGCGCCTGGACCGATCCCGACCTGATCCCAAAGTGGTTCTGTCCGCCGCCATGGGGTGTTTCGGAGGCGAAAACCGATGTGAGAACCGGTGGCTCGACATTGATCGTGATGCGCGGGCCCGAGGGACAGGAGGTGCCCAGCCGCGGGGTTTATCTGGAGGTGGTGCCGAACGAAAAGATCGTCTTCACCGACGCCTATAGCGCCGCCTGGGTGCCGTCGGAGAAGCCGTTCATGACCGGCATCCTCACCTTTGAGGAAGAGGGCGGCAAGACGCGCTACACGGCGGTGGTCCGCCACTGGACCGCCGAGGACCTGGCCCAGCATGAGGCGATGGGCTTCGAGCAGGGCTGGGGCATCGCGACCGACCAGCTCGAGGCGCTGGTGCAGCAGATCTGATAGCCGGTTTGGGGGTGAGCGGCGATCGACGGCCTGGGGGACGGCCTGATCGTTTCACGGGGCAGTGCGCCCACCCCCGGCCCCGCCGCAGGGAACGGCGGGGTGTTCCGGATCAGCCATGGCCATGCTTCTCGCTGCCGAGATAGGACAGCAGGCCGAAGGCCTGTCCCCAACTATAGCCGGCATCGACCAGGCGCCGCAGATCGTCCTGCTCCACCTCGTCGGCATGGTACCGGGCGAGGGATGCGAAGCGGCGCAGGCTTTCCAGCCGGGGATCGGCGAGCGGGCGGGCGAGGCGCAGACCGAATGCCCATTCGACAAAGCGTCCGAGCCGGCTGTCGGGCGTGATCTCGCGGGTCGCGTCGCGGCGCTCGGCAAGGCCTATCACCCGCAATTCGGTCGATGAAAACAGCCCGGCGTCGGAGGCGGTCGCCGCCTTGCTTGCCCCATCGAGAGGCGAGAAGCTGAGATAGGCCATGATGGCGTTTCCCTGACAGGATGTTACAGATCGGTACGTGGTATGGAACGCAAGTACCGCTCGGTTACATATTCGTCAAGAAGCCCTGCCTGGTTACAGCCAAAGTAAATCTGTCAGGGCTGATATCTTTACCCACGCCGCGCGGAATGGCTCAGAAGTCGAGCTGGGTGCGCAGGCTGACGCTGTCGACGCCATAGCCATGCTGGAAGCCGGATGGCAGGGGCGAGGTGAAGCGTGAGAAGGCGCGGGCCGAAGGGCCTCCCGACACGTCGATATGGGCATATTGGACCATGAGCTTCACATAGTCGATCGGTAGCCAGATCAGGCTCGCCTCATAGCCTTTCGAGGTGCCGCCGTTGACATAGGTGATGTTGTTGCCCGCCAGCACGGCGGCGGGGCCGCCGATCCGGTCGTTGAGATCGGTGACATCGAGCCGGCCGTTGATCTGGACCGCGCCCATGCCGCCGTCGGTGATGGGGTGGAGCACCTTGGTGCGATCCCAGCGCCCGCTTTTATAACCGCGCGTCTCGCCGGTCAGGAAGTAGCCGAGCTCGACATAGCCGGATTGGAATTGCGGATCGCCCGCCAGAAAATTGGTGGTCCCGGGGCCGTTGTTGATCCCGAACACATGGCCGGAGCCCAAGCCATGCACCCAGACATGCTGATATTCGCTGGCGAAATGGAGCGACTTATAGACCAGCGCTATCTCGCCGCCGAGGATGTCGTCGCCCTTTGCCGCGATCGCGCCGGTGTCGATGAAGCGCTCGTTCGAAACCTGGGTATAGGGGCGCTGGCGATAGCGGACATTCTGCGCATCGGTGGGTGAGGCACGATGCTGATAGTTGAAACCGAAATGGGTCTGGACGTCGCCGAGCTTCGGGGAAGCATAGCCGCGTATGCTGGCCTGCCATCCAGTCCGCGCGACGTTGGTATTGCCGATATCCTCCGCATAGACACCGGCTGCGATGCCCCAGATCGCCTTCGGATCGACATAGGCAAGCGTGCCGCCGACCCGTCGTCCATAATTGAAGGCGTCAGCCGCTCCGCCCCGCTCCATGAAACTGGTGAAGCGATTGCTCGTCATCAGTTCCAGGCTCGACAGCGGATATTGGTGGCCGAGCGTCACGCTCCATGGGCTGCCGGGCTTCTGCCAGGTGATGATGAGATCTTCATACCCCACCGACCCCTGCGACATCTCCAGCTCGAATTTGTAGCCGAAGCCGGCCGGTATGGTACCCTCGACGCCGACGATCAGCCGCCGTGCGCGCGTATTCCAGCCAAGATTGTTGGTGTTGACGCCATTGCCGGCGCTCGTGCCCGAAACCGGTACTGTTGCTGCAATCTTGCGTGGCAACGAGACATAGCCGGCATCGAATTGCAGCACGCCCTTCGGCTTGAAGCTCCAGCCATCGGTGCCGGCCCAACTGGGGGCGCCTTTCCAGCCAGGCTCTGCCTTCTCGACCTTGCCGACCTTCGCGGACAGCGCTTTTACCTGCGTCTGCAGCGCCTCGACCTGCGCTTTCAGTGCTTCGATCTGCGCGCTGGTATCAGAAGCAGGCGAGGCTTCTTCGCCATGCGCCGCCGTAGCCAGGGGCAGGGCGCTCGCCAGAAGCAGCGCCGAGGCCAGACGATGTTTCACTTTATTCCCCTCGCACCGCTATATGGCTCCCCGATCCGGCGCATCGCGAATCGGATCACGCAGCCGCCGGTCAGGATCTCTTCGCAGGAACGACAGCATCCGTTAAAGACAAATTTGCGACGTTTCTGTTACATGAGGATGTTTTATTACGATTTTAGGTCAAATTGATGACGGATTGATGACCTGCCTGTTTCCGGCAAATCCAGCTTTAGCGCGCCCTATAGCCACTGTCGGGCCACGCGATCCAGGGGGTGATTGTCACATTGCTGTAACAGGGCGGGCCTAAGCGGACCTCGCGCCGGAGGGACTCCGGCATCGGAGACTCTGTTCATGTTCAAGACTTTCCTTGCCTCGCTCGGTGCGGGGCTGGCTCTCGCCACCAGCATGGCTTCGCCGGCCGCCGCCGCCAATATGTCTGGCGCGGGCGCCACGTTCCCGGCGCCGCTCTATGCGAAATGGGCGGAAACCTACAAGGCGACCACGGGGATAGGTCTCAACTATCAGGCGATCGGCTCCGGCGGCGGGATCAAGCAGATCAAGGCCAAGACGGTCGATTTCGGCGCATCGGACAAGCCGCTCAAGGTCGACGAGCTGAACGCCGCGGGCCTCTACCAGTTTCCAACCGTCATGGGCGGCGTCGTACCGATCGTGAACCTGCCGGGCATCAGGCCCGGCCAGATCAAGCTGACCGGCGCGCTGCTCGGCGACATCTTCATGGGCCGCATCCTCAAGTGGAATGATCCGCGGATCGCCGGGCTCAATCGCGGCGTTAAGCTGCCGCCCTTGCCGATCACCGTTGTCCACCGTTCGGACGGTTCGGGCACGTCGTTCCTGTTCACCTCCTATCTGGCGATGAAGAACCCCGTCTGGGCGTCCAAGGTCGGCGCGAGCGACGCCGTTTCCTGGCCGACCGGCATCGGCGGCAAGGGGAATGATGGCGTCTCCGCCTTCGTCAAGCAGACGATGGGTTCGATCGGCTATGTCGAATATGCCTATGCGAAGCAGAACAAGGCGACCTTCGTCGTGCTGCAGAACAAGGCGGGCCAGTTCGTCGCCCCGGGCGCGGCGAATTTCTCAGCCGCCGCCGCCGGCGCGCAATGGGCTAAGGCTCCGGGCAATTATGTGCTGCTGCTTGATCAGCCGGGCGCCAAGGCCTGGCCGATCACTGGTGCCACCTTCATCCTGGTCTACAAAAGCCAGGCCGATGCGGCGACCGGTGCCAGCGTGCTGAAATTCTTCGACTGGGCCTATAAGGGCGGCGATGCCGCCGCGGCGCAGCTCGATTATGTGCCGCTGCCGGCTCCGGTGAAGGCTCTGGTGCGCAAGCAGTGGGCCGCGACCATCAAGGCAGGCGGCAAGCCGGTCTACATATCGAAGTGATCGCTCTCATCCAGCGATGACCGAGGGGGGCGGGGGCGTTATGCGTTTCCGCCGCTTCACTGGAAGAAAGACATGGCAAGCGCCGCTTCACCTGACACGTCGAGATTTGGCCCGTCGCGATCGGCCGGCGAGACGATCTTTCATGCCGCCTGTTTCTCGGCTGCGACCTTGCTGCTCGTCACATTGGGCGGGGTGGTCATCAGCCTTGCCATTGGTGGGTGGCCGGCCTTCCAGCAATTCGGCTTCGGCTTTTTCACGACCAGTGAGTGGAACCCGGTCACGGAGGTCTATGGCGCTGCCGGGCCGATCGTCGGTACGCTCGTCACCGCCTTTCTGTCGCTGTTGATGGCGTTGCCGCTGGCGATCGGCGTGGCGGTGTTCCTCGTGGAGTTCTGTCCGCGGCCGATCTCGCGGCCGATCGCGATCGCGGTGGAGCTGCTCGCCGGTATCCCGTCGATCGTCTATGGCATGTGGGGCCTGTTCGTGCTCGCGCCCTGGTTCGCCGAGCATGTCCAGCTGC
>CAZJXG010000102.1:0-11760 GCA_964549965.1 uncultured Sphingomonas sp. | reverse complement strand
GGGGGCGGAAAAACTGTCCTGAGATTTGCATGGTGCTGGAACGGGTAGAGGCGCGCTCGCGACGCGCCTCTACCAACGTGATACCCGCTATATCAGATGAAGCCGAGCATCCGACGCTGCTCAGTCCACTCCATCGGCAAGTCGCTGGCGCGGAGCAGCGCGCGGGTCGTGAGTTCCACGGGCTGCCGACCCTCGAGGATGGCCGTAACGATGTCTGGCGCCAGGAAGTTGAGCCGGGCCATCCTGACGGCATGCGATTTGGCTGTACCTTTCATGGGTCCTGACAGAAGCTGCTGGTGGGCGATCCGCGCCTGGCCAAGGAGCTGGATCAGGCGATCGTCGCGCATCGCAGGTCGCGATTCGGGGGCGGCATATATGAGTTTAAGCTCATGCCCACGGCGCCGTATCTGGACTTCGATGTCGATCGAGATGGAAGCTTCAGACAGGATATCCCCAGCGCAGGCCAGCTGCCTGAGAAGCTTATTCGCTTGGAGCCGGATCGAGATCTTGTCCTGTCGCACAACGATGTGTGCGCCCAGGCCATCGAGCAGCCTGCTAAAGGAAGCGACATTGTTCACCTGATCAGCCAGCTTGTTGCAGGCAGGGTCCAGCCCTTCATTCGCTTTCAGGGCTTCACCCAGCTCAGCGGATATCCGAAGCGGGTCATTGAGGAGCCCCGCTAACTCTTTCTGGACGATCGCTTCCAGATCGAGGGCGGGGATTCGCCATGCAGCCTCAGCGTGATCGGCGCAGATCCGTGATGCGTAATATCGATAGCGGCGATTGCCGCGATTGGCGTGAGACGGATGCATGGGCCGTCCAAGGCCATCTTCCAGGAAACCATTTAGCGGGCTGGGTAGGCTCTTGCGCGGGCGCGTCGCGTTTGTGGCCTTATCGAAGAGCCTTTGGTTCGCTTCCCAGAGATCCAGCGAGATTATCGCCTCATGCTCCCCTTCGTAAACCTGGTCTCCGTGGCGGACCTGACCGATGTAGATCATATTCTGCAGCAGGTAACGGAGGGCGCTGTCACCATAGGTGATACCGCCCCTAAGGCGCCCATCCTGCATCTTTTGCAGCTTTGATCGGATGCCAGCGGCTTCCAGCTCTTCAGCCAGTTTTCGGACAGATTTTAGTTCGAGATGTCGGCTGAAAATATGCCGGACGATTTCCGCCTCTTCCTCGTTGATGAGGAGCTTCCGTTCATGGACGTCATAGCCAAGGGGGACGGTGCCGCCCATAAACATGCCCTTCTTCTTCGAGGCCGCGATCTTGTCGCGGATGCGCTCGCCGGTGACCTCGCGCTCGAACTGGGCGAAGGAGAGAAGGACGTTGAGCGTGAGCCTCCCCATGCTGGTCGTGGTGTTGAAGGCCTGGGTCACCGATACGAAGCTGGCGCCATGGCGGTCGAGCACCTCGACGATGCGGGCGAAGTCGGACAAGGCACGGGTCAGTCGGTCGACCTTGTAGATCACGATAACCTGGATACGACCGCTCTCCACGTCCGCCAGCAGGCGCTTAAGGGCAGGGCGCGCCATCGTCCCGCCGGAATAGCCACCATCGTCATAGAGCGTGTGATCGAGCTGCCACCCCTCATGGACCTGGCTGGCGATATAGGCGGCGCAGGCCTCACGCTGGGCATCAAGGCTGTTGAAGGCCTGATCGAGCCCCTCGTCGGTCGACTTGCGGGTGTAGACGGCGCAGCGAACCTGCTTAGCTCCCGTCGAGCTTGTCGCGCCGAGCGTCTTTGGTCCGCGCTTAGCCATGAGCCGTTTCTCCTCTCGATGGAGGAGGCGGCCTTCGCTTTAGCCCGAAAAAGCGCGGTCCTGACCAGTGAGCGCCGGTGATCTCGCGCGCAATATGGGACAGGGACGCGAAGCGTTGGCCGTTGAAGTTGAAGCCATCCTCGTCGACCATGATGGTGTGCAGTTTGCCGTTCCACTCGCGCAGCAGGCGTGATCCGGGTTTCAGCCGGATTTCGGGTTCAGGCAGGGGCATTACCCCATTAGCCACGACATCGAGCATGCGCCGGGCATATGCGGGCAGGCCGCCGAGGCATCCCTCCTGCAGCCGATAGGATAGAGCCCGGCAGAGCAGAGATGGCGGTACGTCGGGAGCGTCCTCGTAGAAGGTGGAGAGCCACTCTTCGCGGAGCTGCGCCGGCGACATCGTCGCCAGCGCAGCCAGGGTCTCGGGGAGCCTGCTCATCAGCCCGCCCTCGTGATGCGGTAGACACTGCCCTTCGGGGTCGTCGTCCGGTCGATCGCATAGCCCTTCTTGCGCAGCCCACTCAGCACCGCCCGTGCTGAGTGGGCGAGCCAGCCGGTCGTCTCCATGATCTGGTCGAGTGACACACCATGCTTGCGGTTCAGCAGCTGGATCACCTTGGCCTGCTTGCCGCCCGGCACCTTGGCGACCGGCGATGCGGGAGGAGGCGGCGGCACGACCTTTGCAGGCGGCTTTTTCGCTGGCTTGCGGCTGCGCCGGGTCGGCGTCATCTCAGGCTCGCGAGGTGCGGGGCCGCTGATCTCGGCCGTCTCGCGGCCGCACTCGTTGATGACGGCGCCGAACATGCTTTCGTCGTCGGCGCGCCAGCTCATCTCGGGCTCATCGACGTTGATCTCGTCGGCAAGGCCGCGGTCGATGAGGATGCCGACCGCCTCGCGGACATGGATGTCGTATTTCGCGATATGCGCCGGTGCCGGCAGGATGGATCCGCCTTCGGTCTTGGCGGCCGAGGTCAGAAGGATGAGCTGCAGGTCTTCGAGGTCGGGCTTGAGTGCCATGAGTGGTTCCTTTTTCAAGGGGCGGCACCAGCGCCGCTTCCACCACCTGAAGCCCGGCGGATCAGCCTGCCGGGTTGGCGTCGCGGGCTATCGGCGCCTGCGACTCACGAGCACAGCAATGCTCCACTTTGACGAACAGTCGAGTGAATAGTGCATTGATAAGGCTGGATTTCTACTCTTTCAGAGCAGCGGCAATCATCGTTGCCAAGGTTTCCTCGGCACGGCTGCGAAATGTCAGGTCTTTTGAGACCAGGTGCTGTCGCAACCATTCCGGACTATGCCGAACCGCTTGAGAGATTTTGGCGTTAATGTCGTCCGCTGTCATCGAGCCGCATGTGTGATGCCGGTTAACTGAGGGCAACCACGATGTCCGCTTTGCGCCCCAGCGTCAGTCATTCGACGGCTGAGCCTTCGTGAACGCTGCCGATCTCGTTGCCAAAATCGCCGAGGATAGAGTTCTGACGAAAGCCGAAGCCAAGGCGGTCGTCGACGGCGCCTTGGCTTCGATTACCGATGCGGCTGCCGCAGGCAAGGAAATGTCGAGCCCGGGTTTTGGCAAGTTCAAGGTGGAGGCCAATCCCGCTCGGAAAGGCCGCAACCCGTCGACGGGCACCACCATCCAGATTGCTGCTTCGAAAAAGCTCGGTTTCAGTCCGGCCAAGGCGCTTAAGGAGCAGCATTGCCTTACAATAAGCCGTCGCATTCAAAACAAGGGATCAACGGCTTACGGATATTTGGGGAGCCGTTCCGCCGCCAGGGGGCTCGAGAACTGTGACGCCGCATATTTCTGCTTGTACGCGATGGCGTCGAAGAGTCGTCGCCGCGCCGCTACAGTGATGACGCCGCGAGCATGCGCGCTTCGGCGGCGTGCATGGCGGCGATCAACGTGCCGGTGCTGTGGCCGCGCAGAAACTGGTTCATGCCCGGCACCAGGGGCGGCGGGAATTGGATGATCGTCTCGAGCGTCCTGGTGAAATGCTCGCATGTCATCAGCGTCCGGTAGATCAGCATGTTGATCGCCGGGCGGAGCGGCACGAGGTCGTTGACGTGCCGCTCGTCCTCGGTCCAGGCGACGAGATTGGGGAAGCCGGCCAGTTCGGAGCTGATCAGGAAGAGGCCGTCGGCATCGAAGATATGCTGAACCTGCGATCCCTTATGGACGATATTGTCGCGGTAACGGCGCAATGCGAAGAAGATGTCGCGCGCTTCGGCATAGCAGGTCGCGAGCGGCATCGGCAGGCCATGGTGCCGTGCGATCTCTTCGGCCTCGAGGATGACGTCGCCGACCTGCAGCATCTTGCGGAAGCTGCCGCGCGGCGGACGGCGTCCGAGCGTATCGTCATGGAAGCGGATCGTTGGCCAGATATGGACGATCACCTCCTGGAGCAGATCGAACAGGCTGCGGCAGATCGTGACGACGAGTTCGACTTCGGTCGCGGCGACCCGCGACAGGCCTTCGGGGAAATGCGGGCGCATCGCCGGCAAGGCCTCGAACTTGGCGAGCACCGTCGCGAGATTGAGGACATCGTCGATGATGCCGCTGCGGGCGCGCATGAGCGAGGGGAGGGCGGCGCGCTGCGCCAGGAAATCGAGGCAATGAAGATAGAGATCGCCGGGGTCGGCGGCGGCGGCGGCGAAATAGGTGGATTCGGAGGGGCGCGCCCAGATCTTGCGCAGGCTCTGGTCGCCGAGTTCGAACCAGCAATGCCAGTCCTCTTGGGCGTAGAACATCAGCGAGGTAAGGACGCGGCCCTCGACGGCCTCGAGGTCCAGATAGGGGATGGCGGCGAGATCGGCCTTGCGCATGACGATGCCTCCTAGCCAACCATGTCGCGCAGCCGGATCCAGTCGGGATCGCGCCGGAGCGCGGGCGCTGCATCGGCCAGCGCCTCGAGCGTCGCCAGGATATTATAGGGGAGGTTCGCGCGGTCGTCGCCGATCAGCGCGGCCAGCAAGCGCAATGCCTCCTGGGGAAAGCGGGCGATCGGGTTGGTGGCGTCCTCGCCCCGGGCGAGCAGTCGGTGGCTGAATGCGTCGACATGGGGGATCGGGCGGATCAGCGGGGTGACGATCCGGGCGGCGGCGGGGAAGTCGTCCCCCGCCAGTTCGGCGATCCGCCCCAGCTGGTGGGTGGTCGCCTCGCTGCGGAAGCGGATATGGCGGGGCCACGCTTCGTCGAGGACCGGAGCGACCTGGCTCGCCCATTCGCCGCGTTCGGTGCGGATCGCGAGATCGGCGAGTATTTCGGCACGGCCCTCGTCGGTTATCTCGGGCAAGAGGCCGGCGAGGTCGGCCCTGTTCACCAGCGGCGGGTCGCCCTCGGTCAGCGCCATCAGCCGGTGGGTCAGCGACCGATAGTCGCTGTTGTCGACCGCGAACGGCGCGCGCTGGGCGAGCAGGTCGATCAGCGGCGGCAGGATCATCCGTTCGGCTTGGCGGGGCAGCAGATGGCGCGAACCGCTGATGCCGTGCCAGGCGGCCTCGGCGAGCGGATGGTCGAGGGAGAAGGCGGGGAGGATGTGCGCTTCGGTCCAGGCCGGGTCGCGATAATAGAGGCCGGCGAGCCGCCGGGCGATGCAGGCCATCGCATGGCCTCCGCCATGTCCCGGCAAGGCGAACAGTTGCTCGATCCGGCGCGCGATCGCGGGCGGAAGCGGGGTCGGTGCCTCGACCTCGCCGAGCATGTCGAGCAGCATATTGGCAAGATGGCCGCCGGGCGCGTTGATCGCCTTGCCGATCGAGACCTCCGAGCGCTCTTGCGGGACCCCGCCGACGCTAGCCACGCCGATCGCGCTGTCGAGGATGTCGGCCGGGGCGACGCTGAGCTTTGCCACGATGCGGTCGAAGCAGCCGAAGGCCGCATCGCCCTTCGCCGCGACCAGCGCCGGCATATGCGTGGCGAGCCAGCGCGTCGCCTCATAGCGATGCCGGTAGAGGATCGGGTCGGGCAGGCCGGCAAGGGCGGCGAGCACTGCGCAGCGGACCGGGATGGGCGCGCCTTCGGGAAAGTCGGACAGCAGATTGCGCCAGTAGCGTAGTGGATGATCGCCACGTCTCGCGGCTCGGCGGAGCACCACCAGGGCCTTGGCGGGCGATGTGCCGACCAGCCCCTCGAACGGCCGGAAGTCGACGAGATCGCGCAAGGAGTCGGTGCTCAGCCGGTCGGCTTCGGCCAGCACCTGGTCGAGCGGCACCGCGTCGAGACCCTGCAGGGCGGTATCACGACGGACGAAGCCGCCGCGTGGTTCATGGCTGTCGTCGGCCGAAGCGATGAAGGCCGGCGACCAATAGGGGATCTTGGCGATGAGGGCGGGAAGGCGTGCCGCGCTGCGCTCGGTCAGGACGCAGCCCTGCGATTGCAGCCAGGCGAGCATCTGGGCGGCGTCGGCGCTCGATCGCTCGCCGCATTGGGCGCGGCTTTCGCCTTCCCATGCCGGCCGGCGCGCGAGGATCCGCCGTTCGATCGCGCGGCGGTCGCGGACCGACCAGCCCGGCCAGCGCGCGCGCAGCGCGAACAGCAATTCGCGGCGATGGCCATGGTCGAGCAACTGGTCGGCGGGGATCGCGAGCAAGGTACGAGCGGCGGCGCGGGCGTCGAAGAGGCGCTCGTCGGCGAGCACATAGAGCGACAATTTGAGGAAGAAGAAGGGTTCGTTGTCCGGCCATTGTCCGATTTCGCGGGCGGCGAGGCCGGCATCGCGGCCGATGAGCGCGTCGATCATGCGGGCAAAGCGCAGGAAGAAATGCGCCTTGCGGCCATAGACATATTCGCCGCGGTCGCCGGTCCGGTGGAGGGTCGGCGTGCGCCACAGCACCGTCGTGCTCTCCGCCAGCAGAGCGGCCGTGGTGACGAGGGTGCGCCGCATCGCCGCGACGATCCGGACCAGGGTCGTATCGTCGAGTCCATCGGGTTCGAGCTCGAATGTCGGGATCCGCGCGGTGATCTCGACGAGCTGGCGCAGGTCGAGCGTCGACCAGTCGCCTTCGAGCGGTACGGGGCCTTTCATTCGATCACGGGCAAAGTCATGATAGGGTATCAGCGCCTGTTCGAGCTCGCGCACCACCCCGTCGTCCCAGCCGTCCCGATCGATCTGTTCGGAAAGCGCATGCCATCGCAGCCCTTCGTCGCGGGCCGCCGCCTGCCGTGCCGCGGCGAGATAGCGTCGCCAGAAGAAGCGGGGCTGGTCCGCCATGCCGGGTGCGCGCATCCGGTGGGCGACCTCGTCGATCAGCTGGGGATGGAGCGGAGCGCTCCCCGCCGCCCACCAGATCGCGGCCGGTTGATCGGCCACCCGCCCGAACCAGCGCGCGAGATGAAACAGCCGGGGCGGCAATTGCTGGAAACCGTCGGACGACCAGCGGCCGAGCCGCAGCCGGTCGGGCCAGGCCGGATCGCCGGCCTGCCATTGCAGCGGATCGGCGGCGCCGAGCTCGGCAATCGGCTGACGGCCGTCGAGCGGCCGGGGCGGGTCCCTGTCGAGACCATAAAGGTCGAGCGGATCGATCTCGGGCGCGTCCTTTTCGAACAACGCGCGGCCGGGCTTCGCATAGCGGACGTTCGGATCGAAGGCGCAGAGCCATTCGGCAGGCGGTGGCGGGTCGGCGGCGGCGAAGGCCTGGGCGCCGTCCTTGGTGCCGACGAAATGGAGGATCTGGCCGCGCTGATAGGGGGCAAGCCGCCGCGGCCCGGCCTGGGCCAGTTCGACCAGAGCGGCATGGCGGGCCTGGGGCGCGCGGGCAGCTTCGGCCCAGGCCGCCAGGCTGTCCCACAGACCGCTATGGCCGGCATCCACCCGATCATAGGGGATGGCGGTGACGCCCCGGTCCAGCCAGTCCTCGGTGACATCCTCGGGTCGGCCCTCGGCGAAGGCGTAGATCGGCGTGCGATAGGCGACGCCGTCGCGGGCGTTCATGCCTTCGAGCAGATAGCGCATAGGCGGATCATTGGCCGAATAGCCGAGCAGGACGATCGTATAGCGTTCGCGCAGGTCGCGCACGAAGCGCGCGGCCCAGCCTTCCGCGAGATAGGCGCGACCGAAATCCGCGCTGCCGATCACATAGCCGGCGGTGCGCCATGGATCGGGTGGACTCAGCCGGCCATGGAGATAGACGAGGCCGTCGAAGCTGTGCGCGAAGCTCAGGTCGGGCAGCACCGGCGGGACGAAGCGCGGCAGGCCGGCGTCGACCGCCTCGAACAGCAGATCGAAATTGGTCGTGACGATCTGCGGCTTGCCCTCGAGCGATTGCGACAGAGCCAGCGCGATCTCATGATAGCGCAGATCGGCCCGGACCGAGGTTGCGAGCGCCTGCGAAATCTGCGCGTCGACCGGGCCACGGCCGACCTCCTTGACGAGCGCGGTGAAGACGCGGTCGAGGCTTTCCCTGTCGGCGAGCGCCTCGGCCGCCTTACCTGCCCGCAGCTCGGTGACGAGCTTCACTGCCAGCCCCTGGAAGTCGGGAAGCCCCGATGGCCGCGAAATGCCCGCGCCGCAGAACAGCACCATATTGCCGAGGTCGCGCTCGCGCAGCAGCGCGGCCGGGATGTCCGGACCGTCTATCCGGAAGCGCATGAGCGCTCGCTGTCTTGGCCGGCCTCGTCGGTCATAGCGTCTCGCGCGCGATCGCTTCGGCGATGCGCCGGCGCTTGCCGGCCCGGACGAGCAGTTGGGCGCCCTCGCCCGACTCGCGCAGCCAGTCGAGCAGGCGATGGACGGCATGGCGGGTCGTCGCCTCGTCGCGGCAATCCTTGAGCAGCGCCAACTGGACCTGCTGGACTTCGTCGGCCGCGAAAATCCCGAAGGGTGGCCGGATGGTCGTGACGTCGGGAAAACCGAGGAGCGCGCGCGCCTGAGCTTCCGTCGCGCCGGCCTGGCTTGCGATCAGATGGATCGGACCGAGACCGGGCGGATAGGCGCCGACCTGGCGGTAATCGTCGAGAAAGGGGCGTCCGACCCGCTCGCGGCTTGCCGGCACGCCGAGCCCGGCCGGGGCGGCGTGCAGTGCGAAGATCGCCCCGCCGCCGCCGATGTCGAACTGCAGCTGGCCGGGCGCGATGAGGGTGCCGCCGCTCTCGATGAGCGCGGCCTCGAGCGTTGCGATCATCCGGGTCTCGCGGTCGGCATAGTTGAGCCGGCTCCAGACCAGCGCGTCGCCCGAATGATAATTGCCTTTCCGGGCATCGCGCACGCCCAGCGCGACCAATTTGGTCACGGCGTCGGCAACCGCCTTGAGCGCGGCGGCGATCAGCGCCTCCTCCGTCGCGACCGGGGGCGAGAAGGCGTTGATCGTCTCGATCGCGCGCGTGAACCGCGCATTGCGCTCGCTGTCCTCGTCGGCCAGCGGCGCGCTGCCCCTCAACGGGATGATCCTGAGCTTGGCGGGCGCGCTATTATGCGCGGTCATCAGCTCGGCATGGCAGATGCCGATATCGCCCTGCGACCGAGCCCAGCCGGCATGGCCGGCATCCAGCACCAGGACGATGTCGGCGTCGCGCACCTGGCCGAGGCAGCGCTCCCAGCTATTCTCCTCGGTCCCGGCGGCGGGTGCATCCTCGTTGATCCACACGGTGAAGGCCGGCTGGCCGAACAGCTGCTCGGCCTCGATCCGATCCCGCAGCGTCCGGCGGATATCGGTGAGCGTCCGGCCGTCCGGAGGGAAGGCGCGGTGACATTGGCTGGAGATCATCACCTTGATCGGGCGCAGCGATACGGCTTGGCGCATGGGCTCTCCTTTGGTCGTCGCGGATGTCACTCGCCGCCGTTTGAGCCCGGCCAGGGCTCGAGCTCGAGGTCGGCCGGGCTTATGAGGCACCCATCGATGATCCTCACCTGATAGCGGACATCGGCGCCGTCATCGACCCTGAGGGCGAACGCACCCCGGGCGGGATGCTCGACGAGCGCCACCCGGAGGCGGTGATGTGTCTCGTCGAGCCGGTCTTCCGCCAGCCGGGCGGCCTCGGCGATGCGCTCGGCGACGGGGCCCGTCATGCTGCCCGCCCAGGTCAAGGCGTCGTCCTCGATCGCGAGACTGGCAAGCCCGGTCATCCAGTCGCCGAGCAGCAGATAATCCCAGCTGCGCCGGGTGGAGGCGTCCAGGCATGCGGTCGACAATGGCGCGACATGGCGGAGCAGGGGGCGCGCGATCGCGAAGCCCTCGGCGAGCGGCCCTGTCCGCCGTCGGTCGAGTTCGGCGCGGAGTAGCGCCAGCGCATCTTCCGGTGGCCTGTCGCTGGACAGTGGCATCAATTGGCCCGGTCGGTGCGGTAGCTGTCGACCCACTGGCCATCATCACGATAGGCGCGGGTGAAGCGCTCGATGGGCAGGCGGTGTTCGCCGGGATATTTGGGATCGCGCATGATGATCTCGCGGGCGGGGCCGTCGATGGTGCCGGTGATGACCGTGAAATGCGCGGTGCCGTCGGACCAGCGTATCGCGCAGCAGATCGGGCGCTGGTCGCGGATCTCAGCGGCGACATCGATCCAGGTCAGCGCGCGCCCCGGCGGCGGTGCGGCAAGATTGTCGCCGAGCGCCGTCTGGAGCGCGAAGTCCAGATTGTTGCGATTGTCGGGACGATCGAGCCCGGGCGGGCAGCAGTTCCACCCCAGATGATAGCTCGCCACGTCGCACTGGCTGGTCAGGCTGTCCTCGCGGAAGAAGGCGCGGATCGAGGCGGTGGTCGCAGCCCAGCACCAGTTGCCGAGCTGCTGTGCCTGCATCGTGAAGGCGAGCTGGTTGCCATCGCGGTCGACGGCGGCGAGCACCGACTTCGTCTCCTGGGCGAAATGCGCGGCGACGGTCATCCGTTGGTCGAGAAAGGCGGGCAGCCGGCGGCTCACTCGCATTTGTCCGGCTGTGCGCGACAGCGGGCAAGGCGCTGGGTCTGGGCGATGATATCGGCCTTGGCCTTGGTAGCGGCAGCCTTTTCCGCGTCGGTCTGCGCCGCCAGCGCCGTGGCACCTGCCCCGAGCACATTGATGGCCCCGGCCGCCCCGCTCATATTCGCATATTGGATCGAGGTCACGGCACCGGATTCGGCGATCTGGATCGCCATGGTGGTCTTGCCGAACAGGGCCGCCTTGGGAAGGCGCAGGACATGGGGGGTGTCGCGATCGACCGGGATGATCACCTGGCCGGACCAGATCGGGGCGCCGTTTCGCTGGATCTCGAGCAGGCCGACCTTGACCGGCTGTATCTCGAGACTGGCGAAGCGCTTGTGGCGCGCCTCGGGCGTGGTGTCGTCGAAGGCCTTGACGGCATGGAGGTCGGACAGGCTGATGCGGAAGAGGCCGAGGGTCGCATGGCCGCCAAGCGCGGTCCATAACGGCGCGCTTGCCGCGTCGGCATCGAGCGTCACGACGCCGAGCGCTTCGGTCAGGACAAGGTCCTTGGCATAGCTCACCGTGACCGGCTTGCCCTTGCCCCAGGCGGTGATCGCCGTACAGGCCGCGAGCTTCCCGGCAGCGCTTTTGGGCGGAGCGCCACCGACCACCGCGGCGGCGGCGGTCGCCAGCGAGATCACGCTCTTGGCGATGGCCTCGCCCTGGCCGGTGGTCGAGCTGTTGAGCGACTTCAACCGGCCATCGTCATAGAAGCCGAGGGTGAAGTCTGCGTCCGACCATTCGCCCTTGGTTGCGCTGATGTTCGCCTTCATCATCTTGGCATAGTCGGCCCGGTAGCTGACCGTCACGGTCGGAGCCGCAGCGGCGGTCGTCACGCCGGTGCCGTCGCTGTTGCAGTCGGCGCTCTGGACCAGGGTCACCGACAGCTTCGCTTGGGTCGCCGGATAGGTATAGTCGATCGTCGGCAGGGTCGCGCAGCCTGTTAGCGCGAAGAGGCCGGCAACTGCGCATGTCCGGCGCTGGATTGTCCCGTGCATCGTCTTTCCCCCCTTTGAATGTCTAGAGTGGCGCGCCCGTGTGCGCATCGGTGTCATGATGGATGGCGGCGGGATCGAGGCCCCGCTTCGCTGCCCAGGCGAG
>CAZJXG010000101.1:0-11893 GCA_964549965.1 uncultured Sphingomonas sp. | reverse complement strand
TGCTCGAAAGCGATCGGAGCGCCGCCGGTCTCGCGTTCGACCTCGGCGACCAGCGCGTCCTGGAGGTGCGGGCATTCGGCGAGCAGATAGAGCGCCCAGGTCATCGCGGAGGCCGCCGTCTCATGGCCGGCCAGGAAGATCGTCGAGACCTGCTCCATGATCTTGTCATAGCTGAACGGCTCGCCGGTACGGGGGTGCCGCGCCTCGAGCAGCGACTGGAGGATGTCCTCCTTTCCCTGGCCGGTGCCCTCGTGCCAGGCGACATAGCGCGCCCGTACGATCGGGCCGAACACGGCGTGGATCGCCGCCGCCGCCCGGCCGGCACGCCGCCGATATCCCAGCAGCGGCAGCGCATAGAGCTTCAGCATCGCCGCCGGCTGGACGTTCTTCTGATAGCGGTGGAAGGCATGATAGATTTGTTCGGCGCCCTCGGCGTCGAGCTTCACCGAGAAGATCGTGCGGTAGATGATGTCGGCCGCGACATGCGTCATCAGCGGATCGACCTCGATCGGCTTCGACCGGTCCATGCTCTCGATCGTCGCCATCAGATCGACGACGGCGGCCTCCATGGCGGGGAAGACGCGCTTCAAATTGGTGTGGGCGAAGGCGGGATTCACCATCTCCCGCTGTTCTTCCCAATCCTGGCCGTTGGCCGAGAAAACGCTGTTGCCGATCAGCGGATCGAGCAGATCGTTGAGGAAACGGTGCTTGGGAAAGACCTTCTCGCGGTCGTCCATGACCCGGTCAACCACCGCCAGATCATTGGCGATGTAGAAATCGAGCCGGGGCAGGTGGATTTCGCCCATCTGCATCCCATAGCTGCGGTCGAACAGGGTATGGATCCAGCTGTTCCAACCGGTCAGGAAACGCTTGAACAGCGATGCCTTGCTCCGGTGCGGAACGGGATAGGGCGGCGTGAAAAGCGTGCTGCAATCCGGGGTGTCAGACATCGTTGTCGGCTTTGAACGCTGCGATCGATTCGGCCAACGGCCGCGCGCCCGAACTGATCGCGATATAATCGAGCGGGGATAGGCGGTCGAAAGTGCGCAGATAGTCGAAATGCGTCTCATATTTGTTGCGGCGGCGCGCCTGATAGGTCGCCGGGTCGCAATATTTGAACCAGCGCGGGCTGGTCTGGAACAGGTTCGCACGCCGCTGCGGGCCGCCGATACAGGGATCGATCCCCGCTATGCAGGCGCCATCGGTGATCGAGTTGATGTCGAGCCAGCGAAAGTCGCCCGCGCCGACCGCGTCGAGCAGCCCGCGAAACCGATGGCTGTCACGCCGCGCGCCGATCAGCGGGATCGATGAGCCGAGCGTGACGAGGCTGAAGCGGTCGGGCAGGGTGCCGTCGCATCCTTCGATCAGCCGCGCCATGATCGGCACCGCCAGGATCGACCCGTTGCTGTGGGTGACGAACAATATCTCGTCCCAGTCCTCGGCGAAGCTGGCGCGGATCGTCTCGGCGAAGGTGGCCATGCGATCGTCGACATCGGCGGGCAGCCGCTCGCTGGCCAGGATATCGTTGAAGATGATGAAGCGGAGCAGCCAGAAACCCTGAATCCGCTTCACCACCCACAGCGCGATAGCGATGCCGGCCACTGCGGCGGCGAGCAGGCCCCAGGCCCATCCCAGCGCGGCGACGAGCGGGACCGCGAGTAGAAGACCGAACAGGATCGGGAGAAGGATTGTCGATATTCCAGGGTAATAGAAGGCTATCTTTACACCCCATGGAAATTTATGAACGATCGACCAATCGACAAGCCGCGTGAAGTTCGCATAGGCCTTGATCGATCGGCCGAGCAGCCCGAGCGGGTTCTTCACCCAATGGGCGCGGACCACGTCGTCCCAGCCGAGAAAGACATAATCGACCTCGGTGTCGGCATCGGCATCGCGGATCTTCCAGGCGGCCGAGTGGGGCGGTTCGCGGCGGCGTTCGCCGACCTCGATCCGCCGTCCTGCGGTTGCGCCGAACAGCGCAGCCTGCTCGGTATAGAGCTGCTGATAGAAGCGTGCACCGCGCGGATCGAAGCCGCTGAGATAGAAGATTTTCCGCTTGAACGCCGGCATCGCGCCTGTTTACTCGCCTCATGGCTGACAAAGAGCGTCACTATTGCCTTTTCATGGACGGCACCAAGCATAATCGCAATGCGGGGTGCCGCGCGCATGACAATGCCTATGGCATATATGGCGGTGGCCGCGAGCGCGATCGCCGCGCCGCCGACCTGGCGCTGTTTCGCCACATGCGGTCGAACCGCGACCCGCTGGCGCTGGTCGTGCTGTTCTTCGTGACCTTCTACGGCTGGTTCTTCTTCAACTATCATGGCAGCCCATGGCACGGGCAGCTCAGCCGCAAGCTGTTTCCGAACTACTGAACGCTGGCGGGGGCGCCGCAAACACGGGGATGACGGGCATGGGTGGGGAATATGGTGCCATCTACCGCCGGGTCACGGCCTTCATCGCGGCGATGCCGCTGATCACGGCGCTGCCGCTGGCGATCCAGCTCCTCCAGCGCGGCCTGATCGCCGCCGATCTCATCCTGATGTCGCAGGCGGAAGCCTTCCGGATCAGCATGGCCGTGCTCAATACCCTGGCGATGCTGATCGTCAGCACCTTGGCGATGCGCTGGTGGCGCTTTGGCGGCGACCGGGTGAGGGTGTGGCGGATCGGTCCGCGCGTGGTGCTCGGCGCGGTCGCGATGATCGCGATCCAGCTGACCGACGAATATCTGTTCACGCGCGCGGGCCATCTGGCCGCTGACCTCGCCGGCGGGGGGCGGGGCCTGTTCGTTCCCGTCGCCCTGCTGCTTTGGCTGTTCGTCTCGGTGCCCTTATACCCATGGTATGTGGCCTTGCTCAGCGATGACCGGAGCCTGGGCTTCCGTCAGGCGGTGGCCGCCGTCCGGCCGTTCTGGTTGCGCGGCTTCCTGCTGGTCTTCGGTGCGATATTGCCGTTGATCCTGATCGGCACGGCGTTGCGCGTGGCGATGATCACGCGTTTCGCCGCAGGTGGTCCGGTGGCGTGGCTGCTGCAGATCGGCCAGATGCTGCTGGTCCCGGTGCTGATCGTCACGACGGCCTCGGCCTATTTTGCGATCTATCGCAGGGTCCGGCCGGCTGACGTGCGCGCTGGTTGAAGCGTTTCCCTTCAAAATGGAGCAGTCAGAAGGTGAACGGCTCACTGTTCGCGAATAGCGTCACACTATTCGCGCGCGGGGGCCGATCGAGCTTTAGGATTGAAGGCTGACAGCGGCGACGTTATAACGAATGTTATGACTAAGCCCATCAAACTGATCGCAATCGGCAATTCGACGGGCATCGTCCTGCCCAAGGATGTCCTCGCTCGTCTGCGGCTCGATCGTGGGGACACGCTCTATGTGAGCGAAGGGCCTAATGGATTCGAGCTTCGCATTCATGACCCGGAGTTCGAGGACCAGCTGGCGGTGGCGCGTGACGTCATGAAACGGCGTCGCAAGGCTTTGCACGAACTGGCGAAATAACCCGTGGTGGGTTGGTGCTGGGTTTCCAGTGAGGTCGCCTTTGCAGCGCACCGCGAACAACTGGCCGAACATGGCGGCGGTGAGGGGGTTCGGGCAGCCGGGTTGCTCGAAAGCGCAATGGCACGTCCGCTGAATCTGGCGGCCCATGGTAAACCCGATGCCGCCGATCTGGCAGCGGCCTATGCCTACGGTATCGCGCGGAATCACCCGTTCGTTGACGGCAACAAGCGAACCGCTCTGGTCGTGAGCGAGACCTTTCTCGCACTCAACGGCCATGCGCTCGACGTAGACGATGCCGAACTTGTGGTGACGTTTCTAGCTCTTGCCGCAGGCGAGCTGTCGGAAGACGAATTGGCCAACTGGTTCCGCGAGCGGATCGTCGCCGCCTGATCCGCGACGATGCGGACCTCAGGCCTCGGGCGTCTCGCCGGCATCGGTCGCGGTGTCGACGATATCCTCGCCACCTTCGCCGTCACCGTCTTCGTCGCTTTCCTGAATCCGCGCCGCGCCCACGACATGTTCGTCGTCGGACACGTTGAACAGGCGGACGCCGGCCGAGTTGCGGCCGATCACGCGGGTGCCGTTGATCGGCATGCGGATCAGCTTCGCCTGGTCGGTGACGAGCATCAGCTGCTCGCCGTCATGCGCCGGGAAGCTGGCGACGACCGGGCCGTTGCGCTCGAGATTGTCGATATTGCCGATGCCCTGGCCGCCACGGCCGGTGCGGCGATATTCATAGGCCGAGCTGCGCTTGCCATAGCCGTTGGCGCAGACCGTGAGGATGAACTCCTCGGCGGCCTCGAACTCCTTCATCCGGTCGGCGGGCAGGGTCGGCTCGGCGCCGTTGTCCTTCCAGGGGGCGGCACGCAGATAGGCGTCGCGCTCCTCGGTGGTGGCGTCGAAGCCCTTGAGGATCGAGAGCGAGATCACCTCGTCGTCGCCCTTGAGCAGGATGCCGCGCACGCCCGTCGAGGTGCGGCTCTGGAATTCGCGGATATCGGTCGATGCGAAGCGGATGGCGCGGCCGCCGCGTGTCGCGAGCAGGACGTCGTCCTCCTCGGTCAGCAGCGCGACCCCGATCAGCCGGTCGGTCGCATCCTCATCGAAGCGCATCGCGAATTTGCCGTTGGTCGGCACGTTGGCGAAGGCATCCATCGAATTGCGGCGGACATTGCCATGCGCGGTGGCGAAGACGACGTGGAGCGCGCCCCAGCTTGCCTCGTCCTCGGGCAGCGGCAGCACGGTGGTGATCTTCTCGCCCGGCGCCAGCGGCAGCAGGTTGATCATCGGACGGCCGCGCGCCTGCGGGGCGCCTTCCGGGAGGCGCCATACCTTCTTGCGATAGACCTTGCCGTGATCCGAGAAGAACAGCACGGGCGTGTGGGTGCTCGTCACGAACAGTTCGGTGACGGCATCCTCGTCCTTGGTGCCCATGCCGGAACGGCCCTTACCGCCACGGCGCTGGGCGCGGAACGCCTCGAGCGGGGTGCGCTTGATGTAACCGCCATGGGTGACGGTGACGACCATCTCCTCCCGCTCGATCAGATCCTCGTCGTCGATCGTGTCGCCGGCGGGGGCGATCTCGGTTTTGCGCGGCGTGGCGAACTCGACGAGTATCGCGTCGAACTCCTCGACCATCACCTCGTAGAGGCGGGCGCGATCGCCAAGGATGTGCAGCAGTTCGGCGATCGACGCCGCCAGCTTGGCCAGCTCTTCGCCAATCTCGTCGCGGCCGAGCGCGGTCAGGCGATGCAGGCGCAGGTCGAGGATCGCGCGGACCTGTATCTCGGTAAGCTGATAGGTCGGGGAATCGCCGACCGATTCAACCGCTTCGACCAGTTTGATATATTGCTCGATCTCGCCGCGCGGCCATTCGCGTGAGATCAGCGCGGCGCGGGCATGGGCCGGGCTGGCCGATCCGCGGATGATGCGCACCACCTCATCGAGATTGGTGACGGCGATGACGAGGCCGAGCAGGATGTGGGCGCGGTCGCGTGCCTTGGCCAGCTCGAACTTCGAGCGCCGGGTGATGACCTCCTCGCGGAACTTCACGAAGGATTCGATGATGTCCCGCAGCGTCAGCACCTCGGGGCGGCCGCCCCGGATCGCGAGCATATTGGCGGGGAAACTGGTTTGCGCCTGGGTATGGCGCCAGAGCTGGTTGAGCACGACATCGGGCGTCGCGTCGCGCTTCAGGTCGATGACGATGCGCACGCCGAGGCGGCTCGATTCGTCGCGGATGTCGCTGATGCCTTCGATCCGCTTGTCCTTGGCGGCTTCGGCGATGCCCTCCACCAGGCCGCTCTTGCCGACCTGATAGGGGATTTCGGTCAGCACGATCGAGCGCTTGTCGCCGCGTCCTTCCTCGACCACATGGCGCGAGCGCATGATGATCGAGCCCTTGCCGAGGTGATAGGCGTTACGGGCGCCGCCCTTGCCGAGGATCAGGCCACCGGTCGGGAAGTCGGGACCGGGAATGATCTCGTTGAGTTCCTCGATGGTGATCGCACCGTTGAGGATATAGGCCTTGCAGCCCGCGATCACCTCTCCCAGGTTGTGGGGGGGGATATTGGTCGCCATGCCGACCGCGATACCGCCGGCACCGTTGACCAGAAGGTTCGGAAAGCGCGCCGGAAGCACCACCGGCTCCTGCAGCGATCCGTCATAATTGGCGCTGAAATCGACTGTGTCCTTGTCGATATCCTCCAGCAGCGCCATGGCAGGCTTGCTCAACCGCGCTTCGGTATAGCGCATCGATGCCGGCATATCCGGGTCCATCGATCCGAAATTGCCCTGACCGTCGATCAGCATCACCCGCATCGCCCAATCCTGGGCCATGCGGGCCAGCGCCATGTAGATGGAGCTGTCGCCATGCGGGTGATAATTGCCCATCACGTCGCCGACGATCTTGGCCGATTTGCGATAGGGCCGTCCGGGGACGAAGCCGCCTTCCTGGCAGGCGAAAAGGATCCGGCGGTGGACCGGCTTCAGCCCGTCGCGTACGTCCGGAAGGGCGCGCGAAACGATGACGGACATCGCATAGTCGAGATAGCTCGTCTTCATCTCGTCTTCGATCGAGATGGGCGAAATATCGCTATTTTCGATGGGCGGCGGTGCGCTGGCCAAAGTCGTTCAATCCGTGATCGTTGAAGCTGTTTCAAGCCCCGATCGGGGCAAGAACAAGGCTCCTAACGAAGGACGAAGGCCATGGCTAGTCCAATGCTGAAAGGGCCGCTCCGCAATGGTCGCGGCCCTGTTCCGACCGGGCGATCAACCCCAGCTGTTGTAGCTCAAAACGACCAGAAATGCGACGATGACGAGGAAGAGGCCCCAGCCGAGAATGTAGCGGGTCATATGCGGGGTCGAGCCCGCGCGTGCCTCCTCAGTGGTGAGTTCGACGCCGTTGCCCTTGTCCGCGTCGGTGGGATGCGCCTGGCTCATGATCCTGTCTCCCGTGGTTCGACAGCATCAACGGGCCGGATCGGGGGATGTTCCGGTCAGCGGGCCTTGATGAAGCGCCAGACGCTGTCGTCCGATCCCTCCGCGATGAAGCGATAGCCGTCGCTGTCGAAGCCCTTCAGCGCCTCGGGTGCGGTGATGCGATGCTCGCACATCCAGCGCGCCATCATGCCCCGCGCGCGTTTCGCCCCGAAACTGTTGAAGATCAGGCCATCGGGTCCGTCTTCGCGGAAGTCGATCGTGATGATCCGCACCCCCTGGGGCGGCGCCTGTTCGACGGCGTGCCAATATTCCTTGCTGGCGCAGTTGATGATCACGTCGGAGCCCTCGGCCAGCAGATCGGCGGCCAGCGCATCGGAAATCTTGCTGCCCCAGAGCTGGTAGAGGTTTTTCTTGCGGCCCGGCGCCCAGCGCGTGCCCATTTCCAGCCGATAGGGCCGGATGAGATCGAGCGGGCGGAGCAGGCCGTAGAGGCCGGACAGGATGCGCACATGGTCCTGCGCGAAGTCGATTGCCGGTTCGTCGAGGCTTTTCGCTTCGAGGCCGATATAGACGTCGCCGGAGAAGGCGTAGAGGGCGGGGCGTTCATCCTGCCCGGCAAAATCCGCATAGCGATCGGCGTTCAGCTTCGCGAGCTTGTCGGAGATGCTCATCAGCTTGCCGAGCTTCTTCGCGCCGAGCTTCGACGCAGCCTGCGCCGTCGAGAGCGCTTCTTCCGCAAAGCGGGGCCGGGTTGCGCCGACATCCGGCAGCGGACTGGCATAATCGAGCGATTTGGCGGGAGAGAGCAGAAGCAGCATGGGCCTGCCGTAGCGGGGCTCGGTGGGGCGATCAACCGGCCGCGGTTCAAACAGCATTCAGCGAACGGTGCCTAGACAGCGACGAGTGAAGCCGGATCGTTTCGCCCGTGCTTGTGCGATACGGTGGGAGCGATTAGTCAACCGGCGTGTTTTACGGGCGGCCGCCCCTTTCGGCCGCCATCCAGGAGGCCTGAAGCATGATTTCCACGTCCCGTTATGCGCTGCTCGCGGCGCTTGGCCTTGCCGTAGCCGCGGTTGCGCCGGGCACGCCGGCTTTCGCAGCAAAGAAGAAAGAAGAGGCCGCGGCCCCAGCGCTGAAGATCGGCCAGGAAGTCCGCAAGCCGCTCGCCGAGGCTGATGCCGCGATCAAGAAAAAGGATATCCCCGCCGCAGAGGCCGCTCTCGCCACCGCCAAGGGGATCGCCAAAACTCCTGATGAGCAATATGCGGTCGCCACCTATCGCTTGAACGCCGCTCAGGTCAGCGGCGATCAGGCCAAACTCTCGGCGGCACTGGACGAGGTCATCGCCACCGGTGAGGCCGCGAACCAGATCAGCGATGCGCAGCGCGCGCAATATTACTGGTTCCAGGGACAATTTGCCTATCAGGCCAAGAATTATCCCAAGGCCGAGGCATCGCTGGCCCGCGCGATTGCCGCCGGCAGCACCCAGGCCGACGCCTTTGCCATCATGGCGGACAGCCAGTCGCGCAACGGCAAGCCGGCTGAAGCGCTGGCCACGCTGCAGAAGGTCATCGACACCAAGACTGCGGCCGGTGAATCGCTTCCGTCGGAATGGTATGGTCGGGGCGCGGACATTGCTTCGCGGGCCAAGCTGCCCACCGAGTTCGTCAAGCTGACCACCGCATGGCTCGATGCGTATCCGGTGAAGCAGAACTGGCATGATTCGCTGTTCATCTACCGTCAGCTCGCCGGGCTGTCTGGTGAGGCCGATCTGGATATGTTGCGTCTCGCCCGCGCGGCCGGCGCGCTGCCCTTGTCGTCGGCGTCCAACTATATCGATTATGCCCTCGCGGTGTACCTCAAATTCCCGAACGAAGCGGTCGATGTGCTCAACGAGGGCATCGCGGCAGGCAAGCTCAGCACGTCGAACAGCCAGAATACCCGCGAAATCCTCGCTTTGTCGCAGCCGAAGATCGCGCCCGACAAGGCCTCGATCCCTGCGGCGATCACGGCAGCCAATGGTCCGAAGGGCACGTTCAAGACGGTGATCACGACCGCCGATCTTCTGTACGGCTACAAGGATTACGCCCGCTCGGCCGAGCTCTACAAGCTGGCGCTGACGAAGCCGGGCGCGGATGCGGGCCAGGCCAATTTCCGGCTCGGCCTCGCGCTCTCGCAGGCAGGAGACAAGGCCGGCGCCAAGGCAGCGCTCGATGCCGTTACGACCGGTGTATATGCGCCGCTCGCGGCCTATGCGAAAGTCTGGTCGGCCAAGCCCGCCACGTCGTAAGATCGGCTCTTAAGGGAGGCCTCGGTCGCTCCGGCGACCGGGGCCTTTTCTTTTGGGCGTTCTCGCGGGCCAGCTCCGTTCAGATTCCGTCGACCGGTATCCCCGGAATGTCCTTTGACGTCCGGATAGTGAGCGACGTCTTGACGCTCGCCACATTGGGGGCGGTGGTCAGTTGCGAGGTGAGGAACTGCTGGAAGGCCTGCAGGTCGTGCGCCACGATCTTCAGGATGAAGTCGATCTCACCGTTCAGCATGTGGCATTCGCGCACTTCGGCAAGGGCGGCTACATGCGCCTCGAACTGGCGCAGATCCTCCTCGGCCTGGCTGCGCAGCGAGACCAGCGCGAACACGGTGATGCCATAGCCGAGCGAGGCGGCATTAAGCCGGGCATGGTAGCTTTCGATCACACCGGCCTCTTCGAGCGCGCGAACGCGGCGTAGGCACGGCGGGGCGGTGAGGCCCGCCTTGCGGGCGAGATCGACATTGGTCATGCGCCCGTCCTCCTGCAGCTCGTGCAGGATGGTGCGATCTATTTGATCAAGAGATGGGCCAGCCATGGAGGAACCTTTCACAAAAAGCCGCTCTGCGTATAATAAAGTTTCGACTAAGTGCAATAAAAATAGCTATGCGGTTGGCGATGAAACGCTCTTTCCGCCCGGCCGGATGCGTTCTAATATCGGGGTACGGGAATGGTGGGCGGATCATTCACGACCCGGTTGGAGGCGGGCCTTTGCGTTTCGATGATATGCTGGCCACATTGCTTGCGCAGCCGGCGCCGACTCCTGAGGCGCGCGCCATTCTGTGGCGTCAGGTGGTCGATGTCCTCGCGCAGGGGCGGGGACACCGGGTAGACGATCCGCTGGTCGATGCGCCGCGGGCCGTCGATGCCTATAATTTCCTCAGATCCGTCCGTCCCGAGATATCGGTGGACCTGCGTCTGGCCGCCGGTCGCGGCCTGGCCGGCCGTCGCGTGCCTGCCGAACTGGTCCTGCTGTTTGCCGAGGATCTGCCGCATATCGCGGCGCCGGTGCTGGGCCATGTCGTTCTCGGCAACAGGCAGTGGCTCGATCTGCTACCGCGCTTCACGCCCAGTGCGCGCAACCTGCTGCGCAACCGCCGCGATCTTGGCTATGAGGTCGAACACGCTCTGGAGGGTTTCGGCGCCAGCGATTTTCTGATCCCCGGACCGGTCGAAACCGGCGAAGCCAGCCTTGCTCCTCTGGCGGCCTCGATCGAGGATCTGGTCGCCGAGGCGAAGGCCCCTGAGACTGTCTATCCGACGGTCGAGCCGGCTATTGTTGCCCCGGTCTCGCCTGTCGCCGCGATCTCGCCGCCTGCCCCCGACGTCTCGGAAGCGGCAGCGCCGGAGGAGGCCGAGCCGCTTGCGCCGTCCTCGGCTATCAGCGCGGCAGGCGAGACCCAGATTCGCGATCTCCTGTCCCGGATAGAGACATTCCGCACACGCTATCCGCATCCCGCCCAGGCCGATCCCGATGCCGGTGCGATCCAGGTCGAAAATTTCCGCTTCGAGACCGGCGTCGATGGCGTGATCTGCTGGGTGCAGGGCGCACCGCGGGGACCGGTGATCGGCGAGACGATCGCGGTGGCCGCGCATCAGACCGACCATGGTGTCGACGGCCATGCGGCGGGCGCCTATCGCAGCCGAACCCCGTTTCGGGACGCCCGACTGACGATCGCCGGGCAGGGGCCGGCCGCGGGGGAATGGCGGATTTCGGCGGTGCCGTTCTTCGATTCCAAGGATGGCCGGTTCAGCGGCTATCGCGGTACCGCGCGCCGCCCGCGCGCAGACGAAAGCGCGACGGCGATGGGCAGCGACAATGCGACGCCAAGACCGGCTGGAATCAACGATTCGCTGCGCCATCTGGTTCATGAATTGCGCACTCCGCTCAATGCGATCATCGGCTTTTCGGAGATGATTGAGGGCCAGATGCGTGGCCCCGCCGCGTCGGCCTATCGCAATCGGGCGCAGGAGATACTGGAGCAGAGCAAGAAGCTGATGAGCGCCGTCGAGGATCTCGATATCGTCGCGTCCGCCCGCCCGGCCGAGCCGGCATCCTCGCCCGCGCTGGTCGACGCTGCGGCGATCCTGACGCGCCTCCACACCAATTTCGAGGCGGTTGCCAAGGAGCATGCCAGCGGGATCGCCTTTCGTATCGACGATACCTTGCCGCCCGTCGCGGTCGATGCGCCGACCGTCGAACGGATGCTGTCACGGCTACTGGCGGCGACGATCGCAATGGCGGGGGAAGGCGAGCGGATCAGTGTCGATCTGCAGCGCGATCCCCGCCGGTCGAGCCATTTGCTGCTCACGATCCTGCGGCCGCGAGCACTCGATGGGCGTGACGAGAAGATGCTGCTCGATCCCGGCTATAATCCTGACGGGAACTGGCCCGATGCCCCGGTTCTCGGCCTCGGCTTCGCGCTGCGCCTGGTCCGCAACCTCGCGATCGCCGGCGGCGGCATGCTCGAGATCGACGCAACCCGCTTCTATCTGAGCCTTCCCGTCGCCCGCGGCCGGGCCGAGCAGGATGCCGTCTAGACCGGCTTGCCGCCCGCGAAGCGCTCGGCTATCGCCGCGGCGTACTGGCGGGGCCTGTAGCTCAACGGTTAGAGCTGGCCGCTCATAACGGCTAGGTTGCGGGT
>CAZJXG010000100.1:0-11981 GCA_964549965.1 uncultured Sphingomonas sp. | reverse complement strand
TCGAAATGCTCGATATTCTGGACCTTGAGCATCTTGCCGGTCTCGCCGAACTCGATCTGATCGCCCTGGCTGCGCGCGGAGGCGAGCGCGGCAATCTCGTCGATCGGGAATTCCCGCTCGGCGAGGATGTTCAGCATTTCGCGGCCCACATTGCCGGTGGCACCCGCGACGACGACACGATAGCCCATTTGACAGTCCTTTGTTGGGCGTCGGCCCGGCTATCCGCCGGGTCTGACAAGAATGTAAGAAGAGTGATTTCAAGGCAGTTGAGGATCAACTGGCAGCTCGGAAATCACGGCAAACAAACACGTCCAGATAAGCAAACGGCCGGTCTCCCGAGGGAGCCGGCCGCCTGCGAGGTCTGGTTGGTAGCCCGGTCGATCAGGCTTCCTGGGCCTCGGCGGCCGGCTTATGGTCGCGACGCTCCGCAATACGCGCGGATTTGCCGCGACGGCCGCGGAGGTAATAGAGTTTGGCGCGACGGACGACGCCCTTGCGGACGACTTCGATCGACTCGATGTTCGGCGAATAGAGCGGGAAGACGCGCTCGACGCCCTCACCGAACGAAATCTTGCGGACGGTGAACGACGAACCCATGCCCTTGTTGGCGCGGGCGATGCAAACGCCCTCATAGGCCTGGACGCGGGTGCGCTCGCCTTCGACGACCTTCACGCCGACCTTCAGCGTATCGCCGGGACGGAAATCGGGAATCGTCTTCGATTCCTTGAACTTGGCAATCTGCTCGGCTTCGAGCGTCTGGATGAGGTTCATGGCTCATCGCTCCTTCTTCTGTCGCCGCGCGCCAGAGGGAGACTGGTCCCGAGCGCCGTCATGGCGCTCCCAAAGGTCCGGCCTCCTTAGCCTTGTATCGGTCTCGGCCATGGTTTTACGCCAGGCGTCGATCCTCGCATGATCCCCAGATCGCAGCACCTCAGGGATCGTGCGCCCTTCCCACTCAGCAGGTCGGGTATAATGCGGATATTCGAGAAGGCCGCTTTCGAAGCTCTCGTCATCCCCGCTATCGGGGGCGCCCATTACGCCGGGAAGCAGGCGAATGCAAGCATCGAGCAGGGTCAGCGCGCCCATTTCCCCGCCCGAAAGGATATAGTCGCCGATCGATACCGGCTCGATCGGCCGTGCTTCGAACAACCGCTCGTCGATTCCCTCGAATCGCCCGCAGAGAATCGTGACGCCGGGGCCGGCGGCCAGCTGGCGCACGCGCGCCTGGGTGAGGGGGCGCCCACGCGGCGTCATCGCCAGCACGGGCACGTCGGGATGGCGCGCGATCGCATCATCGACGGCACGCGCCAGGATGTCGGCGCGCATCACCATCCCTGCCCCGCCACCCGCCGGCGTGTCATCGACCGAACGATGCCTGTCGGTGGTGAAATCACGAATCTGGACGGGATCGCAGACCCATTTCCCCTCGGCCAGCGCGCGGCCTGCCAGCGAAGCGCCGAGCGGGCCGGGGAACATCTCCGGGTAGAGGGTTAGGATGGTGGCGGCGAAGGTCATGCGAGCTTGAACAATTTTATAGCGGCCTTGCAGAGAAGAGCGCCCGAGCAAAACAAAAGAAGCGCTCCCACGGTGAATGATTGGCCCGAAACAAACCCTGCGCCGCGCCCCCCACGACCACCGGAATCGACATTCCAATCGCGTATAAGGAGCCCTAGGCCGAGTAAAAGCAGGAGCGTTGGGAGCGGCGTCGCGGCGAATATAATGGCCCTTCGTTCGGGCCAGCAGGGCCTGAGCCACCTCAGTATCAGGCACATGATCGCCGCTGATAAGGTGGACCAAATGATGAAGTTAATCATCAAGCCCATCAGACTGTCCAGTTCTCGACCTTGAGCCCGGGAATGTCCGCAAAGTCTGCCTCATTCTGCGTAATGACCGCCAGGTTCAGCGAAAGCGCATGGGCCGCCAGCAGCCGATCGAAGCGGCCTCGCTTGAACGGCAAGCGGGAATAAGCGCGCGCCGCAGCCTCATCGAAGGGCAGCAGAGGTATCTGTTCGGCAAGGCGTTCCAGCGCCTCCATCGGCGGCACCTTCCCGTTCGCGCTGCCGAGCGCGAGTTCGGCGAAGACGATCGATGACAGACCGATCGCCCCTTGCTCGGTCGCCCGCACGCGCTCGGCCAACTGCGGATAGGCGCCCGCAAACAGAAAGATGCAGCAATTGGTGTCGATCAGATAGCGCACTTAATCCCTATCGGAACTCTTCGGGGCCGGCTGGTCGAGCAGATTCCAAGCGCGAGGCGGATCATCGAACTCGCGCTCCTCGGTTGTGAGAGGCTTGAGCCAAGGGGCGGTGCCCGCGATGCCGGTGAGATCGATCTTGCGCGGCGCCTCGTCGGCAGGCCTGAAACTATATTCGCCCCGAACTTCGCGGACGATCACTTCGGTGCCTTCCTTAAGACCAAGCGCCTTCGGTAGGCGCAGCGCCACCGAATTGCCCGACTTGAACACTTTGGCGCGATATTCCTCGCTCATGATCAGCTCCTGTATATACGTGATGTATATACGCCAAATCGGTCGCGCCTACAACACCCGCCGCGCCACCAGATCCGTGCAGATGGCGAGCAGCGCGCCAGCCACGAGCAGCATCGCGAGCATGATGCCCCAGCCGCCGATCGCGAAGGCATCGCCGGTGGTCAGCAGCGCACCGAACAGCAGCAGCGGCGGCGGCACGACCTGCACGGCGGCCAGGAGGAGGCGCGCGCGGGGCGGCAGGCCGCGCTTGCGGGTACGGACCACGCCATAGGCGATGATCACCAGATAGATGGAGCCGATCAGCAGGAAGATGATGGCGGGATTCATTCGACGAACTCCGGATCGATCAGCAGCCGATCGGACTCGATCGTCACCGCCTTGGCGACGGGTACCATGAAGCGCTTGCCGTCGGGCTTCTCGATCTCGAGCACGTCGCCGGCGCCGAAGTCATCGATCATCACGGCGGTTCCGATCGGCTGCCCGTCGGCAAGGCAGGGCAGCCCGATCAGGTCGATATGATAATATTCGCCCTCCGCGAGCGGCGGCAGGGCCGAGCGCGGCACGCTCAGCTCGGTGCCGCGCAGCGCCTCGGCGGCGTTACGGTCGGTGATCTCGGCGAAGCGCGCGACCGCACCATTCGTGGCGGGGCGGAACGCGGTCAACGTGAAGGTGCGTCCAGCGCCCTGGAGCGATGGATAGGCCTTCAGATCATCGCTGAACAGCTTCAGGCGCACCTCGCCGGTGATGCCATGCGCGCCGATGATGGCAGCGAGGACGATGGGTTTGTCCATCACACCCCCTCCCTGCCAAGGGAGGGGACCGGGGGGCGGGACCGGCCAACGGATATGGATATCATGATGGCCATTGTTCACCCCAAATCGGGGGCGCTACCCACCCCCTAACCCCCTCCCTTGGCAGGGAGGGGGAATATAGGCTTACGCCTCGTTCTTTTCCTCGGCAGCAGCTTCTTCGGCGGGGGCTTCGGCGGCCGGAGCCTCCTCGGCGGCAGCCTCGGCCGGAGCCTCTGCGGTCACTTCCTCGGCGGCGGGCGCCTCAGCGGCGGCTTCCTCGACGACAGCCTCTTCCTCGGCGGGTGCCGGGGTGGCAGCGGCCTCGGCGGCTGCCTCATTGGCGGCGTCGATCTTCGCCTGGCGCTCCTCGGCGCGCTCGACGGCCTTCTCGCCCGGCTTGCCCTTGTTGGGGTTGTTGCGGGCGGGACGCTCCTTGACGCCGGCGACGTCGAGGAAGCGGGCGACGCGATCGGTCGGCTGGGCGCCGACCGAGAGCCAATGCTTGGCGCGCTCGGTGTCGAGCACGACGCGCTTGGGGTCGTCCTTGGCGAGCAGCGGATTATAGGCGCCGATCTTCTCGATGAAGGCGCCGTCGCGCGGGCTGCGCGAATTGGCGACGACGATGCGGTAATAAGGGCGCTTCTTGGCGCCGCCACGGGCGAGACGGATGGAAACGGACATCGGGTAGTTCCTTTCTGGTATTCGATCTGGATGTAATCAGCGTTTTTTCAGGAAATTCTGGAAACCGGGGGGCAGCCCCTGGGGATTGCTGGGCAGGCCCGGCAGGCCGCTTCCGCCCGGCATCGGGGGCAGGCCGCCCCCACCGCCGCCGCCCAGCATGCCGCCAAGGCCGCCGCCGCCGCCGAGCAGCCCGGCGAGGCCCTTGAGGCCGCCCATCTTCTTCATCTTCTTCATCACCGTCGCCATCTCCTGATGCATCTTCAGGAGCTTGTTGACGTCCTGCACCGTGGTGCCGGAACCCTTGGCGACGCGGATCTTACGCTTCGCATTAAGCAGTTCGGGGCGCGCGCGCTCCTTGGGGGTCATCGATCCGATGATGGCATCCATGCGGACCAGAACCTTGTCATCGGCGGCGCCCGAGGCCATTGCCTGCTTCACCTGCTTGATGCCCGGCAGCATCGCGGCGAGCCCGGAAAGGCCGCCCATGCGCGACATCTGGCGCAGCTGGCTGCGCAGGTCATTCATGTCGAACAGGCCCTTGGCCATGCGCTGGGCGAGCGCCTCGGCCTCCTCGACCTTGATCGTCTCGGCGGCGCGCTCGACCAGGCTGACGACATCGCCCATGCCGAGGATGCGGCCGGCAACCCGGGCCGGCTGGAACAGCTCGATCCCGTCCAGCTTCTCGCCGGTTCCGACGAACTTGATCGGCTTGCCGGTGACGGCGCGCATCGACAGCGCGGCGCCACCACGGGCATCGCCGTCCATCCGGGTCAGCACGACACCGGTCAGCGCGACCTGCTCGGAGAAATTCTTTGCGACGTTGACGGCGTCCTGGCCGGTCAGCGCATCGACGACGAGCAGGATTTCATCGGGCTCAGAGACGGCGGCAACCGCCTTCATCTCCTCCATCAGCGCCTGATCGACATGGAGGCGGCCGGCGGTATCGAGCAGCAGCACGTCGAAACCCTGCAGCTTTGCCGCCTGCAGCGCGCGCCGAGCGATATCGACCGGCTGCTGACCCACGACGATCGGCAGGGTCGCGACCGAGGCCTGGGTGCCCAGCGTCGCCAGCTGCTCCTGCGCGGCCGGGCGATTGACGTCGAGCGACGCCATCATGACCTTCTTGCGGCCCTTTTCGGTCAGGCGCTTGGCGATCTTCGCCGTCGTCGTCGTTTTGCCCGAGCCCTGGAGGCCGACCATCATCACGATCGCGGGCGGCGTGACCTCCAGCTCAAGGTCCGAAGCCTCGGAGCCGAGCATCTCGACCAGCCCGTCATGGACGATCTTGACGACCTGCTGGCCGGGCGTGACCGAGCGAAGCACCTGCTGGCCAACCGCCTGCTCGGTGATCTTCTCGATGAATTCACGGACGACGGGCAGGGCGACATCGGCTTCGAGCAGCGCGATGCGGACCTCGCGCATCGCCTCGCGCACGTCCGATTCGTTCAGCGCGCCACGACCGCGCAGGCGGTCGAAGACCCCTCCCAGCCTTTCGCTCAGACTTTCGAACATGCGTTCACTCCTGAAGCGCCGAAGCGCCGAAATTGCTGACTTTCAGACCCAAAACGCAAAGCACGCCGGCGGGCGAAACCTCGCCGGCCAGCGGGCGTCCATGGACGCGCTCAATGCTTTTTTGTCTGTAAGACGGGCGGGCTTTAGGCGGGAACCGCGGAAAAGGCAAGGATTTGAGGGGCGTCGCCGGCAGGCGGACCGGCATTCGTCGGCGTGACGAATCCTTATGGCTCGCCTATGGCCCCGATCATGACCGAACTTGCCATCTATGACATGGACCGGACGATTACCCGGACCGGCACCTTCACCCCCTTCATGATCCATGCCGCGCTCCGGCTCGCGCCCTGGCGGCTGATCTTCGTGCCGTTCGCCGCGCTGGTGATGCTGGCCTATGCGGCGAAGCTGATCGAGCGCAAGCGGGTCAAGGAGCTCAACCAGGCGATGCTGATCGGCCGGCGCATCCATGCCGACCGGCTGACCCCCATCGCGGAGGCCTTCGCCGGGAAGATGATCGATCATAATGTCTATGCCGGTGCGCTGGCGAGCCTTGCGGAGAACCGCGCCGCCGGGCGGCGGCTGGTGCTGGCGACGGCATCCTCACGCATCTGGGTCGAGCCGATCGCTCGCCGCCTGGGCATGGACGACGTCGTCGCGACCGGCACGATCCGGGGCCTAGACGATTATGTCAGCCATAAGGTCGATGGCGAGAATTGCTACGGCCCGGCCAAGCTCCGGATGATCGAGGCGTGGATGGGGCTGGAGAAGCTCGACCGGGCGGCCTGCCGGATCCGGTTCTATTCGGATCATGTGTCCGACGTGCCGGTGCTCGAATGGGCCGACGAGGCGATCGCGACAAACCCGCATGCCGGGCTGCGCGCCGTGGCGCGGCAGCGCGGCTGGACGATCGTGGATTGGGATTGATGGGGGGAGGAGGTCTCTTCCTCCGTCTATCGCTGGGCTAGCGACCGATGCCGCTGATGAACAGATCCGACTCTTACCGCGATGGGGTGGCTATCAGCCCTGGACGGCCTTCACGGCGTCGGCGGTCGCGGTCTTCTGGCCTTCCTTGTAGATGAAGCCGTTGACCGGATAGGCCTTGTTGCCGATTTTGCCGATCGGCGCGAACCAGACCTTCACCTGGCTCCAGTCATTGTTCGGCGAGGCGTCGACGACGGTGACGTTGCGCTCGACCTGGCCGCGACGACCGTTGATCACCGACCAGTTGGCGTGGGTGATCTTGATGACCCGATCGCTGACGATGTCGGTGACGGTGGCGACATGGCCCGAGCGCATCGAACCGATCGCCTTGAACACCAGCACCGATCCTACCGCCGGTGAATTGCCGCGGATATATTTGCCGACGGCCTGGTTCCACCAGGATGCGGCGGCGCCGAACAGCTGGATGCCGGAGAACATGCGGGCGAAGGGCGCGCATTGGACGGTCTGGGCCTGGGCCGCCGCCGGCGCAATCGTCATGCCCACAAGCATCAGGGCACCGGCAATCGCGCGCAACGTCTTGGTCATAAGGAAGTTCCCACCCCGTCCGTAGCCTGTGATAGGCAGCACATCGGGCGGCAGGAAAGCCCCTTAGGGTTGATCAAATCCTAACAAGCGGCGAGTCGTTGGCGCCGTGCGGTGACTTGCAACTTATCCACAGCAACGATCACAGGAAGGTCGCAAGATCGGGTCGGCCCCGCATCGCGGCAGGTGCGAATCGCCATGCTGCAACGCACAAGCGATTCGCTGTCCCGCCCCTACCACGTCCGGGAATGACCGAGCTGAAAGCTACAGCGCCACGCTGTCGAAGCGGATCGGTACGCCGATCGCGGCATTGGCCAGGCCTCCCTCCCACATCACCCGATGACCGCGGATGATCGTGCCGACCGGCTTGCCCGTCAGCGCCATGCCGGTGAACGGCGACCATCCGCAGCGGGAAGCCAGCCAGCTGTCCTCGATCGTCCAGCGCGCCTTGAGATCGACCAGGGTGAAATCGGCATCATAGCCCAGCGCGATCCGGCCCTTGGTGCGCAGGCCGAACACGCGCTGCGGCCCGGCGGAGGTCAGTTCGATGAGGTGCTGGAGCGTCAGCCGTCCCTCGGCGACATGGTTCAGCATCAGCGGCAGCAGGGTCTGGACGCCGGGCATGCCGCTGGGGCTGGCCGGATAGGTCTTCGCCTTCTCCTCGATGGTGTGCGGCGCATGGTCCGAACCCAGCACATCCGGCACCCCCTGGCGCAGATAGTGCCACAGGCCGTCGCGATGCGCGCCCGACCGGATCGGCGGGTTCATCTGCGCATAGGTGCCGAGCCGCGGATAAGCCTCCTCGCCGGCCAGGGTCAGGTGCTGCGGCGTCACCTCGCAGGTGGCGATATCCTTGTTCTGCGCGATCAGCGCCAGCTCGTCGGGGGTGGTGATGTGCAGGATATGGATCTTGCGGCCCGTCTCGCGCGCGATCTTCAGGATGCGGCGGGTGGCGAGCAGCGCGCTTTCGTCGTCGCGCCATACCGGATGGCTCGCCGGATCGCCCTCGACCCGCTCACCCTGACGCGCGATCATCCGCTGCTCGTCCTCGGCATGGATCGCGACGCGGCGCCGGCCGGCGCGCAGCACGCGGGCGAGATGCTCATCCTCGGCGACGAGCAGATTGCCGGTCGAACTGCCCATGAAGATCTTCACCCCCGCGGTGCCCGGCAGCTGCTCCAGCTCGGCCAGCGCCTCGGCATTTTCGGTGGTCGCGCCGACATAGAAGGCGTGGTCGCACCACATCCGGTCCTTCGCGCGGGCCAGCTTGTCGTTCACCGCCTCGACCGAATCGGTATTGGGCTTGGTGTTCGGCATCTCGAACACGGCGGTGACGCCGCCGAGCACCGCCGCGCGGCTGCCCGATTCGAGATCCTCCTTCGCCTCCAGCCCAGGCTCGCGGAAATGGACCTGGCTGTCGATCACGCCGGGCAGCACATCCAGCCCGGTGCAGTCGATCGTCTCGCCGGCCGCGCCGTCGACGCCGATTCCGGCAATCTTGCCGCCGGTCACGCCGACGCTGGTCCGTATCGGGCCACCCACCGTCCAGACGGTGCCGTACTTGAGGATCAGGTCGTAGCTGGGCATGTCCGCTTTCCTTTTGCTCGCGCGCTTCCTACCTTCGGTAAATGTCTGATACCACCCTCGAAGATCGCGCGCTCATCCGTCTCTCGGGCGAAGGCGTCCGGGATTTCCTGCAGGGCCTCGTCACCAACGACGTGGCCGGCGCCCTGCCGGTCTGGGCGGGGCTGCTCACCGCGCAGGGCAAGGCGCTGTTCGATTTCATCATCTGGGGTGACGGGGACGATCTCCTCATCGACTGCGAGGCGGAGCAGGCCGATGCGCTGGCCCGGCGGCTGATGCTCTACCGCCTCCGCAGGCCGATCACGATCGCCCGTGACGATGGCCTGGCCGTGCATTGGTCGGCTGACGGGCGCGACGGGGCGGCCGATCCGCGCCTGCCGTCGCTCGGGCGCCGCTGGATCGCACCGGCGGACGGCACGGCCGGGGGCTGGCACGCGCACCGCCGCGCACTGGGCGTGCCCGAGGGCGTGGCCGAACTCGGTTCGGACAAGAATCTCTGGCTCGAATGCAATGCCGATCTGCTGAACGGGGTCAGCTTCACCAAGGGCTGCTATGTCGGGCAGGAAAACACAGCGCGGATGAACTGGCGCAACAAGGTCAACCGGCGGCTGGTGATGCTGCCCGATGGCACCGTCGAACGGCGGCAGATGGACGGCCTCGCGCCCGAGCTGGTGCCCGACTGGATGAAGGCGGGGCTGGCCGAACAGGCCTGACGTCCACCCGCGTCGCCAATCCCTGAATCGTCGGGTTCCATCGCACCCACGATCAACCGTGCATTCGCCGGAATGACGGTCCGTGCTTACGCCCGCAGCGCCTCGGCCTCTTCGCCTTCCAGCCACCCCTCCGCGCGGAGGATCGCCACGCGGTTGCGCGCCACCGGTACCTCGAGCCCGTTGACCAGCTCCAGGCTGACCGCACGGCCATCGCGGTGCCAGCGCCGCACCGCATCGCGCGCCACCCACCAGCTGCGGTGCACCTGCAGCCCCCGTCCCGGGTCCAGCCCCGCCACCACATCGCGCATCACGCCGAAGTGCAGGCTGGACCGGCCATGGAGATGGACGCGGACATGATGGTCCTCCATCTGCAGGCACAGCGCATGGGCGAGCAGATGATCGGGCAGGGCGGTGACGGTCTTGCGCGGCCGGCCGAAGCGGAACAGCGAGGGGATCAGGTTCTTGCGCCCAAGCTCCAGCCAGACGAGCCCGCCCATCGCCGGCAGTGCGACGACCACGGTCAGCCAATACCATTCGAACGCCCGCATCCCCGCCGCGCGCATCGGCCAGAACAGCGCGGTCGCGGCGGCGCCGAGCGCGGCGAGCGGCACGCAGGCGACCAGCATCACCGCCGCGCCCGAAAATAGCGGCGGGAAGCCGCGGCGCGGACCCAGCAGCAGGCCCGCCACCACGCAGGGCCACAGGATCAGGCTGCCGGCCCAGAACAGCGCGGTCCAATAAGCGAGGCGGGTGAAGACGGGTGAGGCATAGCTGCCGAACGGACCGATGAACCCGAATTCAAGCCCGGCGAGCGTTGCCCAGCCGAGCACGCTGGCCCAGCGTTCGGGCCGTCCGAGCAGGTCGTTGAAGTCCATCGCGGTTTTCTGTGCCAAGCCGGCGGAGTCGGCAAGAGGAAGCCCATCTGCCCGTTCGCCCATTCACGAAGAAAGGGTCGCGCCTCCCGAAAAGCGGGGCCAGACACCCGCGCGAAGCAACGGGAGGAAGGTTCATGCTGGCAGGTATCGCAAGACGGTTCGGACGATCGGGCGGACTGAAGCCGTTGCGCGCGCTGCTCGACGAGCGGCTCGCCGCCGAGCGCCGGCCGACCGCCACCTATGTCGGCAACAATCGTGTCCTGGTCGGCACGCGGGTCGGCGACCGCACCATCGCTTATTATGTCGAGGCCGACGATCGGCTGCTGAGCCCCTGGTTCATCGTCACCGGACAGTTCGAGACCGAACTGACCAACTATTTCCTCCGGCACCTCCGGCCCGACAGTCATTGCATCGATGCCGGCTCCAACTTCGGCTATTATAGCTGCCTGATGGGGCGCTACTGCCCGGAAGGGCGCGTGATCGGGATCGAGGCGGATCGCCATATCGCCGATCTCGCGCGCGACAATCTGTTCATCAACAATCTCCATGGCGCCGCCGACATCGTCTGCGCCGCCGTCGCCGACCGCTGCGAGGAGATTACCCTGTACCGGCGCGCGTCGCGATCGGGGAACACCAGCATCGTGCAGGTAGGGGCCAATTTCACCACCGCGCTCGGCGAGCCGCCCGCCGAACCGTTCACCGTGCCCGGCATCCGCATCGACAATCTCGCCGACCGGATGCAGGGCAAGGTCGATTTCATCAAGATCGACGTCGAGGGCGCCGAGCCGCTGGCACTGGCCGGCGCCGGCGAAACGATCCGGCGCAATCGCGACCTGTCGATCGTGATGGAATGGTCGCCGGGCCAGATCAGCGCCGCCGGCTTCGACCTGCGCCAGTTCACCAGTGACATCGCCGCGCTGGGCCTGCGCTGCTTCGCGCTCGACCGCCATGGCGAACGGCCGATCGAGACCGGGGCGCTGGCGGCGATGCCCTATCAGGCGGGGATCGTGATGCGGCGCTTCGACGCGGCTTGATTCACCGCTGACCCACGCGCGCCATGATATCCGCAAGCCTTCATTCTAGCCGACTGCGCTACTGAAAACACCCTTCCGTCGACGTGCGGACCTTGCCAGTCCGGGCTGGTTGGCGTACCGGAGCCCCCGTCAGCCCAGGGCCGGATTACCGCCGGTTTGGCGACGTTGCGCTGGGCTCCGTGCACTTCATGAGGGTGGGAATATTATGAGCGTCTACCTGGATTATCTCGCCGAAATCGAAAGCAGGAGAATTCAGGGACTTGCTCCCAAACCGATCGACGATGGCGGCCTCATATTCGAGATGATCGCCCTGATCCGGGATACCGGCAACGAGCACCGCGCCGATGCGCTCAAATTCTTCATCTACAACACCCTGCCCGGCACGACGAGCGCCGCCGCGGTCAAGGCGGGCTTCCTGAAGCAGATCATCCTGGGCGAAGCGGTCGTGCCTGAAATCTCGCCCGGCTTCGCGCTCGAGCTGCTGTCGCACATGAAGGGCGGCCCCTCGATCACCGTGCTGCTCGACATCGCGCTGGGCGATGCGCCCGCGGTCGCCGCGCTGGCCGGCGACGTGCTGAAGACCCAGGTCTTCCTGTACGACGCCGACATGCACCGGCTGAGCGAAGCCTTCCACGCCGGCAACGCCATCGCGAAGGACGTGCTGGAAAGCTATGCGAAGGCGGAGTTCTTCACCAAGCTTCCCGATGTCGAGGACGAAATCGAGGTCGTCACCTTCATCGCCGGCGAAGGCGATATCTCGACCGATCTTCTGTCACCCGGAA
>CAZJXG010000099.1:0-12056 GCA_964549965.1 uncultured Sphingomonas sp. | reverse complement strand
GCCGCAGCGCTCAGACAATTTGAACCAAAAAATCCGTAAGCTTGGCCCTGATATAGCCTAGCATCAATGATCTCGTCTGGCTGGGGTAAGTATGATTGGGGATTGGATCACAGGCTACCTGTCCACTGCCGGGTTAAGACCGCGGCACCCTAAAAAGGGGTGGACAAGTCGCGTGATTTTTATCGCGCTAATGTTGATGCTGTATTTTTTCATTGAAGCGATCGCGTAAGCTTCTGATGAGCCGCAGCCCCCATCCAAAATGGTGAAGACCGGAATCGCGGGGATCCCGGCCTCCACTCATATTACGGTCTAAAACAGCAACTTATTCCCGATCAGCCCTTCGCCGGATGCGCCTTGAGCCATTCCAGCACCTTGTCCGGGGCGCTTTCGCCATATGGATCGTCGTCGGTGCCGGCGTCATTGATGCCGGGCTCTTCGAACCAGGCGACGACCTTGCCGTCGTCGACGACCATCGCATAGCGCCACGAGCGATCGCCAAAGCCGAGATGATCCTTCTTGATCAGCATGCCGATGCGACGGGTGAAGTCGCCCGAGCCGTCCGGCAGCAGCTTCACCTTGCTGAGCCCGAGATTCTTGCCCCACTGGTACATCACGAAAGCATCGTTGACCGACAGGCAGTAAACCTCATCGGCACCGGCCGCCTTGAGGCCATCATATTCGCGCTCATAGGCCGGGCACTGCTCGGTCGAGCAGGTCGGGGTGAAGGCGCCCGGCAGCGCGAACACCACGCTGCGCTTGCCCTTGAAAAGTTCGCCGGTGTGGACGTCCTGCCAGCGGAACGGGTTCGGGCCGCCGACGCTCTCGTCGCGCACGCGGGTCTTCAGGGTAACATCGGGAACGGTACGTCCGAGCATGTTTCGTCCTTCTCATGAATGCGATGGCCGTCTTCTGCCGAAGTACGACTGATCGATCCAACAAGAAAGAACGCTTTCAGTTATCGAAAACGTCGCTGAACAAATCTAGCGGATCGGGCCTTCGGCTCGTCCCTGAACGAACTGATCCACATAAGGGTTGCCGCTGTCGTAGAGCCGGTCGCGCGGCCCGCGCCAGACGATCTTGCCCTGATAGAGCATCGCCACCCGATGCGCGATCTTGCGCGCCGAGGCCATATCGTGGGTGATGGTAAGCGCGGTGACACCCAGTTCGGTGACCAGCTCGACGATCAGATCGTTGATCACGTCGGCGCGGATCGGATCGAGGCCGGTGGTCGGCTCGTCGAAAAAGATGATCTCGGGCCGCGGCGCGATCGCGCGGGCCAGTGCGACCCGCTTCTGCATGCCTCCTGAAAGCTCGCTGGGCCGCAGGTCCAGCACCTTCGAGTCCAGCCCGACCCGTTCAAGGTTCTCGGCCGCGATCTTGCGCATGTTCGCCGCGTCGCGCAGCCGCCCCTGGGTCAGCGCAAAGGTTACGTTACGCCAGATCGGCAGCGAATCGAACAGCGCCGATCCCTGAAACAACATGCCGAATTTGGCGCGCGCGCGTTCCAGCTCGCGGCTGGACATATGGGTCAGGTCCTGCCCGTCGACCCGGATCGCGCCGCGATCCGGCCTGATCAGCCCGAGGATGCATTTCAGCATGACCGACTTGCCGCTGCCCGACTGGCCTATGATGACCATCGATTCGCCGCGCTCGACTTCGAGGTTCACGCCGTCGAGAACATTATTGGTGCCGAACGCCTTGCAGACGTCCTCTAGGATGATCTTGGGATCGTCCGCCATCAGCCGAACGCCATCAGCGTGATGATCATGTTGCTCAGCAGGATCAGGATGAACGCCGATACCACCGCATCGGTGGTGGCCCGGCCGACACCAGCCGCCCCGCCCTGCGCGCGGAAGCCATGATAGCAGCCCATCAGCGCGATGAAGAAGCCGAAGAAGGCCGACTTCACCAGCGCCATCTGTAGATCGGTGGCGGTCAGGAACTGGCGGGTGGTGGCGAGATAGCCGACCGCGTTGAAGCCCAGCTTGTATACCGCGACGAAATAGCCCCCGAAAATGCCGATGGCATTGGCGATCAGCACCATCAGCGGGATCGCGATCAGCGCTGCGATCAGGCGCGGCGCGATCAGATATCGATAGGGATCGGTGCGCAGGGTGGTCAGCGCGTCGAGCTGCTCGGTCACGCGCATCGTCCCCAGCTCGGCCGCCATCGCGGACGAGACGCGCCCCGCGACCATCAGGCCGACCAGCACCGGCCCCAGTTCGCGGACGATGCCCAGCACGACGATGGCGGGCACGGTGGATGTGGCGTTGAAGCGCGATCCGGCGGTGAAGGTCTGCTGCGCAAGCGCGGCGCCCGAGAAGATCGCCGTCATGCCGACGACGGGCAGCGAGAACCACCCGATCTGCATCAGCTGTTCGAACAGCTTGGCCGGATAATAGGGCGGACGGATGGCGCGTGACACGGTGGTCGCGGCGAAGACCGTCACCCGGCCCACGGCGCTGAGCGCCGAGATCAAAAATCGGCCGATCGACGCCAGAAATGCGATAAATGGCTGCAAAGTCGCGGAGTTCCTAATCGTTCCAGCGCCGCTGATAGCGGCTGCCGAGCCCGGTCAGCAACTCATATTGCGAAAGACCGGTCGTGGCGGCGGCGCTTTCGAGCGCATAGTCGACGCTCAGCCAGTCTCCTTCGCCCACATCGGCATCGCCGACATCGGCCGCGGTCAGGTCCATCGAGACTCGGCCGACCAGTGGACAGGGCCTGTCTCCGGCCCGTGCCATGCCCTTCCCGGCAAAGGCCCGCAGATAACCATCGGCATAACCGAGGTTGAGGATCGCGATGCGGACCGGCGTCGGCGCGGTGAAGGTGGCGCCATAGCCGACCGTATCCCCGGCCGGCACATCGCGGATCTGAAGGATCTGCGCCTCGATTCGCACGACCTGGGCGATATGCCCTGCCGCCTCGGATCGCGGAATCCCGCCGTAGAGCGCTAGGCCGGGGCGGATCAGATCACATCCGTACGCCGGACCGAGGCAGGCCCCGGCCGAATTGGCGAGGCTGGCGCGCAGCGCAGGCACCCGTCCCCTGATCTCGGCGAAGCACGCGCGCTGGCGCTCGTTCATCGGGTGGCCGGGCTCGTCGGCACAGGCGAGGTGGCTCATCAGCAGGTCGATCTCCAGCCCGTCGAGCAGACCAGAGACGGCTTCCTCGGCGCTGAGTCCGAGCCGGTTCATACCGGTGTCGACCATCACGTCGCAGGGGCGCCCCGGCGCCGCCGCCTTCCAGCGCGCGACCATGGCCGGGCTGTTGAGTACCGGCCGGGCGCGCGAGGCGAGCGCCGCCGCCATATCCTCCTCCCGCACGCCGTGCAGCACAGACAGACTGGCGCCGAACGGCAGCGTGCCGAGCGCGTCGGCTTCGGCCCAGGTGGCGACGAAGAAGTCGCGGCAGCCCGCCTCCGCGAGGCGGCGGCTCACTTCGCGTGCGCCCAGCCCATAGCCGTCCGCCTTGACTGCGGCGCCCGCCGGGGCCGCGGCCGTTTCCGACAGCCAGCGCCAGTTGGCGACGAGCGCGGCGCCATCCAGAATCAATCGCAGAGGGGCGTCATTCGGTACCACGGAAGCCCGATCATTAGAGGTGAAAGCGCTCAGCACCTCCGCCGATAGCCTGAATCAGGCAGCTTTCAAACGGTTCGAAAGCCCGCTGCCACGATCAATCCAGTTCCTTGCCGGCGGTTTCGGGAAGCCAGATCAGGGTGACGACGAAGGCCATCGCGACGACGCCGACCGTGTACCAGAGCCCGGCGAAGGGATCGCCGGTCCTCGCGACGATATACTGGCTGATGAACGGCAGGAAGCCGCCGAAATAGCCGGTACCGATATGATAGGGCACCGACATCGACGTATAGCGGACCCTGGCGGGGAAGAGTTCGACCAGAAGAGCCGCTGTCGGACCATAGGTCATGCCCGACAGGAAGCCGATAACCACGACGAAGAAGATGATCTTCGCGCTGGCCCAGAAGGACGGCGTGATCTTTTCCAGCCGGTAGCCCGCGCCGGCGAGCGCGGTGTCGAGGGTAGCGGCATCGCTGGCGTCCACCGCGACGCCGCCGATCGTGACCGCCGGCAGCGCGCCCGGCGCGCCCGCGACCTTGGTATAGGCGACACCCTTCTTCGACAGCGTGTCGAGCACCTTGCCGCACGGCGTCGCCTGCTCCTTGGCGAAGGGGTCATAGGAACAGTCGCTGCCGCTGACGACGACCGGCGCCCGCTCCATCGCCGCGGCCAGGCCTGGATTGGCGGCATCCGCGATCCAGTGGAACAGCGGGAACATCAGCAGCATCGTCAGCGCATAGCCGATCAGGATCGGCTTGCGGCGGCCGATCTTGTCAGACAGCCAGCCGAACAGGATGAACCAGATCAGGCTGAAGAGGGCCGCCGAGCCGATCAGCATGCGCGCCGCATTGTCCTCGATCCGCAGGCTGTTCTGCAGGAAGTAGAGGGCCTGGAACTGGGCCGTATACCAGACCACGGTCAGGCCGGCGGCGATACCGAACAGCGCGACGAGGATCATCTTGACCCTGGGCCAGCTGCCGAAGCTTTCGCGCAGCGGGTTCTGCGCAAGCTCGCCCGCATCCTTCATCGCCTTGAAGACCGGGCTCTCCTTGAGCTTCAGCCGCACCCACAGGGACACGCCGAGCAGCACCAGCGAGAACAGGAACGGGATGCGCCACCCCCAGGCCGCGAAGGCGTCCTTGTCGACGAACATGTTCGCCGCCAGCACCACGATCAGGCTCAGCAGGAAGCCGCCGATCACCCCGGACTGGATGAAGCTGGTGTAGAAGCCGCGCCGGTGCCGCGGCGCATGTTCGGCGACATAGATCGCTGCGCCGCCATATTCGCCGCCCAGCGCCAGGCCCTGCAGGACCCGGCAGAACACGAGCAGAATCGGCGCGGCGACCCCGATGGTCTCGAAGGTCGGCAGCACGCCGACCGCGGCGGTGGCGACGCCCATCAGCGCGATGGTGACAAGGAAGGTGTATTTGCGGCCGAGCTTGTCGCCGAGCACGCCGAACAGCACCGCACCGAGCGGCCGCATGCCGAACCCGACACCGAAACTGGCCAGGAAGATCAGGAAGCTGACGGCGGGATTGTCCGAAGGGAAGAAATGCCCTGCAACGATGTTGGCGAGCGTCCCGTAGACGAAGAAATCATACCATTCGAACACGGTGCCCAGCGTCGATGCGACGATCACCAGCCGATCGCGCTTTGCATCGAACTCCACGTCCGCCGCCATGAATCACTCCCCCGCCTCGCTTATTCTTCGGATTCAGGCCCTATGGCACCCGCGTACGCGAGACAAGCCTCCGGCGGTCGGCTCTTATTTCGGGTCCATCAGCGGGTGGCGGCTGTTCACAAGTTCGACCAGATGGGCACTGTTCACATGGGTATATATCTGGGTGGTGCCGATGTCGGCATGGCCCAGCATCGTCTGCAGCGCACGCAGATCGGCGCCGCCCTCCAGCAGATGGGTGGCGAAGGCATGGCGGAGCACATGCGGACTGATCCGCTGCGGCGGAATGCCCGCCTCGGCGGCCAGTTCGCGCACCAGCTGGAACAGGCGGACCCGGCTGAGATGGCTGTGACCGGACGGGAACAGCCAGGGCTGATCGGTCGGCGCGTGGACGCCCCAAGCGGCGACCGCGGCACGCGCCCGGTCCGATATCGGCACCAGCCGCTCGCGCCCGCCCTTGCCCCGCAGGATCAGGAAGGGCCGGTCGCCGCGCAGCGCATGGCGGGGCAGCGAAACCAGCTCGGTCGCGCGCAGCCCCGAACCATAGAGCAGTTCGATGAGCGCGATCAGCCGCAGGGTCAGCGAATCGCCATGCCGGTCGCGGTGCCGCTCGGCCAGCGTCTCGAACAGGCGATCCACATCCTGATGGCTGAGCGTGCGCGGCAGCGCGCGCTGGACCGCCGGGCGCGGCAAGGCGTCCGAGGGGTCGTCGCGGCGGATGCCGTCCTCCTCCAGAAAGGCGAAGAAGCGCCGCAGCACGGAGGATTTGCGGGCCACACTGGTGCGGCTGAGCGTCATCCACTCAGCCCCGAGCTTCTGCAGCCCGGCCGCATCGGCACCGGTCAGGCCGCCGCCCAGCACCTCCGATGCGCCCCGCAGGTCGGATCCATAAGCCAGCAGCGTATTCTTCGCCGCCCCACCCTCGGCTGCGAGCATCTCCAGGAACTGCGCGATGGCCTCGCCGTCCCTCACCGCCCGGGCCTACAGCCGCGACATGGCTTCGGCGGCGATCATGCGCGCCTCGCCGTCGAGGCCGACATCATGGAGCGCGCGGATCATCGTCGCGAACATCGCCGAATCGACCCCGCCCCAGCCGGTCTTCTGCAGGCCGACCGCGACGAGCAGCGCCACCGTCGCCGGCTCCTTGCGCTCGGCGGCCCGCAACAGCAGCCGGCCCCAGTTGGAACGGTTGTCGAAGCCGACCCGATAGCTCTGGAGCAGCTTCATCTGATCCTCGGTCTGGAGGCGATCGAGCCCCGCCAGCGCCGCGAGCAGCAGCCGCAGCTTCTGCGGATTCTCCTCGCTCCAGCGATCGGCCAGCCCGGCCAGCCGGTCGCCGGACAGCTCGGTCAGCATCGAGGGCGTACCGACCGCAAGGATCGCCCAGGCCGCATCGCCCTTTTCGGCCGACATCGCGGATACCACCGGCGCCCAGGCGGCGGCCTTGCGATCGAGCCCGGCCGACATCATCGCCCCGATCATATTGGCCGCATCGCCGGCAAGGTCGCCATCGGGCACGATCCGCGCCGCCGCGCGCGCCGTCAGGATCAGCCCCGCATAGCGGTCCACCCTGCCCTTGTCGTCGAGCCCTTCGCCGGTCCAGAAGCTCCGCATCGCCGACAGGCGGGCCGCATTGTCATCGCCGACATAGCATATGCGCAGCCGCCCGGCCGGGGTGTCACTGGTGAAGTCCCCCTCGTCATCGCCGGCCTGGGCATAGAGATCGACCAGCGCCGAATTGGAAAAGACCCCGATCCGGGCCGCCGTCATCGCGGCGTCGAGCCGCTCGGCGGGGGCGATCATCGGTGCGCGGGCGCCCCACGCGATCACCTGCGGACCGACCGTGCCGTAGAGATCGGCCGGGATGGTGAGTCCAAGCGCGCTCGCCATGCCGAACCGCCACGCTGTGAGCTGGTTCACCCCGGTCCATTCGACGGTGATGCTGCGCCGCCCGGCACCATTCACCCCCATCATCCGCTCGGCGAGTTGGACGTCGATGCCCTGCCCGTCGCGGGTGCGGCGGCGGGCCTGGTCCATCAGCACGTCGGCGATCGCGGTGTCGCCCGACAGCGCCGCGCAGATCGCCCGCGCCATCGGCCAGATCGGCTCGCGGCTGCGGATCGCGCCGCCGTCGGCGAGCGGGCAGAGCCCGGCGGCATCGGCGTTGGCCAGCGCGCTCTGACCGGCGACGGCATAGAGCTTGGCATTGAAGCGATCGACATCGACGCCCTGGAGCAGCATCCGCGCCCCATCCGCCTCGCCCATCCGCAGCAGCAGCCAGGCACGCTCGGCCACCCAGTCGGGCGCCGAGACATTGACGGGTGTCGGCACGCGGGTCAGCAGCGCGCGCCGCAAGGTGATCGATGCCCATCGCGATGCGATCGGCACGTCCAGCCGGCGCATCAGCGTGGACAGGAAGCGGCCATCCTCGCCCCCCCATGCCGCCCGGCCCAGTCCGGTGAACGGACCGACCAGATCGATCGGGCGGCGCGCCGAATCGGGCAGCTCCTCCTGCGGCACCGTCTCGACCGGCGTTGCCGACGCGAAAATGGCGGGATCGAGGTTTAGCGCAGGCGCCGGCGATCCGGGCACGGACGGACGCGGCGCGGCCGACGGCGCGGGCTGGCCCGGCGCGGCCGGTGCCGCCTGTGGTGGGCGGTTGGCCGGCCCGGGCTGGCCGAAACCCTCGGGCAGCAGCGATTCCTGCGCGAGCGCGGCTGCCGCGGCGAGTACCGCGACACCGCCCGCCAGCGCGGCGATCGCCCTCTTACTGAGGCTGGGCTTCATTCAGCATCGCCTTCTCGACGGGCACCGGCGGCTTCTCGGTATTGACGAAGCTCAAGCCGACCAGCGCCACGATGACGACGACGACGACGCTCAACAGGATGAAACTGAACCGCGACATGGATGTCCTTTGACGTTGACGGGCCTTGGCCCTTACCGGCTGGTTGCAATGGAGGCGCTTTTGCCCGAGGGGGCGGCCATGTGTATAGCCCTCGACGACATGCCGCAAAGCCTGCCTCCCAATCTGCCCCGATTTGATCGGCCATTGGTGCTGATCGGGCTGATGGGCGCCGGCAAATCGACGATCGGCAAGCGCCTGGCGGCACGGCTCCATCTCCCCTTCGTCGATGCCGACGCCGAAATCGAACGCGCCGCCGGACTGTCGATCACCGAAATCTTCCAGCGATTCGGCGAAAAGGAATTCCGCGACGGCGAGCGTCGCGTGATCGGCCGGCTGATCGATGGCCGGCCCAAGGTGATCGCCACCGGCGGCGGCGCCTTCATGCAGGACGATACCCGCGCGCTGATCCTCGATCGCGCCCTCGCCATCTGGCTCGACGCCGATATCGAGGTGCTGGCCGATCGGGTCAGCCGCCGCGAAGGCACCCGCCCGCTGCTCAAGGACCGCGACCCGCGTGAGGCGCTGACCGAGCTCGCCGCGATCCGCAACCCCGTCTATGCGCTGGCGCCGGTCCATGTCCGCAGCCAGCCGCTGCCGCATGACGCCACCGTCGATGCCATATTGAAAGCACTTGCCGAATGACTGTCCGCGTTTCGCTGGGGGACCGCAGCTACGACATCCGGATCGAGAATGGCGCGCTCGATCGCGCCGGAGAGCTGCTCGCCGATTATGCGGCGCGTGGCCGATTCATCGTCATAACCGACAAGAATATCGTTCCCAATCAGCTTTATAGACTGGAAACCTCGCTGACGGCGGCAGGTATCGCCAGCGCCGTCGAGGTGCTGCCGCCGGGCGAATCGACCAAGAGCTGGAAGATGCTCGAAAAGCTGACCGACGCGCTGCTCAACTATGGCGTCGAGCGGGGCGATACGATCATCGCGCTGGGCGGCGGCGTCATCGGCGATCTGGTCGGCTTCGCCGCCTCGATCCTGAAGCGCGGCTGTCGCTTCGTGCAGGTGCCGACCACCCTGCTCTCGCAGGTCGACAGCTCGGTCGGCGGCAAGACCGCGATCAACAGCAAGGCGGGCAAGAATCTGATCGGCGCCTTCTACCAGCCCGTCCATGTCCTGATCGACCCCACCACGCTGGACAGCCTGCCCCCGCGCGAGCTGCGCGCGGGCTATGCCGAGGTCATCAAATATGGCCTGATCGACGATGCGGCCTTCTTCGGGTGGTGCGAGGCCAATGGCGGCAGGCTGCTTGCCGGCGATCCCGAGGCCCGCACCCATGCGATCACCGCGAGCGTCGGCGCCAAGGCGCGCATCGTCGGCGAGGATGAGCGCGAGACGAGCGGCCGCCGCGCCCTGCTCAACCTCGGCCACACCTTCGGCCATGCGCTGGAGGCGGAAACCGGTTTCTCCGACCGGCTGCTCCATGGCGAGGCGGTGGCCGCCGGCATGGCGCTGGCCTTCCGCTTTTCGACCAAACTCGGCCTGTGCTCTGCCGAAGATTCCGCGCGCGTGACGGCACATATCGCGGCGACGGGCCTTCCCGCCACGCTCCAGGCGGCCGGCATCGAAGCGAGCGGCGCGAAGCTCGTCGCCCATATGCTCCACGACAAGAAGATGGCGGGCGGCCGCCTGCCCTTCCTGCTCGCGCGGGGCATCGGCCAGACCTTCCTCGACAAGACCGTCGACCTGGCACTGGTCGAACGCTTCCTCGACGAGGAGCGGGGCTGAAACTCTCTCCAATTCCGATCTTTCCCGCGATTTGACCTGCAACGCGGCTCGGCTACGCTACGGCCGAGGGGGATTCGGTGCTGAGTTTTCTCGGAGCAGGCGAAAATCTGGCATTCGTGATCGCGCTAGCGATCATGATGCTGATCGGCATTGTCGAGGCCGTCGGGCTCGGCACCAGCGCGCTCGGCCATGATATCGATGTCGACGGCGAAGGCGACTGGCTGAGCTGGCTCGGCGTGGGCCAGCTTCCGCTGCTGATGCTGCTGGTGGTCTTTCTCGCCAGCTTCGGCCTGATCGGCCTGATCGGTCAGCAAGCGACGCTCAGCCTGACCGGCGGGCTGTGGCCGGCCTGGATCGCGATCCCCGCTGCGGGTGCCGCGGCCCTCCCCTGCACGGGCACTCTCTCCCGCCTGCTGGCGAGGGTTCTTCCGCGCGACGAGACCACCGCGATCGGCGTCGACGAACTGATCGGCCTCCATGCCCGGATCGTCGTCGGCACAGCTACCCGGGGGTCCCCAGCCAAGGCCAAGGTCCGCGATTTCCATGGCCAGACCCATTATGTGATGGCCGAGCCCGATATGCCCCAGGTCCGCTTCGCCGAGGGGGACGAGGTTCTTCTCGTCCGCCGCGAAGGCCATGTCTTCCGGGCCATAACCAGCGACAGTCCCCCCTTCTCCAACTGGATCGACCGATGAGCAATCTGCCTGCAACCGTCCAAAGTGGCGGTTTTCTCGACTCTCTGTCCAACGTCTACGTCCTGGCGCCGGCCGTGGTCATCATCGCCCTGATGGTCCTCGGCCTGATCCTGGCAAGGCTTTACCGGCGCGCTTCCAAGGAGATCGCCTTCGTTCGCACCGGCTTTGGCGGCGAGAAGGTGGTGATGAACGGCGGCGCGCTGGTGCTGCCGGTGTTCCACGAAACGATGCCGGTGAACATGAACACGGTGCGGCTCGCGGTCGAACGCAAGAATGCCGACGCCCTGATCACGCTCGATCGGTTGCGGATCGATGTGAAGGCCGAGTTCTACGTCCGCGTCCGGCCCGATCGCGAGGCGATCGCTATGGCGGCACAAACGCTGGGTATGCGAACCATGCATTCGGAGGCCCTGAAGGAGTTGGTCGAGGGTAAGTTCGTCGATGCCTTGCGCTCGGTCGCAGCGGGGATGACCATGAACCAGCTTCATGAGCAGCGTTCCGATTTCGTCCAGAAGGTGCAGCAGGTGTCGTCGGCCGATCTCGCGATGAACGGGTTGGAGCTGGAATCGGTGTCTCTGACCGGCCTCGATCAGACGTCGATCGAGCATTTCAACGCCAACAACGCATTCGACGCCGAAGGCCTCACCAAGCTCACCGAGCAGATCGAGCTGCGCAAGAAGGCGCGCAACGACATCGAGCAGGATACCCGCGTCCAGATCGAGGCGAAGAATCTGGAGGCTCAGCGCCAATCCTTCCTGATCGCCCGCGACAACGAATTCGCCCGCCTCGAACAGGAGCGCGAGATCGAGATGCGCCGCGCCGAGCAGACCTCGGAGATCGCCCGCCAGCAGTCCGAGCGCCAGCGCGAAGCGGAACAGGCCCGGATCAGCGCCAAGCAGTTGACCGACGCCGCGCAGATTGAAGCTGACCGCGCTGTCCAGCAGGCCAAGATCGCCCAGACGCAGGCGCTGGAGATCGCGCGCCAGGAACAGCAGATCGCGGTCCAGAACAAAAGCCGCGAGGAAAGCCAGGCCAAGGCCGAAGCCGACAAGGCCCGGGCCGCGGCGGTCGCCGCAGAGGAGCAGGTCGCCACGGCGCGCGAAACCGAGGTTGCCGAACGTGCGAAGCGCATCGAACTGATCGAAGCCGCCAAGGAAGCCGAGCGCGGTGCGATCGGAATCAAGGTGCAGGCCGAGGCCGAAAAACAAGCCGCCGCCGACCGCGCCGAAGCGCTGCGGGCTGCCGCCAAGGGCGAAGCCGAGGCCGAGAAACTGCGGGCCGACGCGGCACGGGTCCGCTTCGAGGTCGAGGCGGCGGGCAAACGCGCGGTCAACGAGGCCGCCAACCTGCTATCGTCCGAGAATATCTCGCTTCATGCCAAGCTGGAACTGCTGAAGGTGCTGCCGGAAATCATTCGCGAGGCAGCCAAGCCGATGGAAGCGATCGATTCGATCAAGATCG
>CAZJXG010000098.1:0-12184 GCA_964549965.1 uncultured Sphingomonas sp. | reverse complement strand
CGGCTTCTACGGCCCGCCGCGCACCTTCACCCTCACCGGCGAGGTGCGGTTCTGAACGACATCCCCACGGCGGCGCAGGGCGGGGCGGCGAAAGCCGTCTCGCCCGCGCTCACCATGGCGATGCTGCTGCTCGCCTATACGCTCAACTTCCTCGATCGCCAGATCGTCGGCATCCTCGCGGTGCCGATCAAGGCGGACCTGGGGCTGACCGATACGGAGCTTGGCCTGATGGGGGGGCTCGCCTTCGCGCTCTTCTATACCGGCCTAGGCATCCCGATCGCGATGCTCGCCGACCGGCACGACCGTTCGAAGATCATGACCGTGGCACTGACGGTGTGGAGCCTGATGACCGCGATGTGCGGGCTGGCCCAGAATTTCTGGCAGCTCTTCCTCGCTCGGCTCGGCGTTGGGGTTGGCGAGGCGGGTGGCGTCGCCCCGGCCTACACGCTGATCGCCGACATCTTCCCCCCCGAGAAGCGCGCCCGCGCGCTTGCCATCTACAGCTTCGGAATCCCGATCGGCAGCGCCAGCGGCATCGTCTTCGGCGGGGTGATCGCGACCCTGATCGACTGGCGATCGGCGTTCTTCATCACCGGCGCCGCCGGCCTGCTGCTAGCGCCCTTCTTCCGCAGGGTCGTGCGCGACCCGCGTGGCCCGCGCGCCGCCACCGACCGCTCGGTCAGCCTCCGCATGGTGATGGCCACATTGCTCGGCAAGCCTGCCTTCTGGCTGCTCTGCATCGGCGCCGCCTGTTCGTCGATGATGGGCTATGGGCTGTTCTTCTGGCTGCCCAGCTTCTTCGTGCGCAGCTTCGGCCTCACGCTGCTCGATGCCTCGCTCGGCTATGGCGCCATCCTGCTGGTGGGAGGCCTCGCCGGCATCTGGCTCGGCGGTGCGCTGTCTGATGGTCTCGCCGACCGCTCGAAGGGCTATTATGCGCTCGTCCCCGCGCTCGCCTTCGTCGCGACCCTGCCCTTCTATGCGCTCGGCATCTCGGCCACCTCGCTGCTGCCCAGCCTTGCCCTCCTGCTGATCCCGACGGCGCTCGGCCTCGTCTGGCTCGGCCCGGTCATCGCGGCGGTGCAGGGGCTGGTACCGGCAACGATGCGATCGGCGACCTCGGCGATCTTCCTGTTCGTGAACAATCTGATCGGCATCGGCATCGGCACCCCCGCGATCGGCTGGATTTCCGAAAGCCTAAAGGCCAGCTATGGCGACGAGGCGCTCCGCTACGCCATCCTGTCGGGGACAGGCTTCTACGTGCTGGCGACGGTCTTCCTGCTGCTGGCGGCGATCAGGTTGCCCAAGGACTGGCACCAGGGCTGAGCAGGCCTCATAGAGATGTCGGTGTTGGACATATTGCATCCTCTTGCCGAGCGGGCCGCCGCGCTGTTGCGGGATCGCGGTCAGACGATCGCGGTGGCCGACGGCGCGACCGGCGGACTCATCTCGGCGGGGCTCCTCTCGGTGGCCGGCGCCACCGATTTCTGCCGCGGTGGCGGCGTGGTCTATTCACTTCGAGGCCGGGCCATATTGCTCGATCTCAGCCGGGACGCGCTGACCGGCATGGAATCTGCGACCAAACCCTATGCGCTGCTCCAGGCCCGCGCGATCCGCGACCGGTTCGGGGCGGACTGGGGCATAGCCGAGACCGGATCGGCCGGCCCGCTGAACCATCCGCGCGGCATTCCCGCGGGGAGAAGCGCCGTCGCCGTGGCTGGTCCGGGCCTTGCCATCGCGCGGACGATCGACACCGGCAGCAACGAGCGCATCCGCAACATGGGTGATTTTGCGGTGGCGGCACTCGAGCTGCTCGTCGAAACATTGCAGGATAGCGCGCAGCCGAGTGCGCGCTGAGGAGAGCTGTCTCCGCAAGATATTTACCTTACGTATATATATCAATCGCCCCGCCAAGGGTTTCAGGCGACGTGAGAACTCCCTTCAGGACGATAGGCAATGATCCTTCAGCTTTCCTATATCAGCACGGCGCGGCCGACGCTGATCCTGGCCGATGTCGAGAATATCCTCGCCGCATCGCGCAGGAGAAATCAGGCAGACGCCATTACCGGCCTGCTCGTCTTCGACGGCAAGCGCTTCCTGCAGGTGCTCGAGGGCGATGAGACGAAAGTCGGACAAGCCTATCAGCGGATCGCTGCCGATGAGCGCCATCGCGCGATCGTGCGCCTTTCCGAACGCCGGATCGCCGCCGCCGAGTTCGGCCATTGGGCGATGGCCTCGCATATCGTCGGGCCGGTGCTCGGAGATGGTAATGTCGTCGCGCAGGTGGATGCGATGACAGCCGACCTGCCCGACGCCAATCTTCGCGAAACCTTGCGGGGCTTCGCGAGGGTGCGCGGCGGATAAGGCCAGCCGCGCACAGGCAGCAAAGATCCCGTGGGGGCGGGGCCAGTTCCCTGCCGCATCAGTTCGGCAGGGGCCATGGTCCTTGTCCACCCTCCGCGATGAAACGGTCTGTCCGGGTCGTGATCACGGGCAATGGCACTGGCCCCAGCGACATGATCATGTCGTGGAAAGCGCGGATATCGAACTTGGCGCCCAGCGCCGCCTCCGCCCGGGCGCGCTCCTTCTCGATCTGGAGCTGACCCAGATAATAGGACAGCGCCTGACCCGGCCAGCCGATATAGCGGTCGACCTCGGTCGCGATCTCATGCTCGCTGAGCGCGCTGTTGTCCTTGAGGAAGGCGATACCCTGCGCACGGGTCCAGCCCCTGCTATGGATGCCGGTGTCGATCACCAGCCGGGCGGCGCGCCACATCTGATAGCTGAGCATGCCGAAGCGGTCATAGGGCGTCGCGTACATGCCCATCTCGACACCCAGCTTCTCGCAATAGAGCGCCCAGCCCTCGCCATAAGCCGAGACATAGGTGTAGCGGCGCCAGTCGGGCCGCTCCTCATTCTCGGCGGCCATCGAAAGCTGCCAGCTATGGCCCGGCGCCGATTCATGGAGGGTCAGCGCGGTCAACTGGAACAGGGGACGTGAGGGCAGGTCATAGGTGTTGAGCAGATAGCGGTCCTGGCCACCGCGCCCGGCGGTGTAATAGGGCGCGATATCGGCTGGCACCGGCACGATCCCGAAGCGGCCGCGCGGCATCCGCCCGAACCAGCGGGCAGCCTTGCCGTCGAACTGCTTGGCGATCCAGGCCGCGCGCTCGAGCAGCGCCTCCGGCGTCTTCACATAGAATTGCGGATCGGTGCGCAGAAAGGTGAGGAAGGCCGTAAGGTCGCCCTCGAACTTCACCTCCTTCATGATCTCCGCCATCTGCGCCCGGATTTTCGCTACCTCGGCGAGGCCGATCGCGTGGATCTCCTCGGGTGGCAGGTCGACGGTCGCATAAGCGCGGATCTGGGCGCGGTAATAGGCCTTGCCGTCGGGCCAGCCCTCGGCCGTCAGCCCCTCGCGCAGATGCGGCAGATACTGGTCGCGCATGAAGCCTAGCAGGGTCGCATAGGCCGGGATGATCTCGTCGCCTATCAGTGTCTCCGCCTCGGCCTGCAAAGCCGCCTGGGTCTCCGCAGGGATCGCGGCGGGGAGCGCCTTGAACGGCTCGAACCACATCGTCTCGCGGGGTTTGTTGGCCTGGGCAATGGCGGCAATCGACGCGTCGCGGCCGGCCATGATCACTTTCGGCGGGGTGAAGCCGCGCTTCAGGCCAGCCCGCATATTCTGCATATTCTGCGCAAAATAGCGCGGGATATCGCGCATCATCGACAGCATCGCGCGCGCATCGGCTTCGTTGCGAACCGGTTGGCGGGCGATATAGCCGAGATCGGCCCAGAAGCTGCTGTCCGAGTTCAGCGGCTTTTCGAAATCGCGGAAGCGCTGGGCATCCAGCAGCGTCTCGACCTGCGCGCGATAGACGCCATAGTCCTCCTGCTTCGCGGGGGAGAGATCGGCGGGCCTGATCGCGTCGAGCGCCTTCAGCGTCTCGGTCCAGGTGGCGAGCCGCTTCTGCTGGTTGGGCAGGCTCTCATCGGGAAGATGCTTCGGGATACCGCCCCTGTTCGATTCCTCGCTCTGGAAGCTCTGCTGGCGCCAGGCCCATTCCTTCGCGCTGATCGCATCAAAACGATCGTCTGCGGGATTGGCGAGGGCGGGGGCCGCGGCGAGAAGCGCGAGGAATATCGCCGCGGTCTTGATCATGCGCACCAACTTTCGCTCCTCGTCACGCCTGCAAAGGCATGGCACCATGTGTCTCACCTCCGCGATGTCCTCCGCAAGGGGCGACGAAAAAGGTTGAGCGCAGCGCCCGCATCGGGCCACATCGCGCATAACAATGCGCCACGTCGTCCTTCCGCTCCTGCTCCTGCTCGCCGCCTGTCATGGTGGCGGACATGAGGCCTTGCCGAAGGACCGGCTGATCCGCCTCGCCGACGATGAAGTGAAGAGCCTCGATCCGCAGAAAGGCTCCGATCTCGCCACGACCCGGATCGCGCAGGACCAGTTCGAAGGACTGACGCGGATGAACGCGGACGGGGTGGCCGAACCCGGCCTCGCCAGCGACTGGAGCGTCAGCCCCGACGGACGAACATGGCACTTCCCGCTGCGCCCCGGGCTGCGCTTCTCGGATGGCGCGCCGATAACCCCCGCCACCTTCGCCGCGGTGTTCGCCCGGCTGCGTGATGCGGAAACGGCATCGCCCAACGCATCGCTGTTCGCCGATATCGATTCCGTTGCAGCCCGGCGCGATGCCGTCATCGTCACCCTGCGCAATCCCATGCCCTCGCTGCCCGAACTGCTGGCCCTGCCCGCAATGGCGGCGCTTCCGGTCCACCGCATCGTGGCGCTGGGCGAGGGGTGGACCGCCGAGCGGCCGATGGTCGGCTCGGGCGCCTATCGGCTGATCGAATGGCGTCTCAACGAACGGCTGCGGCTCGCCCGCAACCCCCGCTGGCATGACGGCGCCGCGCCGATCGCCGAGATCGAATGGCGCCCCGTGACCGAGCGGCTGACCGCTCTCCGCAGCTTTGCGGCGGGCGAGGCGGACGTCAGCAACGACTTCCCACAGACCCGGCTGGGCTGGATATCCGCGCGCAGGCCGGGCTCGGCGCATGTCGCCCCGTTCAACGGCAGCTATTATTTCGTGTTCAACACCACCCGGCCTCCGTTCGACGATGTGCGCGTCCGCCGCGCCCTCTCGATCGCGGTCGATCGGCCATGGATCGCCGAACGGCTGATCGGGCTCGGTACCCGCCCCGCCTGGGGCGTGGTCCCACCGGCTGTCGCCGACGGCACGGGTGCCTATCGACCGGTCTGGGCCGGCTGGGCGCGCGATCGCCGTCAGGCCAAGGCCCGGCGGCTGCTCAGGGCGGCCGGCTATGGCCCGCGGCGCAAGCTGGTCTTCGATATCCGCTTCAACAGCGATGCCGATCACCGCCGGGTGGCCGTGGCGATGGCGGCGATGTGGCGGCCGCTCGGTGTCGAGGCGCATCTGCTCAACAGCGAAGCATCGCTGCATTTCGCCAGCCTGCGGCGGCGCGACTTCGCCTTCGCGCGATCGGGCTGGATCGGCGATGTCGCCGCGCCCGAAAATTATCTCTCGATCCACCGCGCGGATGCCGGCGCGCTCAACTATGCCGGCTATGCGAACCCCGCATTCGACGCCGCGCTCGATCATGCGATGGGGCTCGCCGAGCCACGGGCGCGGGCACGGGCGATGCGCGGGGCCGAAGCCATATTGATCGAAGACGCCCCGCTGATCCCGCTTTATCATTATGTCAGCCGCGCACTGGTTGCCCCGCGCGTCATGGGCTGGCACGACAATGCCGCGAACGTTCATCCCAGCCGGACCCTGAGCCTGAAATGACGCGGACCTTCCCCCTGTCGCTCGTCCTAGCGCTCCTGCTCGCAGGCTGCGGTGGCGGCAATCGCGAGGGGCAGGTCAGCGTCAGCGTGATCGGGCGCGAGACCCGGCTGCGCGATCCGGCCATCGCCACGCCGCGCCAGGCCGACGCGGCATTGCTTGGCGCAACCGCCCAGGGGCTGGTGCGGCTGAATGCCGAGGCCCAGGTCGAGCCCGGCCTTGCGATACGCTGGGCCATCTCCGACGACGGGCTCTACTATACCTTCCGGCTCGATCGCGAGCTGGCCGATGCCGACCGGGTGGCGAGAATCCTGCGCCGGCTGATCCGTCGCCACCTTGCCATCGACCCGACGTCCGGGCTCGACGCGGTCCGGGAGGTCGTCGCCGTCACTCCCGAGGTGATCGAGATGCGGCTGTCGGCACCGCGTACGGAATTGCTGACGATCCTGGCCGGACCGGGCTTCGCGCTGCTGGACCGGGGCCAGGGCAGCGGCCCGCTGCTGATCGACGGCAAGGTCGGCCGGCTGACCCTGTTACGCGCAAAGCCCGTCGCCGCGCTTGCCGACGATGCGAGGGCTCAGGCGCTCGCGGACCGCCGTATCCGGTTGCGCGGCGAACGTGCCGCGCTCGCGGTCGCACGCTTTGTCGATGGCGATGCGGCATTGGTGGCCGGCGGCGGCTATAATGATTTCATCTATGCGAGGGTGGCCGATATCCCGCCTCGGTCCATCCAGATCGATCCGGCAAATGGTCTGTTCGGCTTCCGGGTCGGCCGATCCTCCTCGCCGGCCATGGCGCCGGAGATCCGCCAGGCCCTGTCGATGGCGCTGGACCGCAATGCGCTCGGCGCGGCACTCGGTGCGCCCGGATGGCGCCCCGCGCAGGCCATCCTGCCGCCGGGTCTTACCGACCTCGCGGAACCCAGCCGGCCCTTCTGGGCGCAGGCCTTTGCCAATGTGCGCGGATCGGACCGGCAGGCATTCGCCATCCGGGTCGGCACGGCACGGCGGATCGTAGGGATCTGGCGCTCCCAGCAGGCTGAGGCGGACGGCCCGCTACGGATCGAAGTGGCCATGCCCGAAGGGCCGGGCTCGACGATCCTGTTCGTGGCGATCCGGCGGCAATGGCGCGCGATCGGGATCGATGCGGTGCGGGTCCGGTCGACCGACGCCGCCGACCTGCGGCTGATCGACGCGGTAGCGCCTGCCGATCTGGCCGACTGGTATCTGTCCTGGTTTCTGTGCGCGCGTGGGCGGCCCTGCAGCGAGGAAGCCGACAAGGCCTTCGCGATCGCCAGGTCCACCACCGATCCGGCGCTGCGAGCGCGGATGATCGGCGAGGCCGAGCAGAGGCTGGCGGCGATCGCGCCGTTCATCCCTATCGCCCAGCCGCTACGCTGGTCCCTTGCCGCGCCAGACCTGCCCGGTTTCCGGCTGAATGCGCGTGCCGTGCACCCGTTGGCACCGCTGATCGGGAACCAAAATGGCCGCTGATGCGATGAGCGGCCATGATAGCTGGAGATAATCGCATGCGAGGGCCGACAAGAGCCGATTTCGACGGGCTTGCGGATCGCATGCCCGGCCTGGGCCGGGATGCCGCGTCGGTTCGCCGCCGCGTCGAGGCGATGGAGGGCTTGCTCGAACGAATGTTCGTGCTGCCGGGCATCAACAAGCCGATCGGTCTCGACGTACTGCTCGACCTCATCCCCGTGGTCGGCCCCGCGATCGGCGCGGTGATGGGCAGCTGGCTCGCCTGGGAGGCCCGCAACCTCGGCATATCGAAATGGCAGATGGCGCGGATGTTCGGCAATGTCGGGCTTGATCTGCTGCTGGGCGCGATTCCCTGGATCGGGGCGATCCCCGATTTCTTCTTCCGATCGAACAGCCGCAACCTGAAGATCATCAAGCGGCATCTGGATCGGCATCATCCATCGACCGCGACGGTCGAGGGCGTGGTGAAACGCTAGAGCAGCCGCTCAGGCCTTCGCACGCGCCCTGGCATCGGTGACGGCCTGCTTGAGCGCGTCATAACCGACCGCTCCCTTAAGCATCTCTCCGTTGACCACGAATGTGGGAGTCGCCAGCGCGGGATCGATGCGCCCGGCAAGTTCCATGTTGCGGCGGATTTCGGCCGCCACCTCGGGGCCGTCGACGTCGCGCTGGATTCGGCGCAGATCGAGCGGCATCGATCGCAGCACGGCCGACACCTTGTCGCCATTGGGCTGGCCCGATGCGAACATCCGTTCGTGGAAGGTACGGAAGGCGCCCTGCTGGGCGGCGGCCAGACTCGCCTTGGCCGCGATCTCGCTGCCCGGCCCCAGGATCGGGATTTCGCGCCAGACCACCTTCAGCCGGGGATCGCCCTCGATCAGCCGTTCGATATCGGGCAGGCTCGTCCGGCAATAGCCGCAGGCATAGTCGGTGAACATCACCAGGGTGACATCGCCCTTCTCAGCGCCCGCCCAGGCCGAAGCGAAGGGCGTTTCCAGCGCAGCCTTGTTCTGGGAATAGGCGTCGCGGCTCTGGCGGTCGCGCAGGCGGTCGATCGCCTGCGGAATGATTTCGGGATGGGCGAGGATATAGTCGCGCACGACCAACTCGATCTCGGCCTTGTTGGCCACCTTCGGCGCGGTGTGGCGCTGGGTCAGCCAGGCGGCGGCTATGCCGAACAGGATCGCCGAGCCCGCGCCGATCGTCGTCGCCAGCCGGCTGTGGCGCTGCATGAATTCACGGATCGTCATCGGCGCTTCTTGTCACTCGCTTCGGCGCGCGCGGACAGGGCGATGTCCTCCGCACGGATATAATCGGGGGTGCCGCGCGGGATGCGCGACATGGCGGCCTCGGCGCTCGCCATCGCCAGTCGCGTATTGCCGAGCAGCGCATAGCGCTCGGCCGTGGCGAGCTGGGCGCGAGGCTCGTCCCCCAGCCGCGAATAGGCCATGCCGAGCGTGAACCAGGCGAACGGGTTGTCGCGATCGCGCGACACCGCGACCTTCAGCACATCACGCGCTTCGGTGAGGTTTTCGGGATCTTCGGTCGCGAGCAGCGCATGCCCGAGCAGCGAGGAGATCAGCGGCGAACCGCGCGTTCCCTTCACCGCCATCCGCAACGGCGCCAGCGCCTCCCGTGGCTTGCCCGATTCCAGCAATATCTGCCCCTGCAGCTCCCGAAAATAGGGATCTTCGGGAGAGATGGCGACGAGCTTGGCCACCTCTTCCGCCGCCTTGTCGGGATAGGCGCCGCGATGCCAGGCATAGGCCCGCGCATAATGGGCGGGTGCGCTCTGGTCGCGCTCGGGATATTTGCGCAGCGCACTGGTCGGATCGTCCATATAGCCGATCAGCTTGGCCTTGATCCGCTCGAAGCGCGCCTCGATCGCCGGATCGGTCTTCTTGCCATAGGCCGGGGACCGCAGCACATCCGCCGACAGCGTCGACTCGCGCTCGCCCGACATCGGGTGGGTCTGCATGAAGGGATCGACCGAGGCATAGGTGGACGCGTAGCGATATTCTTCCTGCTTCAGCTTCAGGAAGAAGCTGAGCATGCCCTTGCCCGATATGCCGGCCTTTTCGAGGAAACCGACGCCGGCGGCGTCCGCGCTGGCTTCCTGAACACGGTTGAAGGCGAGGAACTTGCCGAGCGCCGCCTGCTGGCCCGCCATGATGACGCCCATGCCGGCATCGGCCGACCCCGCCGCCATCGCCGCCGCGCCGAGCAGCAGCGACAGCAGGGTGATGCCGGTCGCGCCGCGGGCGCCCTCACCGAAGCGGATGATATGGCCGCCGGTGATGTGGCCCAGCTCATGCGCGATGACGCCCTGGACCTCGTTGGCGTTGTCGGCGGTCTCGATCAGGCCGCTATGGATGTAGACGGCCTGGCCGCCGGCGACGAACGCGTTGATCGATTTGTCCCCGATCAGGATGATGTCGACATTACCCGGCTGAAGCCCGGCCGCGACAACCAGTGGCGCCGATATTTCCTTCAGGAATGCTTCGGTTTCGGCATCGCGCAGGATCGACTGTGCCGCGACCGGCTGCGCCGTGATCGACAGCGCCGCGATCAGGGCGATCAGCGCGCGCAGCATGAAGACCGCGCGAAACCTGGAAAAGACGGATTGGCCCATGATCGTCATAGCTCGGCCCACCCGGCTGAACCGCGCGTGAAGCGATGACGCGGCGGACCTCGGCAATCGAGGCCCGCCGGTCATGATCAGGCGCCGAAGGTCCGCTGCCACCAGCCACGGCGTGGCGGCGACCCGTCCTCCTCCTCGGCTTCGACAGCCGGCTCGGCCACGGCTTCCGCAACCACCGTTTCGGCAGCCTCGGCCGGAGCGGCCTTGGCGCGCGAGCGGCGCTTCTTCGGAGCCGGCTCCTCGACGGGCGCCTCCTCGGCGACGGGCTCGGCCGGTGCCAGCTCGGCGACGGCTACGTCCTCAGCCACGTCCGCGACGACATCAGCCTTCTTGCGACGGGTCCGCTTCGGCTTGGCCGCCTCGACGACGGGTTCGGGTTCGGGTTCGGGCTCCGACACCACCGGCGCTGCTTCCTCGGCGACAGGCGCCTCGACGGCAACGACTGCATCGGCCTTGCGGGCACGGGGGCGACGGCGGCCCTTGGGGGCAGCCTCCTCGACCGGTGCCGCGGCTTCGACCGGTGCTTCGGGCGCGACGGCGGGCAGTTCCTCGGCCATGATCGATTCGGCGGCCTCGGCCGGCGTCATCTCGCCGCCTTCGGCACCGCCACGGCGACGGCCCGACCGGCGACCACGGCGACGGCCACGGCGGGGTTCGCCATTGGCGTCCTCTCCACCAGCCTCCGCCCCGGCTTCGCCATCAGCCGATTCGGATTCGTCGCCCGCTTCCGCCTCGACGGCGTCCCCGGCCTCGCCGCCCTCGGCCTGACCATCCTGGTCACGACCGCGACCGCCACGACGACGACGACGACGACGGCGGCGACGGCTGCCATCTCCCCGCTCGCCGTCTTCCTGGCCTTCAGACTCCTCGCCCTCTTCGCCGGCCTCGAACTCTTCTTCCTCCTCGTCGATCTCATCCTCGATGTCGTCATCGAGTTCGATCGGTATCGGCGCGGGCAGGCGGGGTGCGTGGCTCGGCGGCGGGCCGCCGGCCTCGACGCTCATCCGCGCGCCTTCGAGCGTACCGTCCGAGAGGATCTCGATGACCACGCCATAGCGGTCCTCGATCTCGGCCAGTTCGGCGCGCTTGCGGTTGAGCACATAGAGGGCGGCCTCCTGGCTCGCCCGCAGCATCAGCCGCGAGCCGCGGCCACGGGCGGCCTCGTCCTCGAGCATGCGGAGCGCCGACAAGCCGGCCGACGAGGCGGTGCGGACCAGCCCGGTGCCCTCGCAATGCGGGCACTGGCGGGTCGAGGCTTCGAGTACGCCGGTGCGCAGCCGCTGGCGGCTCATCTCGAACAGGCCGAAGCTGGAGATGCGGCCAACCTGGATGCGGGCGCGATCGTTCTTCAGCGCCTCCTTCATCGCCTTCTCGACCTTACGGATATTGGAGTTGTTCTCCATATCGATGAAGTCGATGACGACGAGGCCGGCCATGTCGCGCAGGCGCAGCTGGCGCGCGATCTCATGCGCCGCTTCCAGATTGGTCGCGGTCGCGGTCTGCTCGATATTATGCTCGCGGGTGGAGCGGCCCGAGTTGATATCGATCGACACCAGTGCCTCGGTCGGGTTGATCACCAGATAGCCGCCCGACTTGAGCTGGACGACCGGCTGGTACATCGCCGCGAGCTGGTCCTCGACGCCGAAGCGCTGGAACAGCGGCACGGCATCGGCATAGAGCCCCACCTTCTTGGCATGACTCGGCATCAGCAGCTTCATGAACTGCCGCGCCTGGCGATAGCCCTCCTCGCCCTCGACGATCACCTCGTCGATGTCGCGATTATAGATGTCGCGGATGGCACGCTTGATCAGGTCGCTGTCGCCATAGATCAGCGCAGGCGCAGAGGAGCTCAGCGTGTTTTCGCGAATCTCGTCCCACAGGCGGGCGAGATAGTCGAAGTCGCGCTTGATCTCGGTCTTGGTGCGCTGGAGGCCGGCGGTACGGACGATGCAGCCCATCGTACGCGGCAGGTTCAGCTCGGCCATGATGACCTTCAGACGCTTGCGATCCGCAGCGTTCGAGATCTTGCGGCTGATACCGCCGCCATGGCTCGTGTTCGGCATCAGCACGCAATAGCGGCCCGCCAGCGACAGATAGGTGGTGAGGGCCGCGCCCTTGTTGCCGCGCTCTTCCTTGACGACCTGGACCAGCAGCACCTGTCGGCGGCGGATCACGTCCTGGATCTTGTAGCGGCGGCGCAGGTTCATCCGGCGCTGGCGGAGATTCTCCAC
>CAZJXG010000097.1:0-12287 GCA_964549965.1 uncultured Sphingomonas sp. | reverse complement strand
TCGCCTCGATCCCATAGCCCTGAATACCAAGTTCGGGCACGCTCATTTTGGGAAAACGGGTCCGATTCGTCGCCGCTTGGAAGGTAGCCGTAAGCGACGACATTGGCCCACCGATTCGACATCACGCTATCGGTGAGTTCGCGCGGCCACGTCACGTTAGCGACATAGGACCGTATGATCGGCGCGCGCCGTTCGGGATGAAGAAATGCAATTGTCTTCAAGACGAAATAGGCGAGCGCAGCCGAGTTGATTGCGAACCAGCCTACGTTGAGCAGCGTAACCGCAGCGCCGGTGTCGTTCATTAGGCTCGCAAAGGGCAGTTCGATCGTTATCGCGACGCACAAAGCCAGCGAGCTGACGCCGACGAAGATCGCGTTCGACGACTGGATATAAATTGTCAGGCGGGAAGCGAATGAGGCGCGCCCCTGGTTGAAAAGCCCAACAAACGCGATGACGAGCGGAAAAACCAGCCCCACTAAGGTTGCTTGAACCCCCAGCACACCGACATTGATCGTCCAAAAATCGCGCACGCTCGCGTCCGCATCGGTCGCAAGTTCGATCGCCAACACCCATCCCGCATAGGCCAGCGTAAACACGTAAAGGTACGGAAGGGCGACAATCGCCGCTGCGAGGAACGGACGGCGGACCGCCCATCTGGCTAGTCGTATGAAGCGGGGGTAGCGGTGATCTTCAACTTCGCTGTTGCTGCGAAGATGTCGATCGACAATCCGCCGAACGATCGTTGCAAGACCCGGCTGAAATGCACCCCAGACGACTTGAGCGAACACGCGGACGTGGCCCAGGCCTCTCTTCAACGCTTCGCATGCCAGTCGCATTGGGAACGCCCCCACCCCCATAGACTCCCGCTCCCTGATCCACAGTTGGCAGAAGCCCGATATAACGCATTAAGCGGTGACGGGTATCTCGATCGAACGCGCGGATAGTTGTCTGCGCAGACGGCGACTAACGCCATTCGCGCGAGGCAAAGTTCCGACTGATTTCACCAGAATTACACACGCCCTGAAGCGCGGTCCGCTCGAAACTCAACGCCTCGGCAGGAAAGTCATTACATATCAACAAGTTGATATGGTGGAAGGGGCTGGATTCGAACCAGCGTACGCTTGCACGGGCAGATTTACAGTCTGCTGCCTTTAACCACTCGGCCACCCTTCCAGAGGCGCCTAAAGCGAGGCGGCTCCATGACCGCTCGAAGCGCGGCTGTCAACGCCGCGGACGCGAAAAAAGTCTGTCATCGCGATGCTTGCCTGACAGCCTTCGTCATCGCTAAGGCTGCACCCATGCGCCGAGGTCATCGCCCTTCCCAGCCCGCTCAGGGCCGTCCCCGCTTTTGGGGCCGCCACGCCGTGATCGCGGCGCTCGCCAACCCCAATCGCACCGTGCGCCGCATGTGGGGCACGCGCGAGGCGCTGGCCGCGCTCGATCTGCCGCCCGTCATTCCCGTGACCTTTGCCGACGTCGCCGATCTTGGCCGGCTGGTGCCACAGGATGCCCCGCATCAAGGCCTGGTGATCGAGGTCGATCCGCTGCCGGATATCTGGCTGGGCGACCTGCTGGAGCAGGCGCAGGGCCATCGCCGCCCGCTCGTCGTGCTCGACCAGGTGACCGATCCGCATAATGTCGGCGCGGTGCTGCGATCTGCGGCGGCCTTCGACGCGGTCGGGATCATCACCCAGGATCGTCATGCCCCGCCCGAATCGGGCGCGCTGGCCCGTTCGGCCTCGGGTGCGCTGGAACTGGTCCCCTGGGTCCGCGTCGTCAACCTCGCGCGCGGGCTGGAGGAGATCGCCGAAGCCGGCTTCTGGCGGATCGGCCTGACCGGCCACGCCAAGGGAACATTGGCGGAGGTGATGGGCGAAGCCCGCATCGCGATCGTTCTGGGCGCCGAGGGAGAGGGCATGCGCCAGAACACCGAGGCGCATTGCGACGAGCTGGCGAAGCTGCCGATCAGTCCCAAGGTCGAGAGCCTGAACATCTCGAACGCGGCGGCCATCGCCCTCTACGCGATCACCACGCGGGGCTAGAATCGCGCCGTGGTGCGCGACCGCCTTCACCCTATTCAAGCAGTAGGTTGCAATCGCAAGAATCGGGAGGTCCGGGCCGGGGCCCGGCCCTATCAGTCTTCCGGTGCGATCGTGATGGTCAGGCCGTCCAACTCGTTGGTCATCGCGAGCTGGCAGGACAGGCGCGAGCGCTCGTCGCGGTGATCGCTGCTGTCGAGCAGGTCGTTTTCATCATCGCTCATGTCGGGAAGCAGGCCGGTGAAGGCGGGATCGACATAAACATGGCAGGTGGCGCAGGAGCAGCAGCCGCCGCACAGAGCCAGCAGCTCATCAATGCCGTTGTCGCGGATGGCTTCCATGACCGACAGGCCGGCCTCGACGTCGAGAACCGATTCTTCGCCCTCACGCGTGACGACAACCAACTTGGGCATTAGCACTCCCCCGAACAATTTCATCGGCAATCGGCGCGGCTATGTCGTGCGCGTGTCGCGAAATCAAGAGCAGGAACCGAAATGAGCCTTTCCGCGCAGCAAATACGCACGAGCCTCGATGCGCTGGCCGCGATCGAGCCGGCGTTCGAACGTGGTCTGGCCGCGATCGGCTATCCGCCTCCCCGCATCCGCGAACGCGGCTACCAGACGCTGCTGCGCACTATCGTCGGCCAGCAGGTGAGCGTCGCTGCGGCGAACGCGATCTGGACAAAGCTGGAGACGATGGTCGGAGCGGGGCTCGCGCCCGAGGCGGTCGCGGCGGCGCCCGACGACCTGCTTCGTGCCGCCGGCCTGTCGCGGCAGAAGGTCGCCTATGCGAAAAGCCTGGCCGATCATGTCGCGAGTGGTTCGATCGATTTTGACCGGCTGCCCCCAGACGATGAGGAGGCGATCGCCCAGATGACCGCGATCAAGGGGATCGGGCGGTGGTCGGCGGAAATCTACCTGCTGTTCGCAGAGGGACGCGGCGACATCTGGCCTGCCGGCGATCTCGCCGTACAGATCGAGACGGGCAGGCTGATAGGCCTGGCCGAGCGCCCCAACGAAGGCGAGACGCGCCGCATCGCCCAGAACTGGAGCCCGCACCGCGGCGCGGCAGCGATCTTCACCTGGCACAGCTATTCGGCGCGGCTGAGCGCGGCGAAAGCCCCCGTCTAGCCCCGCAGCCGCGCGCCCAGCTTGGCCGCCGCCGCGACGATCTTTTCCGAGATCGCCTGCAGTTCGGCATCGGTGAAGCTCTTCTCGGCGGGCTGAAGCACCACCTCGATCGCGACCGACTTCTCGCCCTCTGCAACGCCGGCACCCACAAAGACGTCGAACAGCCGTGCCTCGACGATCGCCGCCTTGTCGGCGCCGCGTACGGCCCGCAGCAGATCGTCTGCCGCCTTGTCCGCTGCCATCAGGAAGGCGAAATCGCGGCGCACGGGCTGAAGCGCCGGCGGCGCATAGGCCTCGCGCATATGACCGGCGACGCCCCGCTTCGCCGGGATCGCATCGAGGTAGACTTCTGCGGCCACGGCGGTGCCTTCTATGTCAAAGGCGCGTGCGATCGCGGGATGCAGTTCGCCGAATTCGGCCAGCACCGTCTTGGGCCCCAGCCGCAGCGAGCCCGAACGCCCCGGATGATAGACACCCGCGGAAACGGTTTCGAACAGCTGAAGCCGGTCGACGGGCGCGCCCGACGCGCCGAGCAGCGCCACCGCCTCGGCCTTTGCGTCATAGGCGTCGAAGCCCTGCGTCTTGCCGCTGCGCCAGTCGCGCGGGTTGCGATCCCCGGCGAGGATCAGACCGAGAGTCACGCTCTCGCGATCCGCCAGATAGCGGCGGCCGATCTCGAACAGGCGGATACTGCCCGCTCCGCGATCGGCATTGCGGCGCGCGGCGGCGATCAGGCCCGGCAGCAGCGACGGCCGCATCACCTTCAGATCCTCGCTGATCGGGTTGGCCAGCGTCCAGCCGCCCCCGCCAAAGGGGGCCGCCTCCGCCTCCGAGACGAAGCTCCACGTCACGGCCTCATTGAGGCCGCGCGCGGCAGCGGCGCGGCGGGCGCGGCGCTCGATCATCTGCTGCTGGGTCGCGGTCGGCCGTGCGACACCCTCGGCCCGCGGCAATGGGGTCGACGGGATGTTGTCGATGCCGATGATGCGGACCACTTCTTCGACCAGATCCGCTGCGCCATCGATGTCACGGCGCCAGCTCGGCACGGAGACGTTCCATACCGCGTCGATCCCGAAGCCGAGCGAAGCAAGGATCGTGCGCTGGCGATCGGCCTCGACGGGGAGACCCGCCAGCTTCTCGGTCAGCGACGGGTCGTAGCGCAGCGCCTTGGTGCCCGAAGGCGGGGTGCCTGCCTCGATTGCCTGGGTTGGCGTACCCCCGCAGATGTCGATCACCATCTTGGTCGCGATGGCGAGGCCGGCGGGGAGGAACTGCGGATCGACGCCGCGTTCGAAACGGCTGCGCGCATCGGAGGTGATGCTGAGCTTCTGGCCGGTACGCGCTATGCTCTCGGGCGTGAAATAGGCGCATTCGATCAACACGTCGCGGGTCGCACCGGAGACGCCGGACCTCTCACCACCCATGATGCCGCCGATATCGTCGGCGCCTTCGGCATCGGCGATCACCGTCATCGTCTCGTCGAGCGTGTAGGTCTTCTCGTTGAGCGCCAGAACCTGCTCGCCCGGCTTCGCCTTGCGGGCGACCAGCGGGCCATGGAGCTTCGCGAGATCATAGACATGGAGCGGGCGGCCATGGTCGAGCATCACATAGTTGGTGATGTCGACGAGCGCCGAGATCGGGCGCTGGCCGACCGCCTTCAGCCGACTGGCCAGCCAGTCGGGGCTGTCGCCGTTGACGACACCCTTCACCACCCGGCCGAAAAAGGCGGGACAGCCTTCGGGATCGTCAGTGCGGATCTCGATCGGGCAATCCCCCTGACCGGCGATGCTCGGCAGGTTGATCGACTTCAGCGTACCGATCCCGGCGGCCGCCAGATCGCGGGCGATGCCGCGCACGCCCATGCAGTCCTGTCGGTTCGGCGTGATGGCGACGTCGATCACCGGATCGGCGAGGCCCGCCCAATCGACATAGACCTGGCCCACCGGAGCGTCGGCAGGCAGCTCAATGATGCCATCATGCCCTTCGCCGAGTTCCAACTCGCGCATCGAGCACATCATCCCGCGCGATTCGACACCGCGGATCGCCGCGATCTTCAGGGTGACGTCGAGGCCGGGTACATAGTCGCCCGGCTGCCCCAGCACGCCGATGAGCCCAGCGCGCGCATTGGGCGCGCCGCAGACCACCTGCAGCGGATCGCCCTGGCCGACATCGACCGACAGCACCTGCAGCTTGTCGGCCTGCGGGTGGGGCGCGGCACTCAGCACGCGCGCAATGCGAAAGGCGCCCAGCTTCTCGGCGGGGTCGTCGACGCCCTCGACCTCCAGCCCGACCTTGGTCAGGGCCTCGAGGATCGTGGTCAGGTTCGCCTCGGTGTCGAGATGCTCCTTGAGCCAGCTCAGGGTGAACTTCATGCGCCGACTCCTCCCGACAGCGTGGGCACGTCGAGGGCCGCGAAGCAATAATGCTTCAGCCAGCGCAGATCGCCATCGAAGAAGGCGCGCAAATCGTCCATCCCATATTTGAGCATTGCCAGCCGATCGATGCCGCAGCCGAAGGCGAAGCCCTGCCACTCATCGGGATCGAGGCCGCAGGCGGCGATCACCTTCGGATGGACCATCCCCGATCCGAGAATTTCCATCCAGCCGCCATTGCCGGCCGCCGGATCGCCACCGATCACCCGCCGGCCCTTCTCCCAGGTGAAGCCGACATCGACCTCGGCCGAGGGTTCGGTGAAGGGAAAGAAGCTGGGGCGCAGCCGCAACACGATGTCGTCGCGCTCGAAGAAGGCCTTCACAAAGGTCTCCAGCGTCCATTTGAGATGGCCCATATGGATGCCGCGATCGATCACCAACCCCTCGACCTGATGGAACATCGGGGTGTGCGTCGCATCCGAATCCGAACGATAGGTCCGCCCCGGCGCGATGATCCGGATCGGCGGCTTCTGGTTCAGCATCGTGCGGATCTGCACCGGCGACGTGTGCGTGCGCAGCAGCATCTTCTTCGCCCCATCCTCACCGTCGGGGAAATAGAAGGTGTCGTGCATCGCCCGAGCCGGATGGGTTTCCGGGATGTTGAGTGCGGTGAAATTATGCCAGTCGTCCTCGATCTCGGGCCCGGTGGCGACCGCGAAACCCAGATCGGCGAAAATCTCCGCCAGTTCGTCCATCACCTGCGACACCGGATGGACCGACCCCTGCGATCCGGTCGACACGGCCAGGCTCATGTCGAGCGTCTCGGTGGCCAGACGCGCATCGAGGGCCGCCGCCTCCAGCGCCGCCTTCCGGTCGGCGATCGCGGCAGTCACAGCTTCGCGCAGCGCGTGTATCTTCGGGCCTTCGGCCTGGCGTTGCTCGGGCGTCATCCCGCCCAAGGTCTTGAGCAGCGCGGTGATCGTCCCCGCCTTGCCGAGCTTCGCCACGCGAATCGCCTCCAGATCGGCGAGCGTCGCCGCCGCTGCGATCTCGGAAAGCGACTGATTCTGTTCGTCTTTGCTCACTCAAGCCCCACAATCTTCGTCATTCCCGCGAAAGCGGGAATCCATGGACGGCAAAGCGTCCGACAATCAGCGCACCGTCTCCGGGGATTCCCGCTTTCGCGGGAATGACGGTAAGGGGTTAGTCCCCCGACGGCGGAAAGCCCAGGATCGTTACCGCAAGGTCCTCCCAATGAGGGTTTTGCGTTTCGACCAGTTCGGTCTTCCAGGCCCTGTTCCACTTCTTGAGCTGCTTCTCGCGATGGATGGCTGCCGCCATATCGTCGAAGCGCTCGAAGCGGACGAGGCGAGTGACCCCGTAGCGGCTGGTAAAGCCTTTGATCAACCCTTCGCGGTGCTGGTGCATGCGCCCGGGCAGATCCGATGTCACTCCGAGGTACAGCGTGCCATGCCTGCCACTGGCCAGGATGTAGACCGTCGGCTGCTTGTCCATCCAACCTCCTATCGTCATTCCTACGAATGTGGGAATCTATGGGCGGCGGGCGGCTGGAGCCTAATTGGCACCCTTTCCATGGATTCCCGCATCCGCGGGAATGACGAATGTTGGAGTAGACCGCCCCCAAAAACAAAAAGGGCGCGGTGACATCGGCCACCGCGCCCTCCCTGTTCCTGTGTCCGAAGACCTGGCTCGCTGCCGGGATTTCCGAGCCGTCAGGTGGAACCACCTGACTTGAAATCCCTTTACGCCGCGATGCGGGCGCCTTCGGGAAGGGCGGCTTTGGCCTGGGCGATGATGCCGCTAAAGGCCGCGCCCTCGTGCATGGCGAGATCGGCCAGGACCTTCCGGTCCAGTTCGACGCCCGCAAGCTTGAGGCCGTGCATGAACACGCCATAGGTCAGGCCTTCGGCCCGAACCGCGGCGTTGATGCGCTGGATCCAGAGCGCACGGAACGAACGCTTCTTAACCTTGCGGTCGCGATAAGCGTACTGGCCGGCCTTTTCGACGGCCTGACGTGCGATGCGGATGGTGTTCTTGCGGCGACCATAATAGCCCTTCGCCGCACCAAGAATCCTCTTGTGCTTGGCGTGGGTGGTCGTACCGCGCTTGACGCGTGCCATTTACCGGCCCTCCTTAGTTCAGGCCGTACGGCGCCCAGAGCTTCACGCGGGCCGTATCGGCCTCGGCGAGAACACTGGTGCCGCGATTCTGGCGGATATATTTGGCATTATGGCTGATCAGCCGGTGACGCTTGCCAGCGACGCCATGCTTGATCTTCCCGGTCGCCGTGAGCTTGAAGCGCTTTTTGACGCCGCTCTTGGTCTTGAGCTTGGGCATTTTCGTCTCCTGTATGCGACGTTTGCAGACAGCCACGGCAGCCCATTCAGCCGGACCGTCCATCAAATCGCGGAAGCGCGGGCCTATAAGGGGCCTGTCCGGGGATTGCAACCCATGCGGAAGCCCCCGTGACGGCCGAAGCGGAACCGCCCCCACCCGATAGGGGTTCCACGGGGTTATGGTAGTAGAACCGCACCCGCCGATCGACGCACCCAAGGGCGATACAGCGCCCCCCGCCCCGCCGACGCGCCAGCGCCACGATCGGGCCAACTGGACGCTCGCCATCGGATTCGCGGTGGTGGCGACGATCATCGGGTTGATCGTGCTCGCCTGGACGATCCTGTTCGTGACCAAGGGCCGTTTCCTTAAACCGACGTTCGAATCGATCGCCAGCCGGATGACCGAGCGGCAGGTGAAGGTGGCCGGCGATTTCCAATTCTATTTCGACATCATCGACGCGCGCTTCGTCGCCGACGGGATGACCATCTCGAATCCGACATGGGCGTCGAAGCCCAATTTCTTCGAGGCGAAGCACATCGCCACGAGGATCAAGACGATCCCGGCGCTGTTCGGCGAAAGACGCGCCGAATGGCTGGTGCTCGACGGCGGCAAAGTCGACGCCGAATGGGACGCCCAGAAGCGCAACACCTGGACCTTTGGCGATCCCAACCAGAAGGGTGAGCCCTTCCAGTGGCCGACAATCGGCCGCGCCGACGTGACCAACACCGAGGTCCGTTACGTCGACCCTCAGCTGTTCCTGCGCACCGACATCAAGGTTGGCGACATCGCGGCCGGCGACACGCGCATCGACGGCAAGGTGCCGTTTACCGGCACGGGCACGCTGCGCTCCAAGCCATTCACCATGTACGGCGCGCTGCTTTCGCCCAATTCGACGGTGACGTTCGGCCGTACCCGGTTCGAGATGCACGCCAGATCCGGGCCGACCTATCTCGACCTGAACGGTATCCTGCCCGCCGCGACCCAGATCGAGGGTTCGGACCTGAACCTGAAGGTGCGCGGTCCGAACGTCCGGCTGCTGTTCGACTTCCTTGGCGTCGCGGCGCCCGACACCCGCACCTACTGGTTCACGTCGAAGCTGACCAAGGCCGGCGGCGAATGGCGCTTTACCCGAATCAACGGCCGCTATGGCGCCAGCGATCTGCACGGCAAGATGACGATCAGCTTCCCGAAGGAACGGCTGTTCCTCGACGCGATGTTCGATTCGAACCTGGTCGACATCATCGATGTCGGCCCGTTCATCGGTTATGCGCCGCAGGCGCTCGCAGCCCAGGGTCCGCAGGCCGCCGTCGCGCAGACCGGCGGCACGCCGCGCATCCTGCCCGATGCGCCGCTGCGGATGGAGTCGATCCGAAATTTCGACGCGCATATCCTGTACAAGGTGAAGGATTTCCGGAATCCGAAATTCCCGATCTCGAACGTCGATCTGACCTTCGACCTCGACAAGAGCCTGATGACCCTGTCGCCGCTCAGCTTCGATATCGCCGGCGGCAAACTCGCCTCCGATATCACCATCAACGCGCGGGTGCCGGCGGTGATCACCGATTATGACATCCGCCTGTCGCCTACCCCGATGAGCAAGCTGCTAGCAGGCTTCGGCGTCGCGCAGGCCGGCACCACCGGCACGGTCAAGGCCCGCATCAAGATGCAGGGAACCGGCGACACGCTGCGTGATTCGCTCGCCACCTCGAACGGCCGGATTGCGATCATCCTGCCCAAGGGCACCTTCTGGACCCAATATGTTCAGCTGGCGGAGTTCGACATCGGCCTGTTCTTGCAGAAGCTGATCCAGGACAAGCTGAAGAAACCGATCGAGATCAATTGCGGCCTGTTGGGCTTCACGGTGCGCGACGGCGTCGCGGCGGCCGATCCGATCCTGATCGACACCGACAAGAATGTGATGACCGCGACGGGCGGCTTCAGCTTCAAGGACGAGTCGCTGGATATGAACTTCCGCGCGGACGGCAAGAAGTTCAGCCTGTTCTCCGGCCAGTCGCCAGTGGGCATCAAGGGCTATTTTGCCCAGCCGGGTATCAACATCATCAGCCCGCAGCTGCTGACTCGGGGCGGCGTGGGCCTCGGCCTCGGTCTCGTCGCCAGCCCACTCGCAGCGGTGCTTGCCTTCGTCGACGTCGGCGATGCCAAGGCGGCGGCATGCGGACCGGTGCTTGCGGGTGCGCAGGCCAACGCGATGCGCACGAAGAGCGGCAAACCGCGCAAGGATGTGGGCAAGGTCGGCGACAACCGCCAGCAGGCCGGCGACAGGAAACAGCCGGACAAGATCGGCATCTGATCATTTGAGCGCCCCTGGGGGCGACCGCGATCATGCCCGCCGCGCGCGTTGCGAACGTCCGGCACGGGTCGTCCAATCGCTTTTGACTTCTTACCGCGGCTCAGCCGCCGGCGACGCCCGATAGACTCAGCGCAATGCCGCGTTGACCTTGTCGAGCGCGGCCGCCGAAGGCACCAGCTCATCGTCCGACAGCGCGTTCAATGGTCGCTTCACGGTGCCGAGCGCGTCGTGCAGATCCTCTGCCTCCGGGTCGACATAGAGCAGGCCGGTGACGATCTCGCCGGCGGCATGTGCCTGCTGGAGATAGTTGATCGCGCCGACATGGTCGGTCGGGTCATAATCCTCCGCTATCTTGCGGAGCAGCAGCACCGATCCGTCATGCTGGGTCACTTCGGTCAGTGATCCGGGTTCGTATTTCGCCCTGACCGCCATGCGGCCCTGCATCACATCGAGCCGGTTCACAGCCTCATTATGCTCGCGCACCCAGTCGAAGCTCTTGGTCGAACCCTTGTGATTGTTGAAGGCGATGCAGGGGCTGAGCACGTCGATGAAGGCCGCACCCTTGTGGCGCAGCGCTGCCTTGATCAGCGGCACCAGCTGTTCCTTGTCGCCCGAAAAGCTGCGCGCGACGAAGGTGGCACCGAGCTGGAGCGCGAGGCCGACCAGATCGATCCCGCTGTCCGAATTGACCACGCCCTTCTTGGATTTGCTACCCTTGTCGGCGGTGGCGGAAAACTGGCCCTTGGTCAGGCCATAGACCCCATTATTCTCGACGATATAGGCCATGTTGACCCCGCGCCGCATCGCATGGGCAAACTGGCCGAGGCCGATCGAGGCGCTGTCGCCATCGCCGGAAACGCCGAGATAGATCAGGTCGCGATTGGCGAGATTGGCGCCGGTCAGCACCGATGGCATGCGGCCGTGGACAGTGTTGAAACCATGGCTGGCCCCCAGGAAATAATCGGGAGTCTTGGACGAGCAGCCGATCCCGGACAGCTTGGCGAGGCGATGCGGCTCCAGGTCGATCTCGAAACAGGCCTGCACGATCGCGGCACTGATCGAATCATGGCCGCACCCGGCGCAGAGAGTCGAAACCTTTCCCTCATAGTCGCGCCGCGTGAAGCCCAATGCGTTCGACTTGAGCGACGGATGGTGGAATTCCGGCTTGGCTATATAGGTCATCGCACCATCTCCCCGGCCCTGGGCTTCGCGACACCCATGCCCCTGGCCAGTTCGGCCTTGATGAAGCGCGCCGTGATCGGCGAGCCGTCATAGTTGAGAACCTTCACCAGCCGGGCCGGATCGACCCCGCCCTCGTTGATCAGCAAGGCGCGCAGCTGCGCGTCCCTGTTCTGCTCGACGACGAACACCAGGTCGTGCGCGGCGATGAAGTCGAAAATCTCGCCCGCGAACGGGAAAGCGCGGATGCGGAGCGCATCGACCGCCAGCCCCTCGGCCTCCAGCTGGGCGAGCGCCTCATCCATCGCCGGGCTCGTCGATCCATAATAGATCACGCCATAGCTGGTCTTGCGCGGTGCCTTCCGAACGATGGGCGCGGGCACGATCGTCTTGGCGGTGTCGAACTTGCGGAGCAGCCGCTCCATATTGTCGACATAGACCGCGCCTTCCTCGCTGTAGCGCGCATAGGGATCGCGAGAGGTGCCGCGCGTGAAATAGCTGCCCTTCGACGGATGGGTCGCCGGTAAGGTCCGGTAGGGGATACCGTCGCCATCGACATCCTTGTAGCGCCCGAAATCGGCGCCTGCCTCCAACATCTCGGCGGTCATGATCTTGCCGCGGTCGAGCACGCGATCATGATCCCAGTCGAACGGGTCGATCAGCCATTCGTTCATGCCCATGTCGAGATCGAGCATGACGAAGATCATCGTCTGCAGCCGGTCGGCCAGATCGAAGGCGAGCGCGCCGAATTCGAAACACTCATTCGGTCCCTCGGGCAGCAGCAGCACATGCTTGGTATCGCCATGGCTGGCATAGGCGGCCGACAATATGTCCGACTGCTGGGTGCGCGTCGGCATGCCGGTTGACGGGCCGCCGCGCTGCACGTCGAAGATCACCG
>CAZJXG010000096.1:0-12371 GCA_964549965.1 uncultured Sphingomonas sp. | reverse complement strand
CTTCCTACCGAAGCCCGTGCCCAGCCGCCCCGCGTGGGGGATAATTATCGCTTACGCTTCAACTCGGTAATCGCGGCCTGATCCTCGCGCCGCGCCAGCGCCGTCGCCACCTCGAAGCGGCTCTGGAACTCCTCCGGCGTCATTTGCAGGGCGGGCGCGCTCTCGATGGCGATCACGGATTTCGCCAGCTTGGCAAGGGTGTTGCTGTAGTCGGGTATCTCTATGTCCGCTTTCTCGGCCGCCACATGCTCGATGGCGCGGCGGAGCAGCGCCAGTTCGCCCTTAAGCTCGGTGAACGCCCGTGTCGCCGGGTCCATCGGCGGCGGTGCGCCGGGGAGTGTGCCGGGTAGCTGTATGTCGTCCATGTCCTTCTCCTATCGGCTCATGCCAAGGTCGCGGCCATGATCGAACGGCACGGAGTCCGCCAAATCACGGGCAAGGCTGCGGCCCATGTCCACGTCGATGCCCAATTCCTGACGCCGCCCGGACAGCAGCGATTCCATCTGCGCGTCGCGTTCGAGACTTTTCGTCATCCCGGCCATGTCCTGACCGACGCGCTTCGCGCCCCGGAAATCCCCGTCGCGCCGTAGCTCGTCCTGCGCCTGCCGGAGCTGCTGCCAGCCCTCCACGAAGCGGTCGGCGCGGGCGTAGGGATCGGCCCGCAATTCCGCCTCTTGGCTCATCGCTCGTAGCGCGGCCTGGCCGCGCCCCTCCGCGGCCTCGCGGATCAGTTCCGGTTCACCCCGGAACGCGCTGGTGAGGTCGGCGGAGGCATTGGGCCGGATCGCGTCCAGCGTCTCCCTAGCGCGGTCCAGCGCCTCGCGCTGGTGGGGCATGGCGTCGATGCCTTGCGCGCGGGTCTGGTGGATCGCGTCCAAGGCTCTCGCGTAGCGTTCCACCGCCCCGCGCACGCCCCCGGCGCGCATCGGCTTATGCTCGCGCTGGTGCTGGCGGGCCGGATCGCGCTCGGCCATGGATATCGTGCCGCTCAGGTCCAGACCGTCGAAGATGCCGCGCGGGCGTTCGGGCGATGCCGCTGGCTCGCGCTGCTGACCGGGGAGCGAGAGGCGCAAGCCGTCGAAGATCCCGCGCGCCTTCTCCGCCACCGGGCGGACGATTTCCGCGATGCGCCCGCCAAACGTGATGCCGCGCCGTTCGGCATACTCCTTGGCCGGATCGGCGCGGGCATAATCGCTCGCCATGTCCTTCGCCCGCTCGCGCGACAGGACACCGGCAAGCCGGGACTGGTCCTTGAAGTCATCGCGGCCATAGTGAACCTGCGCGCCGTCCCTGTGGCGGGTCATGCCGACATAGGCGGAGTGGCGATCCATTCCCGGCGTGGCGAGCATATGCGCCCGGTCCACGGTCATGCCCTGCGCCTTGTGGAAGGTCGCGGCATAGCCATGATCGAGATGGGCGTAAGTCTTGGTGTCGAAGGCTACGGAGCGCCCGTCATCGGTGCGGACGGCGATATGCTCCGGGCTGACCTTCTCGATGGTCGCCAGCGTGCCGTTCTTCACTTGCAAATCGCGCTCGTTGCGAAGGAACATGATGCGGTCGCCCGATGCGAACATGCGATTGCCGCGCTCGGCCTTCACCAATACGTCGTCGCCAAGCTGGCCCGCTTCGCGCATCCGGTCGCGCGCCGCTTCGTTCAGTTCGCGTACCTCGTCATTGGTATGGGTGAGGATGATCCGCGACTGATCCGGCGCGGCGATGCGCTCGCGGCCCCACTGCTCGACAAGTTCGGCACGCGCCTGTTCGCGCGTCTCGGCGGCATGGACCATGCCATGATCGGCATAGGCCCGGATCGCCTCACCTGTGCGGCCGGTCGCGAGCTGGCGGGTGGCGTCCTGCTGCCACTCGACATGCTGGCGGCGAACCTCTGTAATCTCGACGCCGCCGTGCCGTTCGTGGATCGCACGGAACGCCGCGCCCGCCTCGATGGCCTGCAACTGCTGCGGGTCGCCCACCAGCACAACCCTTGCGCCGGCGTCGGCGGCATGGGACAGCACGCGCTCCATCTGGCGCGTGCCGACCATGCCCGCCTCGTCGATCACCAGCACGTCGCGAGGGCCGAGCATATCGCGGCCCTGCGACCAGCCATGTTCCATGCTGGCGATGGTCCCCGACGCAATGCCCGATCCGTTCTCAAGCCCTTCGGCGGCGATGCCGGACAGTGCCGCGCCGCGCACGTCATACCCGCCGCGCTCCCATGCCTCCCGCGCAACGCCAAGCATGGCGCTCTTGCCCGTGCCTGCGTAACCGACGACGACGCTCAAGCCGCGCTCGCCCGTCACATGCTCGAACGCTGCGCGCTGCTCGCCTGACAACTCCAACCCGCGCCTCTCCGCGCCGGTCAAAGCCGCCTCGCGGGCCTGCTCGTCGGTGCGGTGCCGCTCGCTTGTCGCAAGCAGTTCCGAAGCGCGCTGCAACCGCTGTTCGGTTTCGATCATCTCGCGGCTGGTGAATCTGTCATCGCCGCGCCCGTCCTTGCCGAGTGCGATCAAATCGGGCGAGCCGCGAACGGCGCTCATCGCCCGGTCGAACTGCTCCTTGCCGTCGCTGTGCCGGTGGACGAACATCGCAAGGTCGCGGGTGGTGAACGTCGCCTGATGATGGGTGATCGCGTCGAGCGCGATACGCGGTTCCGCGATGATACGTTCGCCGTTGCGCTGCGCGGTGGCGCGGTGATCCTCGATCCGCTCGGACTCAAGGCCGCGCTCATCCATGCGCGAAGCTGCGGGGCCGATCTTGTCTTGCGGTTCTAGGTCGATGCCCTGCGCTTCAAGGCTGCGGTGGTCGATGCGGGCGTCAATGTCGAGTTCGGCAAGGCGGGTGTTGACGTGATCCGCCCAACGCTCGCGCCATTGCTCGACAAGCTCGGTGCGGTTCCAGTCGCGTTCCTTCGCGCCGAACCCCTGTTCGTTCGCCGCGCGCATGGTGAGCATGACATGGGCATGGGGTTTGGGCCGGCCGTCCGCGCCGATATCCCAATGCACATTGAGGTCGGCAATCATGCCGCGCGCGACAAACTCCGCTTGCACAAAGTCGCGGGCAAGCTCGATGCCCTGCGCCTTATCCATCTCGCGCGGAATGGAAAACTCGACCTCGCGCGCTAGCTGTGCGTCCTTGCGCTTCTCGCCTGCCTCGACCTCGTTCCAGAGGGTTTCCCGATCCGACAAGCGTTCGGGCGCACCTTCGGGCAGCATGATCTCGCTATGCTCGACGCCCGACTTGGCGCGGAAATCATGGTCGCGGTCGAGGCGCTCGTCATGCAGGCGTTCCGCCGCGCGATAGGCCGCCGCCGCAACGGCGCTGCGACCTTGGCCGCGCCCGATGACCTGAACAGAGAAATGGTAGATCGCCATAGCGACATACCATCTACTGCCTCAAGCGCACGTCGGCACGACGTATAAGCGCGCCCTCCTCGAATAAAATCCGAGCAGGGACTAGGCGGTTCCAGAACGTCCCGGCGACTCTACAGCAATACGCAAAGCAATACTCTAGAATCACTCCATCCGCAAAGAATGGAGACTGTGATGCGTAAACCGCGTGACTTTGATTCGGAACTCAAGGCGCTGGCCGACAAGGCGAAGGCGCTCAAGGAACGCCGCGTGCGCCAGCTTGGCGAACTGGTCGCGGCAACCGGGGCCGATGCGCTCGATGCCGATCTGCTGGCGGGTGCGCTACTCGATGCCGTCGCCAGCAAGGACAGCGCGACAAGGGAGGGCTGGCGCAAGGCGGGCGCGGCCTTTTTTCGCAGCAAACAACGCAAGCCTGCGCCGCGATCTGAACAACAGCCGGAAGGCGCTCTACCGCTCCAAGACGGCGCGGCATCACATTGAGGCAGCAAAGGCGCGAACGGACACGCGGGAATGGGTGATGAGGCGACGGGAACGGACACGACACTTGATCGAATTGGGCGGGTTGGTCGTCAAGGCGGGGCTGGTCGATTTGACCGACGATGATCGCGCTACGCTGTTCGGTGCCTTCCTCACGGTCGCGGGCAAGCTGCAAGGCGAGGAACGAGCCAACGCGCTTGCCCTATGGCAGCGCAAGGGCAAGCGCGCGTTCGAGGCGGAAGCGGAAGCCAAGGCCGGGACGGAAAGTGCGACGGGTCAGGCGTGAAGATCGCCAACACCCGTCAGATGCAGGACGCCTTTGCCGGGCAATTCGACGCGAAGTTCCAGCTTGCCGCCCGCTGCCTCAACGAAGCGGCGAAGCGTCGAAAGGTAAAGGTCCGTCTGTCGCTCGATCTTGTGAACGGAAGGCTGCTTCACGCCCAAGGTTTCCGCGATCTGTTCTTGGCTGCGCTCGGCAAGCTGGCGTAACGCTTTTAGTCCCTCGACCTCCGCAACCAATTCCTGCGCGCGCGCCTCGATGCGGCGGCGGCGATCTTCGGGCAGGGCGGCCATGATCTCACTGCGCGAACGTCCCATCGTCATTTCTCCTTCGCGGCCAGCGCCGCCAGATGCTCGTCAAACCGCTTGTCGGCCTTGGCAATCAACGTCTTGTAAAACCGCTTCTGCGCCACGCCTGCCTTGTCGCCCGCAACCAGCAGGATCGCTTGCCGCTCCGGGTCGAACGCAAAAGCCACGCGCCATACACCGCCATCGGCATTGAAGCGCAATTCCTTCATGTTCGCGTGCCGCGATCCGCCAAGCGTATCGGCATGGGGGCGACCAAGCCGGGGACCGTAAAGTTCCAATAGGCCGGTTGCCGCCAAAAGTTCGTCCTGCACCGCATCGGGCATCGCGTCATATTCAGCGTCGAAGGCATCATGGTTGCGAACCGTCCACGGCATAAGGCTATATATCCTCTAAGCTATATTTTGTCCATAGCCTTGAAGCTATGATTGAAGGGGGCGGCCTGCATCTTCCGATTTGTCCGTCTCCCGACCAAATCGGACAAAATCGCCAGTTTTAGAACTAATTTTGCACCTGTCGGCAGTGAAGTGCCTACCCCCCTTGCGTCGCGGAATGAACTGATACAGCATGAGTTCGTGGCGATGGCGGGCCACCGAGAAAGGCTCCGCCATGTCGTGCGAATCAGAACTACGCCAAGTCCATCGGGTCGCATATCCTGCCAGCAAGTCGCGTGATCTCGTGGCTTATTTGTCACGGTTTGGAAAGAAACGTGCAAGCATAGGTCGTAAATCACCGCCTATTGCCGCCGTCCACCGCCATACGCCACCGTTTCCCGTAGTTCGCCGCCGTTTCCCGCCGTTCGATACACTTAGACCGCCGTGAGCCGCATCTTGGTCTTGTCTAGGCCGGGGCGCTCTTGCGCTGTGAATCCGTGCCGCCAATTCTGTTCGTAGGGGGATATGCCAACGTCAAAAACGGAAGTTATGCAATGCCTAACAAGGAAAAGATTATCCGCCTCAAGACGGTGCTGACCCGCACCGGCCTTTCGCGCTCCACTTTGTATAGAAAAATCGCGGAAGGCAGCTTCCCCCGGCAAATCACAATCAGCGTCCACGGCACCGGCTGGCACGAGTCCGCCGTGGATCGCTGGATCGCCAACCCCGCCGCCTACCGCGAGGATCGCGCCGAGTGACGCAAGGCCGGGCTATTGCCCGGCCTTGGCCTTGCGGAACGTGCCTTTGATGACCTTCGCGCCATCGCGGAGGAAATCGAGATGGTCGGACCAGTGCTGCATCATGCGAACGCGCTCATCCCAATACTCGCCGCGCGTATAGGCCCGGCGAACGGCGTTGTTGTCGCAATGGGCAAGCTGACGCTCGATGGCGTCGGGATGCCATAGCCCCATCTCGTTCAAGAGCGTTGCCGCCATCGCCCGGAAGCCGTGGCCGGTCATTTCGTCCTGGGCGAACCCCAAGCGCCGCAATGCCGCGTTGATGGTGTTTTCCGACATGGGCCGATCAACCGACCGCAGGGACGGGAACAGGTAGCTGCTATACTCCGCGTCATGCTCGATGGTTTCTAGGATCGCCAGCGCCTGCCGGGACAGGGGAATGCTGTGGATGCGCCGCATCTTGGTCTTGTGCTTCGGGATGACCCAAAGCGCCTTGTCGAAATCGAAGTCCGCCCACTCGGCATAGCGCAGTTCGCCCGGACGCACGAACACATGGGGGAGAAGTTGCAACGCGGCCTTGGTGTTAGGGTGTCCCTCGAACGTCTCGATGGCGCGGAGCAAACCGCCCGCCTCGTTGCCGCTGGTGATCGCCGCGCGGTGGACGGGCTGGGGCGCAATCAGTGCGCCGCGAAGGTCCGCCGCCACGTCGCGTTCTGCGCGGGCCGTGGCGATGGCGTAGCGGAATATTTGGCTGGCAGTGCTGCGAAGGCGCTTGGCCGTCTCATAGCGGCCTTTGCTCTCCATCTTGCGGAGCATTACCAAAAGCTCCTGTGCGGAAATGGAGGCGATAGGGCGCTTGCCGATGGACTCGTTGATGAAGTCCAGCAGCCAGCGCAATTTCTTCATGGTGACGGCGGAGCGGCCTTCAAGCTTGACCTTCACCAGCCATTCGTCGGCAACCGCCTTGAAGCTGTTGGACGCTGCCACGGCCGCCGCGATCTTTTCCAGCTTGATCTGCTCGGCCGGATCGTTGCCGCGCGCCAGAACCTTCCGCGCTGCGTCCCGCTGCTCGCGGGCTTCGGCAAGGCCGGTGTCGGGATAGACGCCAAAGGCAAGCGTCTTTTGCTTCCCCAAGTGGCGGTAGTTCATGCGCCAGTAGCGGCCACCGTTGGGGGTGACATACAGAAACAGCCCGTCGCCATCGGTGAGTTTGTAGGGCTTTGCGCGGCCTTTGGCCTTGTTAACTGCAACAGCGGTAAGCGCCATGATGGTATCTCCTTTTGGGGGAGGGCCGCGCTACCATCAGATATACCATCAACATGGTGGTATCCGGTGGCACGAAGCCGCTCCGTATGGGATACCTATACCACGAAAAACCCGCAGAAATCAGCCACTTGTGGCATCTTCTGGAACCCTCTGGGAGAGGATTTTGGTGACCCCTACGGGACTCGAACCCGTGTTTTCGCCGTGAGAGGGCGACGTCCTAGACCGCTAGACGAAGGGGCCGTCCGGTGCGGAGCGGCGTCCTTATGGGGCGGGGGTGTCCAAGTCAAGGCAATGGCCGCAGGAAAAGAACCGGGGCCGGACATCGATCGGGAAACTACGATATGGCCAATCGGGGCGATGTCGCTAGGATCGGTCCATGCAGCTGGACAAAGCTTGGGCCGACAAGGCCGACTATCTCATCGCGCTTTTCGGAGCGGGAGCGGTTGGCGCGCTGCTCGATCGAATCGCGGCTGCCGTCCGGCGGGACGATGATCTCCAAGCGGGCCAGCTCGACCGCCTGCTCCAGCAGGTCGAAAAGCGGCTGCAGGAAAGCTTGCCGAACGGAGGCAGTGTGGCACCGCTGCAGCTGCCCCACCGTTTCGCGAAGCCGTTGAACGATTTCATGCTCGCCTGATCGTCGTTCCTGCTGCGGCCTGCCTTTTCTTACAACAGCCTTTCCTACAGATAGCCGTCCTCGCGCAGGCTGCGATATCCGCCGCGGCCGAGCACGATATGATCGTGCAGGACCAGATCGAAAAGTCGCGCCGCATCCGCCACGGCACGGGTGGCGGTCAGGTCATGCTGGCTTGGCTCCGGATCGCCCGAAGGATGGTTGTGCGCCATGATCAGCCCGGTCGCGCCAAGATCAAGGGCGCGGCGAATGATCTCGCGCGGGAAGATGTCGGTCTTCGTGACACTGCCGCGCGCGGCGACCTCGTCCCGCACGATACGGTTCTTGGCGTCGAGATAGAGGATACGGACCTGCTCCGCGGGTTCATGGGCCATCGCCGCATGAAGATAGCGCACCGCCGCACGGTTGTCGGGCACGACGGGGCCATCCAGCATTTCGGCCTGGAGCATATCCCCGACGAGCGGCCGAACCGCGAGCAGAAGATCGATGAGATCGGGCCGATTGGGGGGGAGCTGTTGTTCGAGCATCCGGCGATTGGCGCGGAGCAGCGCGGGAAGCGAGCCGAACCGGGCGAGAAGGGCGATGGAAAGTCCGGCCGAATCAGGCCCACACAATGGCGCCAGCAAGGCGGCGAGATGCCGCTCGCCGTCCGTTCGCACGGCCTGACGGAGCGCCTGCCGGCCGTCCTGGCTTTGCTGGGCGGGATAGCGGGGTAAATGGGATTCGTGGAGATGGAGGGGCGTGCTCACGCTGTCGAAGCGCCGTCGCGCGCAACGCTTTCGCCGGCTGTCGGCAATGGCGGCTAGCAGCCGCGCCCACAGGCTGGGCGGGCGGGTGACAGGGGCGGAGGCTAGCCGCGCAGCGCGATCAGAAGCGTGCCCAAGGCCGTCAGCCCGGACAGCAGGATGCCCGTAGCCAGCGCCAGCCCGATAATCAGACCGATCGTCCATCCTAGGCGCTGAACGATGGAGAGATTGTTTTCGGGGCGGACCAGCGTTGGGAAAGGCAGCGGAAACGGGTGGTGCAATGCCCGTGTGCGGAAGGCGAGTTGCTCCTCCCCCACCATGACCCCCGACGATGTGGCACCTGCGTCACCTTCCCGCTTTTCCCCGGCACAAGAAGCGCCTGGAACGGGTAGAATTGCTAGGTCCGGTGATTGGGTCCCCAATGAATGACCGGCCTCGGAAGCCGCTAGCAGCTGAGCCGCCTCCACTCTGGACCCCACGTCAAGGATGCGCATCGCCTCCTTGATCCGCTTATCGACAGTGTGGGCAGAGATTCCGAATCGCTGGGCGATCTGCTTCGACGACTGGTGCTGAAACACCAGGCGCAGATAGGCACGCTGGCTTTCGGTCAGGCGGCTGATGCTGTCGGCGTTCATCGATCCGACCTCTAGCGGGACTTGGCCACAAACACCATTGTGGGAAATCACAGGCGTCCCTGGCGCGAACAACAAAACGGTGCTTTCGCCGGGTGAGTCCGGCTCCGCGATGCGCGGCGGGAAGCGTGATCAGGCAGCCGCCCGATCACGCTCCTTCATCTCCTGGTTGAGCATTTCGGCGAGCAGGAAGGCCAGCTCGATGCTCTGCCCCGCGTTCAGCCGGGGATCGCAATGGGTATGGTAGCGATCCGCCAGATTCTCGTCGGTCACCGCCATCGCGCCGCCGGTGCACTCGGTGACGTTCTGGCCTGTCATCTCGGCATGGATGCCGCCGCCATGCGTGCCTTCGGCGCGGTGGACGGCGAAGAAGCCGCGCACCTCTGCGAGGATACGGTCGAATGGACGGGTCTTGTAGCCGCTGGCCGTCTTGACGACATTGCCGTGCATCGGGTCGCAGGACCAGACCACGGGCCGTCCCTCGCGCTTCACCGCACGAACGAGCGCCGGCAGGTGCTTTTCGATCTTGTCGTGACCATAGCGGGTGATCAGCGTGATTCGGCCGGGCTCGCGCGCCGGATCGAGCGTGTCGAGCAGGCGGAGCAAGGCGTCCGGCTCCAGGCTCGGGCCGCATTTCAGCCCGATCGGGTTGTTGACGCCGCGCAGGAATTCGACGTGGGCGGAGCCCTCGAAGCGGGTGCGATCGCCGATCCAAAGGAAATGCGCGGAGGTATCGAACCAGTCGCCGACGTGCAGGCTGTCCTCGCGGGTCATCGCCTGCTCATAGGGAAGCAGCAGCGCCTCATGGCTGGTGTAGAATTGCGTGCCCTTCAACTGTGGCACGGTCTCCGGATTGATTCCGCAGGCAGCCATGAAATCGAGCGCATCGCCGATCCGGGCCGCTACCTCGCCATATTGCGCGGCCCATGGGCTACGGCCCATGAAGTCGAGCGTCCAGGCATGGACCTGGTGAAGATTGGCATAACCGCCACTGGCGAAGGCGCGCAGCAGGTTGAGTGTCGCAGCCGACTGGCTGTACGCCTTGATCATCCGCTGCGGATCGGGCGCGCGGCCCGCGGCCTCGAAGCCGATATCGTTGATGATATCGCCGCGATAGCTGGGCAGCTCGACGCCGCCGATCTCCTCGGTCGGGGCCGAGCGCGGCTTGGCGAACTGGCCCGCCATGCGGCCGACCTTCACGATCGGCATCTTCGACGCATAGGTCAGCACCACCGCCATCTGCAGCAGCACGCGGAAGGTGTCGCGGATATTGTTGGGATGGAATTCCGCGAAGCTCTCCGCGCAGTCACCGCCCTGCAGCAGAAAGGCCTTGCCGGCGGCAACCTGCGCGAGCGAGCCTTTCAGGTCGCGCGCTTCCCCCGCGAAAACGAGCGGCGGATAGTTCGACAATTCCGTCTCTGCGGCCTTGAGGGCCACTTGATCGGGATAGTCGGGCATCTGCACCGCTTGATGTTGACGCCAGCTTTCGGGCGTCCAGTTCGTCGCCATGTCCAGTCCCACTTCCAATTCGGGGGCTCCCAATGCGCGCGGGGGGAGCGAAAGGCAAGGGGAGGGTGGCTTTCTTGCCGTCAAGCTGGCGTTTGCGCATGCCAGCGCGCAGGGCTTAGCCGCGCGCCGTCTTCGATTGCATGTACAGCTTCGCGAACAGGCCGAGCGCGAGCACACTGGCGATGCACAGGGCGATATAGGCCGCATGGCTCGGCAGATATTCGATCCAGATGAAGCCTGCCGCATAGCTGAGCGCGACGCTGACCACGAAAGTCTGGAGCGAGTTGGACCCGATGATCGCGCATTGGCGCATCGGCCAGGTCCGCTGCAGCCGGGGCCACATCCACAGGATCGACATGATCAGCCAGCACACCGACAGGGCATGCGCGACGCGCACCGGCCCGATCCTGATCTTGCTCTGGTAGAGGACCTGGAAGGAGAACCAGTCCTGGGCCAGAAACAAGATCGTGAGCCCCGCGAACAACAGGATGGGTGGCACCAGCCAGTGCCAATTTGCTTCCGCGCGACGCTCCATCCGCGCCAGCAGCCTGTAACGGCCGGCCGCGAGCGCGCCGAAGAAAACCAGTTGCCAGGAGGCCGGGTTGAAATTCCACCGCCAGTCGCCGACCGGCGATCCGCCGATGATGTTGAACCAGGCGTGCTCATGCGCGAACCAGTACAGCCCTAGCGATGCCGCGATCGCGATGATCGGCTGAAGCCGCAGCAACAGCGCGAAGGCCGGGGCAGTGGCCAGCAGGGCCATATAAGTGACGAGAATCTCCAGGCAGTAGGGCTGTACATACAGGGTCAGGAAATCGATGAGCGATGCCGGCCCGCGCTGGATGAACCATGCGTAAAAGCTCAGCCGCGCCAGATCGTCCGACGCGAGGCACAATGGCAGCAGAGCCAGGAACAGCACCAGATTATAGACATAGAGTTTGCCCGCTCGGGGCCAGACCTTGGCGGCGAACTGGGCGACGGACGGATGCTTGTCCGCGCTGAAATAGACGGCCCCGACCAGATAGCCCGACAGCAGGAAGAAAATTTCGGCCGCGCTCGAAAAGCCCCACAGGGTGAGCGTGGGGAATTGCATGCCGACCATGTGCATCCGGTCGGTGAAGCCCGTGATATGATTGATCGTGATGGTGATCAGCGCGAGGCCGCGCAATATATCGATACTGGCGTCGCGCGGGCGCGGGCCGCTGGTCTGGCTCGATTCCGTGGACGTCACGCATGCGCCTTACCGCAGGCGCAAAAAATTACAACTTGGGCGGCATAAGATATTGCTGTTCATTGATCGTGAGGAGCGAGGCGCCCATATAGGCGCGGCGGGGCGTCCACGCGGCGCTCCGAACGGAGACTAGATGACCGAGACCCTGCCTGTATTGCCACTGCGCGATATCGTTGTTTTCCCCCATATGATCGTTCCGCTCTTCGTTGGGCGCGAGAAGTCCGTCGCGGCGCTGGAAAGCGCCATGTCGGCCGATAAGTCGATCTTCCTGGTCGCGCAGCTCGATCCGGCGGAGGATGATCCCGACCGTGATGCCCTGTACGATGTCGGCGTGATCGCCACGGTGCTGCAGCTCTTGAAGCTGCCCGACGGCACGGTCCGCGTACTGGTCGAGGGCAAGCAGCGGGCCCGTCTCGAAGCGCTGGGCGATGGCGATGCCCATCTGAGCGCCACCGTCGAGCTGATCGAAGATCTCGAGGCCGAAGGTACCGAGGTTTCGGCGCTGATGCGATCGGTGGTCGATCAGTTCGAAAACTATGCGCGGCTGAACAAGAAGCTGCCCGCCGAAACGTCGGTTCAGCTCGGCCAGATCGACGAGGCGTCGAAGCTGGCGGACGCGGTTGCCGCGAACGTGTCGATCAAGGTCGCCGACAAGCAGGCGCTGCTGATCGAGCTGGATCCGGCCAAGCGGCTGGAAATGGCATTTGCGCTGATGGAAGGCGAACTCGGCGTGCTCCAGGTCGAGAAGAAGATCCGCAGCCGGGTCAAGCGGCAGATGGAGAAGACCCAGCGCGAATATTATCTCAATGAGCAGC
>CAZJXG010000095.1:2619-12638 GCA_964549965.1 uncultured Sphingomonas sp. | reverse complement strand
ACCTCGGCGCCGAGCAGCTTCATGCGGAACACATTGGGCTGCTGCCGCTCGACATCGACCGCGCCCATGAAGATCGTGCAGGGCAGGCCGAAACGGGCCGCGACCGTGGCGGTCGCTACGCCATGCGATCCCGCGCCGGTCTCGGCGATGATCCGCGTCTTGCCCATGCGGCGGGCGAGCAGGATCTGGCCTATGCAATTGTTGATCTTGTGCGCGCCGGTGTGGTTCAGCTCCTCGCGCTTCAGATAGATTTTCGCGCCACCCAGATGCTCGGTCAGCCGCTCGGCGAAATAGAGCGGGCTCGGCCGGCCGACATAATGGGTCATCAGGTCGTCGAACTGGGCCTTGAACGCCGGATCGGCCTGCGCCGCGCGATATTCGCGCTCGAGGTCGAGGATCAGCGGCATCAGCGTCTCGCTGACATAGCGCCCGCCATAGGGGCCGAAATGGCCGCTCTCGTCGGGGCCGCTGCGCAGCGTATTGGGCCGGATGCTGGGATTCGGTGCGGTCATAATGCGGCGATCCGTTGAAGGAAGCTGGCGATCTTGTCCACATCCTTGATGCCGGGCGCGGTTTCGACGCCCGACGACGTGTCGATCAGCCGCGCCCCCGTCCGCCCGGCCGCATCGGCGACATTGCCCGCATCGATGCCGCCCGACAGCGCCCAGCGCTGGGGATGGGCGAAGCCGTCGAGCAAGGTCCAGTCGAAGCGCAACCCCATGCCGCCGGGCAGGGTCCCCTCGGGCGTCTTGGCATCATAGAGGATGATATCGGCCACCGGGCGATAGCGTTTGGCTGCCTCCAGATCGGCCCGGGCGCGGATCGAGATCGCCTTCCACAATCCGATGCCCGGATGCCGTGCCCGCAGCGCCACTAGCCGCTCGGGCGGCTCCTTGCCGTGGAGCTGGAGCATGTCGATCCCGCCGATCCGGATCGCCTGATCGATCGTCTCATCATCGGCATCGACGAATATGCCGACCTTGCCGACATGATCGGGCACCCTGAGGGTGAGCGCGCGCGCCTGATCGGCGGCGACGTTGCGCGGGCTCTTCGCGAAAAAGACGAAGCCGACATGGCTGGCGCCATGGCTAATGGCCGCGTCCACCGTCTCCGGCGTCGAAAGCCCGCAGATCTTGGCGGTCACGCGCTGCATGGTGGGCGTTTCGGCCTGTGGCGGGCGAAGGTCAACCCGGCAGCCTGTCTTTGCGGGAAAAGCGGGTCCGGGCGCGGCGATGTTGCCGCTCTGTAATCTTTCGTCGCCCGCCGAACCATAGCGTCATGCGCTGCGTTGGCGATCATGAGGGAAGAGGAGAGCTGACATGGACAACGTCAACCGCGAAGGCGACATGCTGGCCGGCGTCGACGGGCCGGAGCCGGCCGCGAATCACCCGCCCCGCAAACTGATCGAGTCCGATCGGGTGGCAGGCACCGCCGTCTATAATATGGCCGGCGAGCGGATCGGCACGGTGAAGCGCTTCCTGGTCGATAAGCGGACCGGCATGGCGCAATATGCCGAAATGGAATTCGGCGGCTTCCTGGGCATCGGCTCGCATATCTATCCGCTGCCCTGGGAAATGCTCGATTATGAGGCCGACAAGGGCGGCTATGTGGTCGACCTGACCGAGGATCAGCTGCGCGACGCGCCGCACCATCCCGACGAGGATCGCCGCCTGGTCGACGATGCCTATGACATCGAGATCAGGCAGCATTTCGGGCTGATGCGGGTGTAGGGGCCTAATCGGCCGCTTCGGCGATCTGGGTCAGGTAATCGGGATCGATGATCCGGATCTTGCCCTGGGTCAGTTCGATTACGCCTTCGCTGGCCCAGGCGGCGAGCTGCCGGTTGATATTCTCGCGGCTGATGCCGACGAAGCTGCCCAGCTCGGACTGGCTGAGGTCGCGGGTCAGGCGGGTGCCATGGACCTTCTGGTCGGTCAGCCGCTTGAGGTAGCGGGCGAGGCGCGGGCCGGTGGTGAAGGCGCGGTCGCTCTCGATCGTCATGTCGCTTTCGCGCAGGCGCCGTGCCATCTCGCGCAGCAGCCGGATCGCGACCTTCGGATTGCGCTCGATGAAGCCGAAGAAATGGGCGCGCGAGATGCGCAGCACCCGTCCCGCCCACATCGCGATCGCCGCCGCGGTGCGCGGCTGATCGTCCAGCACCGCAATCTCGCCCAGTACGGCGCCGGCTTCGGCATAATCGAGGATGATCTCGCGGCCATTGGGCGTCACCATCGACACCCGCACGACGCCGTCGAGGATGATGATCAGCGAGGTGCCCTCATCGCCCTGGCGAAGGATTTCCTCATTCGCTCTGGTGATGTGGAGGCTGCCGATCGCCAGCAGGTCCGCCAGCTGCGCCTCGTCACATTCGGCGAAGACGCTGCCCTTGGGCAGGTGCGCGGCTAACTCGGCTGGCGTCATGATGCTCCCCACAGCGACGCCCCCGTCGCCCGTCCCGGCCGGAAGAGTGCGCGCTGCCGGACGATTCGGCAAGCATCGCGCCGTTTCGTGACCGTTTCAGCCGCCCCGGGCCGGGCTCCATCCGGGCGCCGCCAGCTCGAAACCGGCGAAATCGAAGCCCGGCGCCACCACGCAGCTGACCAGCGCCCAGCCGCCGCGCGTCTCAGCCGCCTGCCACCAGCCGGCGGGCACCAGCCCCTGCGGCTGCTCGCCCCCCAGCGGATCGGCACCGATCCGGATCGTCTCCACCGGCCCCGCTTCATCGGGCGCGACCAACAGGTCAAGCGGCGTGCCGGCATGGAACAGCCACAGCTCGGCGGCGTCGACCCGGTGCCAGTGCGAGCGCTGCCCCGTCTCCAGCAGGAAATAGATCGCGGTGGCATGGCCACGGTCCGCCGCCGCGTCCCGCGACGGTTCGCGCCAGGTTTCGCGATACCAGCCGCCTTCGGGATGGGGCGACAGCCCGAGCGCCTCGATCAGCCGGTGCGGTTCGGTCAAAACAGGCCGCCGCCCATGATCAGCCGGACGATCCCGACCACGAGGACGAAGCTGTTGAGCCGCCGCCCGCTGTCCGACCGCGACAATATGCCGAACGCCGCGCCCATCAGCGCGACCGGCACAACGGCCCAGTTCAGCCAGCCGAAGAACGGGAAGAAGCCGAGAATCGCCCCGCCCAGCGCGATGAAGCCGATCACCAGAGAGACGAGATTGAACATGCGGCGAGCATCCTTCATTCTGGCCGGGATTGCAAGCACTGTACTATATGTGTAATACAGCAACTTCGCCGAACGGGATCTCGGAAGGGAGATGGTGATGCGCAAGACCATGCTGGGAATCGCGTTGACGGGCACGTTGCTTCTGGGCGGCTGCGAGCTGAAGGTCGGCAAGAGCGACAAGGCCGCCACCGATCCGCAGGACGGCGCCTCGGTCAGCATCGGCGCGGACGGCAATGTCGCGATCACCGATGAGGATGGCCTGGCGATCCGAACGCCCGGCTTCGAAGGCAGAATCAATATCAAGGGGATGAAGCTGGGCGGCGACAATATGGAGATCGACGGGATGAAGCTTTATCCCGGCACCCAGCTCGCGGCGATCAACATCGTCGACAGGGAAGGCCCCGACAACGGCCTGGTCAACATGCGCTTCACCAGCCCCGCCACGCCCGACAAGGTCGTCGCCTATTATGCCAGCGCGGCGCGCGATGCGGATTATAGCGGCATCGCCGTGACCAATGCCGGCCGCACCGCGACCTTCACCGCGACCAAAGGCGACGGGGAGAAGGTGACGATCACCGCCGCGCCGACGGCGAAGGGCTCGGCCGGGCATATCCGCGTGGAGCATGGGCGCTAGGCAGGGACGATTCGCCGCACTGGCGCCCTGCCGCCCCAGCCGCTAAGGGGGCGGCATGCCTCCGCTCTTCCTCGTCATGCTCGGCGGCGCGATCGGCGCCGGCTTCCGCTACCATATCGGCACCGTCGCGCTTCGCAATCTCGGCCCCGGCTTTCCGTTCGGCACCTGGATCGTCAACCTGCTCGGCGGGTTGCTGATGGGGGTGCTGGCCGGGGTGATCGCGCGCACGCCCGTTGAGGGCGAGCCGCTCCGACTGTTCCTTGGCGTCGGCGTGCTCGGCGGCTTCACCACCTTTTCGGCGTTCAGCCTGGAGACGTTCAACATGCTGTCGCGCGGCGAATATGTGATGGCCAGCGCCTATGCGGTCTCCTCGGTCGCCGGATCGGTGCTGATGCTGGTCTTCGGCCTGGGCCTCGGCCGGGCGGTGATGGCATGAGCGAGGATGGCAGCGGCAGTGCCGCCACCCAGGCGGAGATGCGCCAGTTCGTCGTCGCCGACGATGATGACGGCATCCGGCTCGATCGCTGGTTCAAGCGGCACATGCCCGATACCAGCTTCAACATCGTCTCGCGCTGGGCACGCACCGGCCAGCTGCGGGTCAACGGCAAGCGCGCGGCGCCCGGCGACCGGCTTGAAGCGGGGCAGATGATCCGCCTGCCCCCGCCCGAGGTGGCTGCCGTGGCCACCGCCGCGGCGAAAGCGCCGCGACCGCGCGCGCCCCGCGAGCCGCTGTCAGCCGAGGAGACCGAGCTGATCCGCAGCCTGGTGATCCACCAGGACCGCCAGGCGATCGTGATCAATAAGCCACCCGGCCTCGCCACCCAGGGCGGCACCAAGACCGAGATGCATGTCGACCGGCTGCTCGACGGCATCCAGTTCGACGCCGACAACCGCCCCAAACTGGTCCACCGGCTCGACAAGGATACGTCGGGGGTGCTGCTGCTCGCGCGCACCTCGCGCGCTGCCCAGCATTTCGCCAAGGCGTTCAGCAGCCGCACCGCGCGCAAGGTCTATTGGGCGATCGTCACCGGCGTTCCGTCGATCCAGGACGGGATGATCGAGCTGCCGATCGGCAAGCAGCCCGGCACCGGCGGCGAGAAGATGCATGTCGACGAGAAGGAAGGCAGCCCCGCACGCACCCGCTACCGGGTTATTGAGCGCGCCGGCAACCGCGCCTGCTGGGTCGAGCTGCAGCCCTATACCGGCCGTACCCACCAGCTGCGCGTCCATATGGCGGCGATCGGCCATCCGATCGTCGGCGACGGCAAATATGGCGGAGCGGAAGCCTTTCTGTCGGGCACGATCAGCCGGAAGATGCACCTTCATGCGCGGCGGCTGAAGGTCGACCATCCCGATGGCGGCGCGATCGACGTGGTCGCGGAGTTGCCGGACCATTTCGCGGAAACCCTGCGCAATCTGGGTTTCGAGGAGGCGCGGGGCGATGCGCTGCCGATCGACGAGGTCAAATTCTCCGAGACCCCGGAAGGCAAGCGCCGGGCGATAGCCCACAAGGCGAAGGATGCGCGCAAGGCGCGGCGCGGGGAGCGGCGCGGCCGCAGCAAGCCGTGAGCGCGCCCGTCCGCCTCGCGATCTTCGATTGCGACGGCACGCTGGTCGACAGCCAGGCGAATATCTGCCGGGCGATGATCGAAGCCTTCGCCATCGAAAAGCTGACGCCGCCCGCCGATCCGGCGATCCGGCGCGTCGTCGGCCTGAGTCTGACCGAGGCGATGCGCGCGCTGCTGCCCGAGGCCGAGCATGGCCTCCATGTCCGGCTTGGCGAAACCTACAAGCGCGCCTTTCAGGGGATGCGCGGGCGCGGGCAGGTGGACGAGCCGCTCTTCCCCGGCATCGCCGAGGCGCTGCGCGCGCTGGATGCCGAGGGGTGGATGCTGGGCGTCGCCACCGGCAAGTCCGATCGCGGTCTGCGCCATTGCCTGGAGACCCATGGCATCGAGCATCTGTTCGTTTCGCTCCAGACCGCCGACCGGCACCCGTCCAAGCCGCATCCGTCGATGGCGCTGCAGGCGATGGCCGATGCCGGCGCGGTGCCCGAAACCAGCTTCATGATCGGCGATACCAGCTTCGACATCGGCATGGGGATCAATGCAGGCTGCACCACCATCGGGGTCGCCTGGGGCTATCATGCCGCCGACGAACTGTTCGACGAAGGCGCCCATTTCGTTGCCGATCGGCCGGAACAGCTTCCCGACATCCTGCGGACTGCGCTGGCGGCGCGGACGCAGTGAACCCCCTCCAAAAACTGTCATGCTGAACCTGTTTCAGCATCCACTCCGCCGCTTGGACAAACCAAGAAGCGGTGCAGGGGCAGCGGCAGGAGTCTGACGGCCATGATCCTGCCGCCCGGTGGATGCTGAAACAGGTTCAGCATGACGATATCTGTATCGATAGGTCCCCAATGAAGCGTTTCTACAAGACCGTAACCGCCGAGTCCGTAGACGGTGGCCATGCGATCCGGCTCGATGGCCGTGCCGTGAAGACCCCGGCGCGCGCCGAGCTCGTCCTCCCCACCCCCTCGCTCACATATGCGGTCATCGCCGAATGGGATGCGCAGGCCGAACAGATCGACCCACGCTCGATGCCGCTGACCGGCCTCGCCAATGCCGCGATCGACCGGGTCGCGCCCGATCCTAAGGCCTTTGCCGCAACCCTCGCCGTCTATGCCGAAACCGACCTGCTCTGCTACCGCGCCGACAGCCCGTCCGAACTGGTCGGCAGCCAGGCCGAAAGCTGGGACCCTCTGCTCGACTGGGCGCAGGAGCGCTACGATGTCGCGTTCGAGATCGTCGAGGGCATCATCCATCGCGCCCAGCCGCCCGAAACGGTCGCACGCCTCGCCGCCGCGCTCGACGCCCATGGTCCCTTCCAGCTCGCGGCGCTCCAGCCGCTCATCACCATTTCGGGATCGCTGCTGATCGCGCTGGCGCTGATCGAAGGCGAGATCGACGTGGAGAGCGCCTTCGCCGCCGCCCATCTCGACGAGATATGGCAGGTCGAGCAATGGGGTGAGGACGAACTGGCAAGGCAGGCCCGCGAAAACAAGCGCGCGGACTTCAAGGCCGCGGCCAGGTTTCTCGCGCTATTGGTCTAGCTGTCTGATCCGCCCACGGCGCGGCGACCCATCAGCTCTGGATTCCGCCTTTGGGCAGGAACCAGCGCGCGATGATCACGCCCGCCACCGCCAGGCCGATGAAGTTGCTCAGGAACAGATAGACCCAATAGCCAAAGCCGAAATGATTGAAGATCGGCTGGCCGAGCTCGGTGTAGACGGTGCCCGCCAGCGCGAACAGGATCGCGACCTGCGCGCGGCTGAAGAAATCGGTGACGCGCGCGCCGATCGCGCCCATCGCCAGCGCGATGATCAGCCCCGTGACGATCGCCAGCAGGAAGCCGGTGCCCAGCGCCGCGCTGTCGACGATCGGAAAACCCGAACTGTTGAAATGGACCATCGCCACCGGCCCGCGCGCATAGAGCAGGTCGCCCTCCGCGCTGCCCACCGTGGGGACCATATAGGTGCCGGTGCCGCTCTTCGTCAGATATTCCGCCAGCGCCTGTTGCACCGCCGCCGATTCGGGCTGGGCGAGCCGGTTGAACGCGAGCTGGCTGAGCGGGGTACCCCAGAAGATGAAACCGACGAGATAGAGCGCGACACCCGCGATCACGCCGCCGAGCAAGGTCCTGGCCATTCGAAGCCCTCCAATATTACTGGCCGGAAGGCTAGACCGATGATCGTTGCACGCAAGCAATAGTGCGATGGGGCGTTGTTTGTACGCCCTCAGCCCCCCGGCGTGTTGAGCTTGCGGATGAAGCCGATCAGTCCGGTCTGGCGGCTCCTTTTCAGGCGCTCGGCCAGCAGGATGTGCTGCACGTCGGCGAAGCAGCGATCGATATCGTCGTTGACCAGCACATAGTCATAGCCGTCCCAGTGGCTCACTTCGGCGGAGGCGCGCTGCATCCGGCCGACGATCACCTCCTCGGTGTCGGTGGCGCGCTTGCGCAGGCGATCCTCCAGCTCGGCCATCGACGGCGGCAGGATGAAGACACGGACGACATCGCCGCCACAGGTCTGGTGAAGCTGCTGCGCGCCCTGCCAGTCGATGTCGAACAGCACGTCGAGGCCGCTGTCGAGCATCTCGTAGATCGGCTTCTGGGGGCTGCCGTAGCGATGGTTGAAGACATGCGCCCATTCGAGAAATTCGTGGTTCGAGACCATTTCCCGGAATTTTTCGAGATCGACGAAATGATAATCGACGCCATCGACCTCGCCCGGCCGCATCGGGCGGGTCGTCACCGAAACCGACATTTTGAGATTGTCGTCGGCCGCGAGCAGCCGCCGCGCGATGGTGGACTTCCCCGCGCCCGAGGGCGAGGACAAGACGAATAATACGCCGCGGCGCTTCAGGTTGATGTGGGGAGTCGAGCTTTCGGCCATGGCGGCACTTGCCCCGCGGCACGCTCCCGCGTCAATCTCCTATCCGCGGAAAAGACGATCGCGGCGCCGATCGCGCCTGCCGATGGTGCCGCCTAGACGGTGGGCGGGGTGTTGGCCGCGCGCCGATCCGCCTTGCGACGATCGAAAGCCTTCTTGGCGACATAGGCACCGCCGAGCAGCAGGCCCAGCGGCCCGGCGCGGCGAATGATACCGACCGTCGCGGCGCCCAGCATCGCGCCCTTGATCCCGCCATCGCCGTCGCGGCGGTCGATGTGCCGGCCGACCAGTGCACCAATGAGCTTGCCGATCATCCTGATTCTCCCTCTGTTCGACGTCGGCGTGGAAGCGCGCCGAACAAGCGGAAGTTCCCCGCCGTCGGTCCGGGCTTACCGCCCCACCATCGCCTCGGGCCGCACCAGCCGGTCGAAGGTCGCCGCGTCGACCAGCCCCAGCGCGAGCCCCGCCTCCTTGAGGGTCAGGCCTTCATGGTGGGCATGTTTGGCGATCTTCGCGGCATTGTCATAGCCGATCGCCGGGGCGAGCGCCGTCACCAGCATGAGCGACCGGCCGACCAGATCGGCGATGCGCCCCCGATCGGGCTCAAGGCCGTCGAGCGTGCGCAGCGTGAAGCTCTCCATACCCGTCGCCAGCAGCGCGATCGAGCGGAGCACCGCCGCGCCGATCAGCGGCTTGAATACATTCAGTTCGAGATGGCCCTGCAATCCGCCCACCGTCACGGCCTGATGATTGCCGATCACCTGCGCCGCGACCATCGTCAGCATCTCGCACTGGGTGGGGTTCACCTTGCCCGGCATGATCGAGCTGCCCGGCTCGTTCTCGGGCAGGATCAGCTCGCCCAGCCCAGATCGCGGACCGGAGCCGAGCAGGCGGATATCGTTGGCGATCTTGGTCAGCGCGACGGCGAGGGTCGACAATGTGCCCGAAAGATGGACGAGCGCGTCCTGTGTAGCGAGTGCTTCAAACTTGTTCGGCGCGGTCTCGAACGGCAGACCGGTGAGCTTCGCGATCTGACCCGCCATCGCCTCGGCGAAGCCTGGCGCCGCGTTAAGCCCGGTGCCGACCGCGGTGCCGCCCTGCGCCAGTTTCATGATCCCGCCCTTGGTCGCGCCTTCCAGCCGCCGGCGGCAGGCGATCAGCTGGGCGGCATAGCCCGAAAATTCCTGGCCGAGGGTGAGCGGCGTCGCATCCTGCAGATGGGTGCGCCCGATCTTGACGATGTCGTCCCAGGCCTTTGCCTTGTCGACCAGCACGGCGAGCATGTGATCGAGCGCGGGATAGAGGTGGCGGTGGACGGCGAGGCCCGCCGCGATGTGCAGCGCGGTCGGGAAGCTGTCGTTCGACGACTGGCCCATGTTGACATGGTCGTTCGGATGGACCGGCGCCTTGCCGCCGCGCGTGCCGGCCAGCAGCTCATTGGCGCGGCCGGCGATCACCTCGTTGACGTTCATGTTCGACTGGGTGCCCGATCCGGTCTGCCAGATGACCAGCGGGAACTGCTCGTCGAGCCGGCCGTCGACGATCTCGGCAGCGGCGGACCCGATCGCGTCGGCGATCGCCGGATCGAGGCCATGCGCGCGATTCACCGCTGCGGCGGCCTGCTTCACCAGCGCCAGCGCATGGACGATCCCAATCGGCATCCGCTCTTCCGGCCCGAACGGGAAATTCGCGATGGAGCGCTGGGTCTGCGCGCCCCAATAGGCCGCGGCGGGAACCTCGATGGGGCCGAAGCTGTCAC
>CAZJXG010000095.1:0-2519 GCA_964549965.1 uncultured Sphingomonas sp. | reverse complement strand
GTCTGCGCGCCCCAATAGGCCGCGGCGGGAACCTCGATGGGGCCGAAGCTGTCACGTTCGGTGCGGGTGTCGGACATCGTGTCGGCTCCTGCTGTGGCAAACACCAACGCGTCCTGCTGAACCTGTTTCAGCATCCTCCGTGCCACAGGAGCGGGGGAGCGTGTTGCGGAGTGGATCCTGAAACGAGTTCAGGATGACGATCAAGGAGAAGAACGCCCCGTCACGCTGAACGGCTCGAAACATCCCAGGATCAGCCGGCTCGCATCGAACGGAATCTCGTCGTCGGTGTCGAGCACCCCATCGGCATGCATCCGCTCCTTGGCCTCGCCCAGCGCCGCTTTCGACGGCCACAGCTGCCAGGCGATGACGATCGTCTCGCCCTCGCGGGCGTCGACCGCCCGCCAGAAATCGGTCGTCCGCCCGCGCGGCACCATGTCACCCTCGGCCTCGATGATCTCGATGCAGCCATAATCGCGGAAGATCCGCGCGCTGCGTTCGGCCCAGCGGCGATAAGCGTCCATCTTTTCGGTGGGGACCGGGATGACCATGATCGCGACGTACATGGTGCGGTCTCCCGGCATGGCGCGGTTTCCCGGACGTCTACTTCTTCCGGGTGAAATCCACAGAGACGACGTTCGATCCGTCATCGACCGGGGCCATCATCGGCTCACCGGGGACATCGTTGCCGGCCGATCCATGACCGCTATCCTCGCCATCATCGTCGATCTGCGCCTGGAACTGGAGCGCGAAATTGACCGCCGGATCGACGAATCCCGTCACCGCCGCGAAGGGGATGATCAGCTTGGCGGGAACCTGATTGAACGACAGGCCGACCTCGAACCCGTCGGGATTGACCTTCAGGTCCCAATAGCGGTTCTGGATGACGATCGTCATCTCGTCGGGGAAGCGCTCGACCAGATGGCGGGGAATGTCGACCCCCTGGCCCTGGGTCTTGAAGGTGATGTAGAAATGATGCTCGCCGGGCAGGCCGCCGGCCTTCTCGACCTCGCCGAGCACGCGGCCCACGACGGCGCGAAGCGCCTCCTGGACGATCTCGTCATAGGGAATCAGGCTGTCGGGCGCTTGATCGCTCATGGCGCCGGGAATGGACGCAGGACCCCGCCGGGTCAAGTCGCGCGTTGCAGCGCGGCGCAACCTCGCTATAGCGGCGCCGACTCCTGTGGACCTTTTGCCACAGGCGAGGGGACGGACGATGAGGACCGCATCGATCACGCGCAAGACCAGCGAAACCGACATTTCGGTCGAGCTGAATCTCGATGGCACCGGCACCTATGAGGTGGAAACCGGCATCGGCTTTCTCGATCATATGCTCGAGCAGCTGTCGCGCCATTCGCTGATCGACCTGAAGGTCAGGATCGCCGGCGATCTCCATATCGACCAGCACCACACCACCGAAGACAGCGGCATCGCGATCGGCGAGGCGCTGGCGAAGGCGCTCGCCGACAAGAAGGGCATCACCCGCTACGGCCATGCCTATGCGCCGATGGACGAAACCTTGACCCGTGTCGCGCTCGACATTTCGGGGCGGCCCTTCCTCGTCTGGAAGGTCGGGCTCGCCGGCCCACGCCTCGGCGAATGGGATACCGAGCTGATCGAACACTGGTTCCACAGCTTCGCCCAGGCCGCCGGCATCACCCTGCATGTCGAAAATCTCTACGGCGGCAACCAGCATCATATCGTCGAGAGCTGCTACAAGGGCCTCGCCCGCGCGCTCCGCATCGCGGTCGAGATCGATCCACGCAAGGCCGATGCGATTCCGTCGACCAAGGGGATGCTCTGAGGTGCCACAGGGCTCAGGCGATGTGATCGCGCTGATCGATTATGGCGCGGGGAATCTGAGGTCGGTCGACAATGCGCTGAAGGCGGCGGGCGGAAGCCCGATCGTCACCGCCGATCCTGATCTCGTCGCCCGCGCCGATCGGATCGTCCTGCCCGGCGTTGGCGCCTTCGCCGCCTGCATGGGGGGGCTGACCGCGATCGACGGCATGGTCGAGGCAATGCATCGCGCCGTCCATGGCCGGGGCGTGCCGTTCCTGGGCGTATGCGTCGGCATGCAGTTGCTCGCCGATGCCGGTCTGGAACATGGCCGCACCCCCGGCCTCGGCTGGATCGGCGGCGATGTCCGGCTGATGACGCCGGGCGCCGACCACAAGGTGCCGCATATGGGCTGGAACGATGTCGTCCCGACGCGTCCGCATCCGCTGATCCTGCCCGGCGAGGCCTATTATCTGCACAGCTTCGTCTTCGACGTCGCCGACCCCGCCGACCGGCTCGCCACCACCGATCATGGCGGGCCGATCACCGCCGCCGTCGGGCGCGACAATATCGTCGGCGCGCAGTTCCACCCCGAGAAGAGCCAGGCCTATGGCCTCGCCTTCCTCGCCCGCTTCCTTGCCTGGAAACCCTGATGAGCATCATTGTCTTCCCCGCCATCGACCTGAAAGGCGGCCAGGTCGTCCGCCTCGCCGAGGGCGATATGGCGCGGGCCACCGTCTATG
>CAZJXG010000094.1:7188-12750 GCA_964549965.1 uncultured Sphingomonas sp. | reverse complement strand
GGGTCACGGAAACCTCGCGGCCGAGTTCATAGGTGCGGTTGTAGTTTTCGGAGGTCTTGTTGGCGTTGGCCGCGTCGGTCGTGCCCGGCGCGGGCACGGTCTGGTTCGGCGCAGCCGTCACCTGACTGGCGGCCGGCGGCTGGTTCGACAGCGCGCCCGGAATGCCGCTGGCTTCGCCGCCGGCACCATTCTTGTCGCCGGTCCACGCACCCTGTTCGGTGCGGACCACGGCGGTGTCCTTGGGGAAGCTTTCGCGCGTCGCCTGCGTCTCGGTGAAATCGACATCGGCATGGACTTCGGCGGTGAAGTTTCCGGGGCCGACGATCGGGGTCAGGATCTTGTTGAGCGCGTCGAGATAGCGCTGCTCGATCTTGGTCTGGATATCGACCTGCCGGTTCGAAGCGGCGCTCATCGGGTCGCTGCCCGAGGACGACAGCAGCCGGCCCGCCTGATCGACCACCGAAACGCCGTCGGGCGTCAGGTTCGGTACCGACGATGCGACCAGATGGACGATCGCCTGGACCTGGGAGTCTGCCAGAGCGCGGCCGGCGCGCAGGCGCAGCATCACCGAAGCCTGCGGCCGGGCCTCGTCGCGCAGGAACACGCTCGGCTGGTCGGCGGCGACATGGACCTTGGCGCTCTCGACCGCATCGATCGCCTCGATCGTCCGGGCGAGATCCATCTCGCGGGCGGTGCGCAGCTTCTCGCCCTCGACCGCGCGGCTGGCGCCGAGCGGAAGCGAGGAGATCATCGCGTCGCCATCGGGGGCCGACTTGGGCAGGCCCTGCTGGGCGAGCAGCATCTTCGCCTGGTAGAAGCTGGTTTCCGGAACGGTCAGCGATCCGGTGCTGCGATCGATCTCATAGGGGATGTTGGCGGCCTTCAGCGCGTCGGCGACGGCGGCCTTGTCGCCATCGCCCATCCCCGCGAACAGATCGCGCTGCGGCGCGCCCGACATGGTCGACCAGAGCAGCGCGGCGCCGCCGAGCAGGCCGATCAGGCCCATCATCGGCAGGCTGCGCTGCAGCGCCGGCTGCGCGGCGAAATCCTTGATCCGGTCGAGCACGGCGCCGGTGCCGACGCCGGAGGCGGACGACGCGGCGAGCGCGGGAGCGGTGGCGGGGGAGGGGATGATGTCAGCCATGGATTATACCGGCATGCTCATGATGTCCTTATAGGCGGACAGGAGTTTGTTGCGGACCTGCAGGGTGGCCTGGAAACCGACGCTGGCCTGTTCGCGCTGGAGCATGACGGCGGCGATGTCGGTCGTTTCGCCGCGCTCGTAGCTTTCGGTGATCTGGCTCGCCTTGGCCTGCTGGTTGTTCACCTCGGTCAGGGCGCCGCGCAGCGTGGCGGTGAAGCCGCCATCGGGTGCGCTGGTGGTGGTGCCGATCTGGCCGACCCCGGCGATCGGATTGGTCGCGGGCGCGGCGGCGGCCTTCTGCAGCGCGCTGTTCTGCTGCAGGATGGCGTTGCGCATCGCCAGGAGATTGCTGGTGTTGACGGTGGTCATCTAGCCCTCCCTCAAGCCACGGCGCGCATATCGGCGCCGCGGGCCATGGCCCGCATGTCTGCAATGCGATAGCGCAGGGTGCGTTCGGAAATGCCGAGCCGCTGGGCGGCCCGGAGGCGGTGGCCGCCGGTGACGGCAAGCGCTTCCTCGATCGCGCGGGCCTGGCTCAGACGGCGGGCATCGGCGAGGCGGACCGGGGCGGCGTCCGCCATGAGCGGCGCCGGTGCGGTCTCGTTGGCGGCGATCGGGCGGGGCTGGGCGGCGGCGGCCGGCATCGCGTCGATCATCAGGTCGGCGACCTCGATGCGCAGGCCGTCCCGCATCAGCATCGCGCGCTGCAGGACATTTTCCAGCTCGCGGACATTGCCGGGCCAGTCATGGGTCATCAGCCGGTCGAGCGCCCCTGCGGTCGGCCAGGCGATATCCTCATGCTCGGCGGTGTGGCGCAGCAGCAGCGCGGCGGAAATCGCGCGAATGTCCTGGCGGCGCTCGCCGAGCGGCTTGATCGTCAGCGGCATCACGTTGAGCCGCCAGTAGAGATCGGCGCGGAAGCGGCCGGCCTCGACTTCGGCGGCCAGGTCCCGGTTGCCGGCGGCGATGACGCGGACATCGACGGCGATCGGTGCGGTCGCGCCGACCGGAAGCACTTCGCGCTCCTGGAGCGCGCGGAGCAGCTTCGCCTGCAGCGCGAGCGGCAGCTCGGCGATCTCGTCGAGCAGCAGCGTACCCCCCTCGGCGGCGCGGAACAGGCCCTCGCCGGCGCCGACCGCGCCGGTGAAGGCGCCTTTCTGGTGGCCGAACAGCATGGCTTCGAGCATCGTCTCGGGCAGCGCGGCGCAGTTGACGGCGACGAACGGCTTGTCGGCGCGCGGGCTCGCGGCGTGGATGTAGCGGGCGACGCCCTCCTTGCCGGTGCCGGTCTGGCCGAGCAGCAGCACCGTGGCGTCGCTGCGCGCGACACGGGCGGCCAGGCCCAGGAAGCGGGCGCTGTCCGGCTCGCCGCAGGACGGCATGATGCGCGGGCGGATCAGTTCGGCGATCAGGGCATGGCCGAACGCCATGTCCTCGAAGCCGAAGATGATCGTGACGGGACGGCCGATCTTGGCCCGGCGCAGTACGGGCGCGCCGTCGGCGAAGTCGATCAGGATATCGTGCTGGCGGGCGATGCCGGCCTCGGTGAGGTGCAGGATGCGCTGGGCGGTGCGGTCGCCATCGCGGAGCGGTGCGGCGGTGGGATCGATCAGCGCGGTGTCGATCCCGGCGCCCGCCAGCCAGGCGACGAGCGTGGGATGCGAACCCTGTGCTTTCTCGCTGATGCCGATCATCGTCATGGCGGTCCCTTGCGGATCGACGTGCCAGCCACGCCATTCCTTGTCCGACATGCTTACCGCCGCATTAACTTAAAAAGTCTTAATAGACCGCGCGCCGTGCCCGCCCAGGCCCATGCCCGACGCGCGCGGGCGCGCGTACGCCCCGCGTAGGGAGGTACCATCTATCTGAATATCAATGATTTTTTTGGGGCCGGCAAAAGGCTTCTCATCCATTGGTCGAAGCGGCAAAAAATTGCCGACGGGGTGTTTGCCGCCCATGCGATGGCGGACGAGGCCCCGTCCCCGCCGAAGGCCAGATCAAAAAAATCGAAAAAATATCCGTTCTATTTCAATGAATTAATCGGAAAATTCGCGAAAAATCACTCGTGGTGAATTTTCCTGGTTAAAGCAGGGGTAAGCACGGCCGTTAATGGGATCGAGGCGAGAACGGCCAGCACCGGATCGTCGCCTGCTTTTTAAACTTGGTTTTAGAAACAAGGACTGATCCAATGACCGTCATCAACACCAACATTTCTTCGCTGCGTGCCCAGAATGCGGGTCGCATGGCCGATCAGATGCAGGCGACCGCGATGGCCCGCCTGTCCAGCGGCAAGCGCATCAACTCCGCGAAGGACGACGCCGCCGGCCTCGCCATCGCATCCTCGATGACCAGCTCGATCCGCGGCATGACTGTCGCGATCCGCAACGCCAACGACGGCATCTCGCTGTCGCAGACGGCGGAAGGCGCGCTGGGCGAGGCGAGCAATATGTTGCAGCGTATCCGCGAGCTGGCCGTGCAGGCCGCCAACGGCACCTATCAGACATCGGACCGGGACAATCTCCAGACCGAAGTCGCCGCGCTTCAGTCGCAGCTGACCAGCATCGTGACCGGCACCAAGTTCAACGGGAACACGCTGTTCTCGGCCACCTCGACCGCCACCAGCTTCTCGATACAGACCGGCATCAATGCGGGCGACACCACGTCGATCTCGGTCGGCGGTCTCGACCAGGTGGCCGCCGCCTATGCCAACACGATCCAGGTGGACACCGCGGCAGAGGCCGCGCTGGCGATCACCGCCGCCGACGCCGCGCTGGGCCAGGTGGCGAACGTCCGGGCCAATCTCGGCGCCAACCAGAATCGCCTTGAGGCGAGCGTCGCGGTGCTGAACGCGAACATCACCAACCTCTCGGAGGCCCGGTCGCGGATCGAGGATACCGACTTCTCGGTGGAATCGAGTGCCCTCGCCAAGGCGGGCATCCTGACACAGGCCTCGACGGCGATGCTCGCCCAGGCCAATCAGACCCAGCAGAACGTGCTCAGCCTGCTCAAGTAAACCTATCTCAATTGCTGGCCGAGATGGCCCCCGGTGCATCGCATCGGGGGCCGTTTCGGTTTTAGGTGTTTTTGCTATGCGCTCAGACGCCGGCGGCGGACTGTTCCTGGCAGTCCGCCGACCGCCTACGATCTTCGGGCGCGCCTCGTGTTCGGGGCTGGGTGCCTTACTCAAAACGTCATCCCCGCGGAGGCGGGGATCCACCAGGCCGCCTGGGACGATCCCATCGTGCTACGGAGCTCCGGCGGCTGGGCGCCCGGCCTGGCAGGCGCGCCCGCCCGTGAGTCCAGGCCGCCGCACGCCGGTCCCACCATCTCCACCGTCATGCCAGCACAGGCTGGCATCCATGTCTGTGGCCTCCTTAGATGCCATCGGATGTGGAGACAGACATGGGCGCCAGCCTTCCGGCGCGACGAGAAGGGTTAAAAGACGCGCCGACAAGGCTGCGCAGCCCCCCTGTCATCCTAAAGTCCAAGCCAACCAAGACCGCTTAAGGCCCGACTTCAAATCCACATAACAAGCTGAAATAGCTTCATATATACGCGCCCGCGCGCAGGCGGCGGGGGCGTTTACCCAATTTATTTATGGTTAATCCGCGCTAACCATCTTTCTTCCTTAAGCATGGTTTTTCCGCGCCGTTACCCGGTTCGTGGCGAGGACGGTCAATCAAGCCGGGCACGCCGAGTAGTAGCGGAAGGATTTTTTCAATGGCTGTCATCAACACTAATGTTTCGTCGCTGCGTGCACAGAATGCCGGCCGTCTTGCCGACAAGATGCAGGCCACTGCCATGGAGCGCCTGTCGAGCGGCAAGCGCATCAACGGTGCCAAGGACGACGCTGCGGGCATGGCGATCGCTTCGTCCATGACCTCTTCGGTTCGCGGCATGAGCGTTGCGATCCGCAACGCCAACGACGGCATCTCGCTGGCGCAGACGGCGGAAGGCGCCCTCGGCGAAGTCAGCAACATGCTGCAGCGTGTCCGCGAACTGGCCGTGCAGGCCGCCAACGGCACCTACCAGACGTCCGATCGCGACAATCTGCAGACCGAAGTTGCGGCGCTGCAGTCGCAGATCTCGAACGTCGTCACCACGACCAAGTTCAACGGCAACACCCTCTTCTCGGCGACCTCGACCGCGACCAGCTTCGCGATCCAGACCGGCGTCAATGCGGGTGACACGACCACGGTTTCGATCGGCGGCCTGAGCAGCGTCGCCGCTGCCTATGCCTCCACCATCCAGGTGGACACCGCGGCAGAGGCCGCTCTGGCGATCACCGCTGCCGATGCCGCGCTGGGTCAGGTGAACACGGTCCGTGCCGGCCTCGGTGCCACGCAGAGCCGCCTCGACGCCGCCGTCAACGTGCTGACCGCGAACGTCAACAACCTCTCCGAAGCGCGGTCGCGCAT
>CAZJXG010000094.1:0-7178 GCA_964549965.1 uncultured Sphingomonas sp. | reverse complement strand
AGGCGGGCATCCTGACCCAGGCGTCGACCGCGATGCTGGCTCAGGCGAACCAGAGCGGGCAGAGCGTTCTGAGCCTGCTCCGCTAAGAACAGGACGGCCCAACACCTCGGCCGTCTGAACAGGCCCCCGGCGCTCGATTTCCCCGCGCCGGGGGTCTTTTTCTTTACAGTCCAAGATCGACGGGAGCAGGGCGATGGATGCGGCCACGGGTTCGGATGCAAATGGTTTCGATGCGGCGCTGCGGGCGCTCGAGGATCTCGAGACCAGCGTCGCCCAGGGCCGCGAGGACAAGCCCGCCATCGCGGGCGCTGTCGCGCCGCCGCCGGCCGCCGGCCCTCTCTCCGCCATCGCACCCGTCGTCGAGCCGGTGCTGTCGGTCGCCAGCGTCCTCGCCTTTGACGAGAGCGAGCCGGACGATCAGCCGGTGGCGATCGCGGCGCTGCCGATAGCGGAGACAGCGCCAGGCCAGGCGGCTCCGCCGCTGACCTTCCCCATTGAAACGCCGGCGGCCGAGCATCCGCCGGTTCCCGCGCCTGCCCCGGCAGCAGCAGCGCCCGCCGCCGCCGTCGCGCCCGCCGCGGCCGGCCGCTGGACGAAGGTCGCGATCGGCCTGGGCCTCGCGTCCAGCGTCGTCTCCGCGGCCGGCCTCATCATCGCCGAGCGGACGATCATGTCGGCCCAGCTCGTCGTCGCCACCGCGCGCGAACGGCAGGAGCAGCTCGAACATGCGGGCAAGCTGATCCATGATCTCGAAATCGTGCGCGACCGGCAGGTGGAACTGCTCAAGGCGCAGCAGGCGCAGCTGGCCAGCGCGCCGGTGACGAGCGCGGAGCTCCAGCATCGCATGGACGTGCTGCAGGAGGGCATCATGAAGCGCGAGCCGGTCACGCAGGTGATCGAGGCGATCCGTGCCAGCCAGTCCGACACCAATTCGCGGCTGGGTGATCTCGGCATGAAGATCGACCGGCTCGAAAGCGCGGCCAGGCATTGAGCAGGATCAGGCCCGATGGGTCGCCGGTCTTATCGGCGCCTCAAGCGGGCGATCCCTCTATCGCCACGCCTTCAGCGAACCGCGCAGCTTGTCGAGCGCGGCCTTCTTGATCTGGCAGACGCGCGCGGCGCCGATGCCCAGCGTCTGGCCGATTTCCTCGAGGTTCATCTCCTCGACGAAATAGAGCTGGAGCACCATCGCCTCGCGCTCGGGCAGGTCGGCGATATGCTCGGCCAGCGCCTCGGCCAGTTCTTCGCGTTCCAGCGCCTGGTCGGCGCTTTCCTCGACATCGGCGAACCACATCGACTGGTCCGAATAGACCTCGTCGATCGATTCCTGATAGGTCGCGGCGCTGTCGTCGAGCAGCGCGCGGAAGGCGGCGCCGTCCAGGCCCATCGCCTGCGCCAGCTCCGATTCGCCGGGGCTGCGGCCATGGGTCTTCTCGAACGTGGCCTTGGCCTTCAGCAGTTCGCGGCGCTTGGTCATCGCGCTGCGCGTCATCGCGGCGTGGCGGCGGAGATGATCGATCATCGCGCCGCGCACCCGCATCGACGCATAGGTCGAAAAGGCGTGGCCGCGATCCTCATAGCCGTTGGCGGCCTCGACCAGCGCGATCATGCCGATCTGGATCAGATCCTCGACGTCGATCGCGGAGGAGACGCGGCCATGGACGTGCCAGGCGATCTTGCGGACGAGCTGCATATGCGCCCGGACAAGCTCCTCCTGGTTCGCGCGCTTCGGCTTGCGACCATAAGTGAGGTTGGGTTGAGTGGCTTCAGCCAGCACGGAACACGGCCTCCATCCCGAAGAAGCTGTCGCCGCCCGTCGTGGCGGGGATCGCCATCGAATCGATCGTCCGCGCCAGCTGCGTCATCGCCTGGGCGGCGCGGGCGTTGGGATATTGATCGACGACCAGGCGGCGGCGCGCGGCGGCGGTCCGCACCCGCTCGTCATGCGGGATATTGCCGAGATGGTTCAGCATGGTGTGGCCCAGGAAGCGCGAGGCGACGTCGCGGAAGCGGCGGAACAGCTCGCGCCCCATCGGATCGTCGGCGGTGCGGTTGGTGACGATCGAGATATCGGCCAGGTCATGGTCGAGCGCGAGCAGCTTCACCGTGCCATAGGCATCCATGAACCGCTCCGAATCCGGCGCGAGCACGACGATCGGCAGGTCCGCCGAGGCGACCATGTCCAGCGTGTCGGGATCGCCGCTGCCCGGCGTGTCGACGATCACGAAATCGAGCGATCGGCGGTGCGGGCGGAACGCGTCGGCCAGTTTCAGCCGCGCGGCCAGGTCGATATGCCCGGCGATGTCGCTCGGCCCGGCGGGGACGACGAACAGCGCTTCCGGCCCGTCGACCACGATCTGGTCCACGGTCAGCCGGCCGCCGATCACGTCGTCGATCGATTCATGCGGGTCGAAGCCCATCGAGCGGGTGGCGTCGAGCGGGCCGGGATCGCAATCGACCAGCATCGCGCGGCGGTGCATCTTCGACAGGCACAGCGCGATGTTCGCCGCGATCGTCGTCTTGCCCACCCCGCTGCGGCCGCAGGCGATGCTGATCGTCCGCGCGCTGCGCTGCTGCCCCCAGCTGCCGGGCAGATCGGTCAGCCCGGCCAGATGGGAGGGGCCGCCGGCCTGGCCGGCAAAACCAGGGGCGTCGGTGCGATAGGCGAGGGTCATTCAGCCATCTCCATCGGCCGGCCAAGCGCGCCGGCTGTATTCTGGGCAGGGCCGCCACCGACCACCGCCGCGACCTCGACGGCCTTGCCGTCGGGAATCTCGAGGAAGGACATGACGGGGGTTTCGGGCAGATGCGGCTTGAGCAGCCGGGCGAGCGCGCGGCGCGCGACCGGCGATGTGACGATCGCGAAGCGGGTCGCGCTGTTCACCAGCGGCGCCGACGCTTCGGAGATCGCCGAGACGATCCGGTTGGCCAGCGCGGGTTCGAACGGATGCGCCGCGCCCGGCGAGGTGCGCACCGCCTGGGCGAGCAGCGATTCCAGCCCGGCGTCGAGCGTGACGACCGGCAGCGGCATCTTCACCGGCACCAAGGTCTGGACGATCAGCGCGCCGATCCGGGCGCGGATATTCTCCACCAGCGCGGCGGCATCGGCCGACTGGCCGGCGGCGTCCACCATCGCCTCGGCGATGCGGCGGAAATCCTTCAGCGGCACGCCTTCGGCCAGCAGCGCGCGGCACGCGGAGGCGATCTGCGACAGCGCCAGCGGCTGCGGGGTAAGCCCGGCGACCAGCTGCGGCGCGGCCTCCTTCAGCGTGTCGAGCAGGCGCTGCGCCTCGTCCATGCCGAACAGGTCGGCGCAGGTGCCGGCGATCACCTGGTTCAGGTGGGTCGCGATCACGGTCGCGGGATCGACCACCGTATAGCCGGCGACGATCGCGTCGCCGCGCCGGTCCGGGTTGATCCACACCGCTTCCAGCCCGAAGCTCGGATCGCGGCATTCGCGGCCTTCGACCGTGCCTTCCAGGTCGCCGCTGTCGAGCGCCAGCAGCTGATCGGGATAGCATTCGTCCTCGCCCATGATCACGCCGGCCACGGTGATGCGATAGGCGTTGGGGGCGAGGCTCAGATTGTCGCGCACGCGCACCAGCGGCACGACGAAGCCCAGCTCGCGGCTCAGCTGGCGGCGGATGCCAGTGATCCGCGCCATCAGCGGTGCGCCCTTGCGCTCGTCGACCAGGTTGACGAGGCCATAGCCCAGCTCCAGCCCCAGCGCCGATCCGTCCGAAATCTCGTTCCAGTCGATGCTGTTGGGGGAAACCGGCGGCGGCGCGTTCGCCGCCTCGGCCTTCGCCACCTCGATCGCCTGGGATACCTGCTTCGCCTTGGACAGCTTCCAGCCGGCGAAGCCCGCCAGGCCGGCGGCCGACAGGATGATGAAATGCGGCATGCCGGGGACGATCCCCAGCAGCCCCAGGATCGCCGCGACCGGATACCAGGCGCGCGCCGATCCGAATTGCGACGCGATCTGGCCGGGCAGGTCGAGCGGGGAGGAGACGCGGGTGACGATCGCCGCCGCCGCGATCGACAGCAGCAGCGCGGGCACCTGCGCCACCAGCGCATCGCCGATCGCCAGGATGATATAGGTCGATGCGGCCTCCGACATCGACAGCCCGTGGCTCATCACGCCCAGGATCAGGCCGCCCAGGATGTTGATCACCAGGATCATCACGCCGGCGACGGCATCGCCCTTCACGAACTTGCTGGCGCCGTCCATCGAGCCGTAGAAATCGGCCTCGGTGGCCACTTCCTGGCGGCGGGCCTTGGCTTCCTCGGGGGTCAGCAGGCCGGCGTTCAGATCGGCGTCGATCGCCATCTGCTTGCCGGGCATCGCATCCAGGGTGAAGCGCGCCGACACTTCGGAAACGCGGCCGGCGCCCTTGGTGATGACCACCAGGTTGATCACCATCAGGATGCCGAACACGAACAGGCCGACGGCATAGTCGCCGCCGATCAGGAAATTGCCGAAGCTTTCGATCACATGGCCCGCGGCCGCCGGGCCGAGATGCCCGTCGACCAGCACGACGCGGGTCGACGCGACGTTCAGCGACAGGCGGAACAGGGTGGCGAACAGCAGCACCGTGGGAAAGGACGAGAAGTCGAGCGGCTTGGCCGCGTTCAGCGCGACCATCAGCACGGCGAGCGAGATCATGATGTTGGCGATGAAGCCCATGTCCAGCACGAAGGCCGGCACCGGGATCACCATCAGCCCGACGAGCATCAGGGTGGCGAGCGGCAGGATCGCGCTCTTGCCCGTCACCGCCCAGAGCTTGCGAGTCACGGAGACGGGCGCCGCCATGGCTCAGCCCTCCCCACGCGCGGAGCAGAGGCGCCCGAAGCCCCGGAAATCAGCGATTTTGTCGTGGTCGGGCATATCTCTCTCGATCGATCTCGCGTGAATGCGAACCGAGAGATGCGGCAACTATGGTTAATTTTGAGTTAGGGATGGTGAAGATTTGGGGGCGGGAGAGGGGGCCGGGCGCCGGCGGGGACGGGGCCAGGGCCCCGCCTCACGGCATCTTCGGCAGCGCATGGGCGATGATCTGCTCCGATACCGGTTCGGGAAGCGCGGGGGGCGATCGCCCGCCCGCCCCCGCCACAGCGCGACGCCCGCCACCGCCGGCCCCGGCCCCGCGATCAGATAATAGGGCGATCCGCCCAGGCGCAGCAGACAGGCGCCCGGCACCGCCAGCGCGACGCCGACAAGGATGGCGGAAACGGCGAACAGCCGCTGAAGCCCATGCCGTAACCCCATCCTGCCCCGCCTCGATCATTCCGATTGCTGGCTGATTTCGGCACGCGCGGCGCCCGTGCGCCAGCCCCCGGACGGCGGAGTCAATTCATCTGGCGCAAGCAGGCAATCGGCGCGGTTGGGGGGGGATGGCGAGGATTTGGGGGGCGGGAGCGGGTTTCCGCTATGCGCCCTCATCGTGGTCATTCGCCGACGCGATAGCCACTCGTAGAAACTGCCGTGCGGTCATGCTCCCTAGCGCACCTCGCCTTGTGGGCTCGACGACTCATTTTGGCCCCAGTCGAAGTCTATGGGAAGGCAACGGGATTAAAACGGAGGTGTGTTGTAGCGCAACGCACGATACAGGTGGATGATGGCATCAGCGCAGCAACTCATTGGTCTCGTCAAAAGCCATGCGGAAGGCGACGCTGCCCGCTTCTTTGATCTCGCCATCCAGCTATCGTTGGCCGAGGAGCAGAAGGGGCATAAGCGGCTTGCGGAGCAATTGCGTCAATGGGCGCATGCGGGCCAACAACCACCGGCGCAAGTCGCCAAATTGTCTCCGATCTCGGCGCCTCGCGGTGATCTCGCCGAATTTCTGATGGCGTCCTACCCGAGCGAGCGGCTCAATCATGTAATCCTGCCGGCCCCGATCGAGGATGAACTGGCGCACATCGTCGTGGAGACCCGACTACGCGAGAAGCTCGAAGAGAAGGGATTGAAGCCGCGCCGGCGCATTCTGCTGTCCGGGCCACCCGGCACTGGCAAGACACTAAGCGCGCACGCTCTCGCCGGCGAGATGCACTTCCCGCTCTTCTCGGTGATGCTCCACGGCGTGATCACCAAATATATGGGTGAGACCGCGCAGAAGCTGAAGCTGGTATTCGATGCGGTGAAATCGACACGCGGCGTCTACCTCTTCGACGAGATCGATGCACTGGCAGCCGCCCGCGGTGATGGCAACGATGTTGGAGAAGCCCGGCGGGTGCTAAACTCGTTCCTCCAGTTCCTTGATGAGGACACGGGTCCTTCGATCGTAATCGCAACCACTAATTTGGCAGAGATCCTCGATCGCGCCGTGCTTCGTCGCTTTGATTTGGTGCTGACCTACGAGATGCCGGACGCTGCATCGATCCAGCAGGCGCTTGAGCGCCGCCTGATCGGCTTTTCGATTGGGCGGTTGTCGTGGCAGCGCGTGACCGATTGCGCGACGGGTCTTTCGACGGCCGATGTTGTCTCAGCGGCGGAAGATGCAGCGCGAAGGGCAGTGCTTGGTGATCGCGAAACAATAACGACGACGGACCTGCTCGATTCGCTTGAGCGCCGCCGATTATTGCAGGGGTTAGGAAGAGGCGGAAATGCCCAGAAATTTACCGCACATTCTGCTCAGGGACTTGGGACGCCCATTTCCGTTTCAGTCAAAGGTAGGAGGGGGCGGAAAACCACCAAGTGACGTCCTTGATCGCACCGGGCATGCACAGGCACTGCTACAGGCACTCGATCAGCTTCCCAGCATAACCGCAGAGGGAGTCCCCGGCATCTACCTAGAGGTCACGAGCCGTCCGAATGAGCGACTCAAGAGGGACAGTCTGGATTCAAGCGGCGTCCAACTTCTCAAGTGCGGCTCAATAGAGGACGGCGACGTCGTAACCGAATCCGCGACGCTGTTCGCGACGGCCCAAGGAGTCGAAAATCTCCGCAAAAAGGTTTCGCAATTCGAGACCGAAGATGGCCCGGCACGCGAGAAGGACGGCGAGGTAATTCCTGGGCGGCCAAGAAATGCCAACCTTGTCCAGAGCATCGGTGCGATCACCGAAGCGGGTCTGCGTGCCTTGTGGCGTAGCCCTCAAGACAGATTTCCGGTTGGGAACGCCAGTACACATTGGGAAATCTGGCTGGAGCCAGACTCGATTGAAGCCTTCGTCGAACAAGC
>CAZJXG010000093.1:0-12801 GCA_964549965.1 uncultured Sphingomonas sp. | reverse complement strand
TGCTGATCGACCAGTACGGCGCCGACGCGCTGCGCTTCTTCATGGCCGCCATGGAGAGCCAGGGCCGCGACGTGAAGATGGATGAGAAGCGGGTCGAGGGCTATCGCAACTTCGCGACCAAGCTGTGGAACGCCGCGCGCTTCGCGCAAGGCAACGGCATCGGTGCATCGACGTCGATCGAGGCGCCGAAGGCCGAGCTTGCGGTCAACCGCTGGATCATCGCGGAGACGGTGAAGACGGTGCAGGCGCTCGACCTCGCCATCGCCGACCTGCGCTATGACGAGGCCGCGAACGCCATCTACCAGTTCACCTGGGCGAGCTTCTGCGACTGGTATATCGAGCTGACCAAGCCGCTGCTGGGCGAGGGCGCCGATGAAGCGCAGGCCAGCGAGACCCGCGCCGTCGCGGGCTGGGTGCTCGACCAGATCCTCGTCATGCTGCACCCGTTCATGCCGTTCATCACCGAGGAGCTGTGGCATGCTCTTGGCGAACGGCCCTATGACATCATCGTCGCCAAATGGCCGACGGCCGATGCTGTGTCCCTTGATCCGGTCGCACAGCAGGAGATCGACTGGCTGATCCGGTTGGTCAGCGGGATTCGTGCGGCTCGCAATGAATTGAATGTGCCGCCGAGTGCGAAGCTCGCGCTCAAATATATGGCAGCGACCCCAGAAACTCAGAACCGAGTTAACGCCAATACCCAGTATCTCATGCGGCTCGCACGCGTTGATGCGCCGGAGCAGATTGAGATCGTTCCGAAGGGCGCCGCACAAGTGGTGGTCGACGAAGCGACCTATGTGCTGCCGCTCGAAGGCGTGATCGACCTCGACGCCGAACGCGCGCGTCTTGCGAAGGGGATCGCGGCGGCGGAGAAGGAGCGCGACAGCCTCGCGGGGCGGCTCGGCAACCCGGCCTTCGTCGAGAAGGCCAAGCCCGAGGCGATCGCGAAGGCGCGCGCGGACCATGCCGAGAAGAGCCTGGAAGCCGAGCAGCTGAGCGCGGCGCTGGCGCGGCTGGGATAGCGCGGTGGCGGCGGGGCGTCAGGACCTGACCGAAGGGCCGATCGGAAAGACGCTGCTGCTGTTCGCGATACCGACGCTCGTCGCCAACATCCTCCAGTCGCTCAACGCCTCGATCAACACGATCTGGATCGGGCGCTTCCTGGGCGAACAGGCGCTCGCCGCCACCGCCAACGCCACCAACATCATCTTCCTGGTGTTCGCGGCGATGTTCGGCTTCGGCATGGCCGCGATGATCCTGATCGGCCAGCATATGGGCCGCAAGGACATCGATGGCGCGCGGCGCGCGATGGGGGCGGGGGCGGGGCTGATCCTCGGCATCGCCGTCATCATGATGGTCGTCGGCATCTGCCTGACCGACAAGCTGCTCCACCTGCTCGGCACGCCCATCGCGGCGCGGCCGCTCGCGTCGGCCTATCTGAAGGTGATGCTGCTGAGCCTGCCGTTCAGCGCGATCATCGTCCTGCTGATGATGTCGCTGCGCGCGATCGGCGATGCGATGACCCCACTCTGGTTCATGATCGCGGGTATCGTCATCGATGCGGGGCTCAACCCGTTCCTCATCGCCGGCATCGGGCCGTTTCCCCGGATGGGTATCGCCGGCTCGGCCGTCGCGACGCTGATCTCCAACATCGCCGGGGCGATCGGCATGCTGACCGTCGTCTATTGGCGCGACCTGCCGATCCGCCTGCGCGGTGCCGAGTTCCGCTATCTTCTGCCGCCGCCGGCGCTGCTCCGCCTGATCGTCTCGCGCGGGATCATGATGGGGCTGCAGATGTTCGTCGCGGTCCTCAGCGCGCTCGTGATGGTCGGGCTGGTCAACCATGCCGGCGTGGTCGCGACCGCGGCCTATGGCGTCGCCTTCCAGCTCTGGAACTATATCCAGATGCCGGCGATGGCGATCGCCGCGGCGGTCAGCGCGATGGCGGCTCAGAATATCGGTGCCGGGCGCTGGGACCGGGTGGGAGCGATCACCCGTAGCGGGCTGCTCTGCAACCTGCTGCTGACCGGGGCGCTGCTGGCGCTGCTGACCCTCTTCGACAGGCCGGTGCTCGGGCTGTTCCTGGGTCATGACAGCCCGGCCATTCCGATCGCCGAGCGCATCCAGCTGCTCGCCGGCTGGAGCTTCCTCTTCTCGGGCGGGACGCTGGTCTTCTTCGGCACGGCCCGCGCCAACGGCGCGGTGATCGTCCCGTTGATCATCATGGTCATCGGCCTCGTCGTCTGCCGGCTGGGCTTCGCGATCGGGATGCAGCCGCTGCTGCACTTCGATGCCCTGTGGTGGGCATTTCCGTTCGGCTCGCTGTTCACCCTGCTGCTGTCCTGGGCCTATTACGCCCGGGGCGGCTGGAGGAAGGGCGTGCTCGTGGATGAGGCCGAGCGGGCCGAGCAGCCGGCCGTCTGAACGCTATTCGGTGCCGGCCCTGGCCTGGGCCACCAGCGCGTCGAGGCCGGTCTGCCGGGCAAGGAACTCGTCGAGCGCCTGCGTGACAAGCTGCTGCGCCGACCGGTTGGCGGTTGCGCTGGCGAGGCGGAGCCGCAGATGGCGATCGGCGTCGAGGCGCAGCGTGAAGGCCACTTTCGGCCTCGCCGGTTCGACGACCGGCTCGGGCGGTGTCGCAAAGGATTGGGCGATCCGCTCCTGCTGCCGGTGTACGGGTGCGGGGTCACGCGGAGTCTCACGCTGCCCGACATGCCAGCCCAGATCGTCATGCAGAGCCTCGCTCGCGGCGGGCAGCGACGCCATCGGCACATAGGCGCGGCGCATTGCCGGGCGCGCATCGCCCTTGCGGGCGAGCAGGGAGCCGGTCAGCGACGCCATCGGCTTGGGTTCGGACATTCTCTGTTCCTTATTGCCCGGCCATCCGGCGGCCGAAGCCGCCGCCGGCACGCTGTGGCAGGGGGCCGATCGCGCTGTTGGCGGAACCGCCGATCACGGTGCGGCGGAAATTCTTGTCCAGCCGATCCGAAACATAAGACCAGAGCTGTTCGATCTCGATCGCCGACCGCCCATCGGGATTGACCTCCATCACGGTGCGTCCGTCGATCATCGAAGCCGCGAATTCGGTGCGCTGGTGGATGGTGACGGGTGCGACGGTGCCATGCTGCGACAGGGCGATCGCGGCCTCGGAGGTGATCCGCGCTTTCGGCGTGGCGGCGTTGACGACGAAGATCAGCGGCTTGCCGGCGCGGTCGCACAGCTCCACGGTGGCGCCCACGGCGCGCAGGTCGTGGGGGCTCGGCCGCGTGGGAATGAGCACCAGATCGGCGACCGAGACGACGCTCTGGATCGCGACGGTGATCGCGGGCGGCGTATCGATCACCGCCATCCGGAAGCCCTGCTGGCGAAGCGCGTCGAGATCGGCAGCGAGGCGGGCCACCGTGGTCGCGGCGAAGGCGGGCTCGCCGGCCTCGCGTTCATTCCACCAGTCGGAGAGCGATCCTTGCGGATCGATGTCGATCAGAACGACCGGACCCGCGCCGGCACGCTCCATCTGCACGGCGAGATGGCCGGACAGCGTCGTCTTCCCCGAGCCGCCTTTCTGCGATGCGAGAGCCAGGATGCGCAACGAACTTCCCCTGTGGCGAAAGATAGGGCCACGGCGTGCCTTATGTTCGCCTAAGGCGGAGTTCCGATGTGCGGTTAAGTCCACATTCGTCATCCTGAAACGGGTTCAGCATGACGAGCCCGGTTTCATTGGACCGGCGCCATCACCCTTACGGCCCTGGGGGCGATCCTCGCGGTGAAGGGGGTCTTCGCCAGCACCTCGCCATCGATCGACACCTTCAGCGCGGGCGTGGTCTCGATCCGGATTTCGCGGCCATGATATTCGACCGTGGTATCCTTGCGCGCGCGCAGCCGCAGCCAGCTGGTGAACCAGCTCCAGCCGAGCTGCGCAGGGGATCGGCCGACTACCACCTGGACGACGATCTCGCCGCTTTGCGGATCGGCATCGTCGACCAGTTCAACGCCGCCATGATAGGGACCATTGGCGATCCGGACCTCCAGTGCATCGACCTCCTCGCGCACGCCGTCATGGGTGATCACGAGCTTGAAAGCGCGGAATTTCATCGACTGCCAGGTCGCCCAGAGCAGATAGCCGAGCCGGCCGAGCGTCTTCTTGAGCAGGGGCGGAATATGGCCGCCGATCCGGGTCGACAGGCCGATCGCGGCGCAATTGCAGTAATAATCATCGTCGATCATGCCGAGATCGATCCGTCGCGGCGCACCGCTGGCGATCACCTCGACAGCGCCATCGAGATCGAGCGGGATATCGAGCGAGCGGGCGAAGCTGTTCGCGGTGCCGAGCGGCAGCAGCGCGAAGATCGTGTCGGTGCCGACCAGGGCATCGACCGCACAGGATAGCGATCCGTCACCCCCGCCGATGATCAGCATCGGCGGCTTCTTCTTCATCGCCGCGGCGACGATGTCGGGCAGGGAGCCCGGCTGGTCGATCGCGATGGCATCGATCAGGTCGATCCCGGCCGCGCGGAGCTTGTCACAGGCCGCGTCGAACTGCTTCTGGCCCTGGCGGGAGAGCGCGTTGACGATGAGGATCGCCGAGCGCGGCGGGGTCTGGGAATTGATCATGACGGCTCCAACGCCCCAAATCGTTTCGGGAGCCATCGGCCGTTACGACGCCGTTATGCCCGGCCCCAGGCGTGGACGGTGGTGTCGGCCATCAGCCCGGGAAAGCAGCGTGCCATCGCGGCGTCGTTGCAAAGCGCGAGGTGCAATTCCTCCTCCCGCAGCGGCTGCACGAACCGGCAGCCGGCGCGGCCGTCTGCGACCCAGCGGATCTCGGCTTCGCGCTCGCCGATGACAGGAACGTCAATGGTCACTCGCGTGCCGGCGATCAGGGGCTGGTTCGAACGCGTCGTCAGGCCATGCGGCGACATATCGGTGACGATGACGTCGGCGATCGCGCCGTCAGTGCCGGCCTCGCTGGCGATCGACAGCCGCAGCCCGGAACGCAGCCGGGCCGGCATCGTGACGGCATGACGCCCTTCCTGACGCCGCTCGGGCGATGACGGCCGTGTCATATGCGGGGCGGAGAACGGAGCGATGGTTTCAAAACTCTGGTACATGATGCTTCCTTTCAACAAGGGGTTGGATGCGGGTCAGGATCTGGCCTGGCCCTCGGCGAGCGCCACGAGCATGGCGGCCGCGGTGGGATACCGGGTGTCCGGCGGGATCAGTTGATCGTTCGACGGTGCATCGCGGACGACGGCATCCACGGCTGCGAGCATGGTGCGATCAAACCGCAGCCCGTAATTGAAGCAGCGATAGGGATCATAGGATGGGCCGCCGGCGCTGGTATCGCACAATGTGCCGATATGAACCCCGAACGCCTTGCCGGTGACATTGTCGAAATAGAGCCCGCCCGAAGAGCCGGGGCTGGAATTGGCGGAGGAGGAGAAGAGACGGGAACCATCGGTGATCCGCACGCCGTTGGTGGGTTCGACCCCACCGGCAAAGGGAAAGGCCGCCGTCCGTCCGCGCGTGATCCTGGCCCGTTGATCCTGGGTTACGCCGGTCTGGAAGGCGAGCAGCTGGGCGGCGGGGCGGTCGCGGCCGCCGGCGGTGCTGACCGCCGGGATCGAGGAGACGCGAACCCTGTGCGCGAGTTTGACGACCGCGAAGTCGAACGAGCCGTCGCCGCGCTTTGCCTGATCCGTCCAGGGCGAGACCGCATAGCGGATATTGGCGATTTCGCGGACGCTCTGATCCTCGTTGTAGAGCACGAAAATGCAATGCGCGGGATCGCGGACATCGGCCGATCGACCGCGCCGGTCGCGCGGGAAGAAGCTATGCGCGGCGGTGATCACCGTGTCGGCCGAACCGATGACCCAGCCGGTCGCGTTGAACGAGATGCCGCCCGAGCCGGCGCCCAGGCACTCGATCCGGCCCAGCCCACCGAACATCTGATTCTGCGTAGACAGAAAGGCGTCGGCATTGTTCCGGTCGTCGCGCCCCAGCACCGCGGCCCCCGCGGTGGCGGACAGGGCGGAGCCCGCCAGAACGGCAAGCAGGGAGAGCCGGACGAGAGTGCGTCGCGCACCCCCGGTGAGGGTTGAACTGGCCATGATCGGACCTTTGAAGTTGCGTTCCGGCGCAGGCGCCGGAGGGGTTCAGCTCTGGAGCGGGGCCGGGATAGCCCGGCGTCGCACCGCGACGGAGATTTCATACTCGGCGGCTTTCGTCGGACCCCGATGATGCTCATGGGCTACGCGAAGAAAAGCATTCGCCGTTTCCAGCAGCAGGTTGTTCAAGCGATGTGTCAATTCAGCATCGGTAAGCATGATTGACTCCTTGATCTTGTCTTGCTGCGTTAAATCTCGACGTTCCTAAAATAAGCAAAGCAACTATACCGGCGTACAGATCATCATCCGTTCGCTATGATTTGATTATGAGGGAAAAGAGCAGATACGCCAGTTGGCCAATGGGCTTAGGTAGAAGCACTCACACCTTAGTATGAGAGGCTAAGACCAAGGTCTGAGCCATTTTAGACCATGGTCGGACCGGGAGCCCTGCATGCGGTCGACTCATCAGACTAAGGTCGAATGACGCTGCGGAAGCCTGGCGTCGTCAAGGCTGGTAGAATCGGGGGCGAATCGCCCGCCCATCGCTTTGCCTTGAAGCGTCATGCCCGCTAAAGCTCCGCCCATGACTCACGCTTCCTTTCCCGCACTCCGCCTGCGCCGCCCGCGCCGCCACGGCTGGAGCCGTGCGATGTTCGCCGAAAATGTGCTGACCCCGTCGGACCTGATCTGGCCGCTGTTCATCGCCAATGGCGACGAAGTCGAACCGGTCGCCTCGCTGCCCGGCGTATCGCGCTGGCCGCTCGCACAGCTCGCGGCGCGGGCGAAGGAGGCGCGCGACGCCGGCATTCCGTGCCTGGCGCTGTTCCCCAATACGCCGCGCGACAGGCGCAGCGACGATGGCCGCGAGGCGCTCAACCCCGATAATCTGATGTGTCGCGGGATCAGGGCGATCAAGGACGCGGTTCCCGATATCGGGGTGCTGACCGATGTCGCGCTGGATCCCTACACCAGCCATGGCCATGATGGCCTTGTCGATGCGACGGGCCATGTGCTGAACGACGCGACGAGCGAAGTGCTGGTCGGTCAGGCGCTGGTCCAGGCGGAGGCCGGAAGCGACATCGTGGCGCCATCGGACATGATGGACGGCCGGATCGGCGAAATCCGGTCGGCGCTGGAGGCCGGGGGCCATGTCGATGTGCTGATCATGGCCTATGCCGCCAAATATGCCTCGGCCTTCTATGGCCCGTTCCGCGATGCCGTGGATACACGCGGGCTGCTGAAGGGCGACAAGAAAGGCTATCAGATGAATCCCGCCAACGCCGAGGAGGCGCTGCGCGAGGTGGCGCTGGACCTGGCCGAGGGCGCCGACAGCGTGATGGTGAAACCGGGCCTGCCCTATCTCGATATCGTCCACATGGTGAAGGAGCGGTTCGAGGTACCGGTGTTCGCCTATCAGGTGTCGGGCGAATATGCGATGATCGAGCATGCGGTGGCCGCCGGCGCGGCCGAGCGGGACGCCATGGTTCTGGAAATGCTGATGGCGTTCAAGCGCGCGGGGGCGACCGGCGTGCTGACCTATCATGCGCTCCATGCGGCGCGCCTTATGGGCGCATGATCGAGACCGGGCGTCTGATCCTGCGCGGCTGGCGGGATGCCGATACCGAGCCTTTCCACGCGATGTGTCGCGATCCCGTGGTGATGGAATATCTCGGCCCGCTTGCCGAGCGCGCCGAGATCGATGCCGCCATGGCACGGCAGAACGGCTTTCTGAAGCAGTACGGCCATTGTTTCTGGGCGCTGGAGCGGCGCGACGACGCTGCCTTCCTGGGCTTTTGCGGGATCAAGCCGGGGGCCGCAGGCACGCCGGTCGAGGGCAGGACGGAGATCGGCTGGCGGTTGGCTGCGCCTTATTGGGGGCAGGGCTACGCCCGCGAGGCGGCCGAGGCGAGCCTGGATTGGGGTTGGCGAAACCTCGATATCGACAGCATCTGGGCGATCACCGTCAGGGGCAACGGCCGTAGCTGGGGATTGATGGAGCGGCTGGGCATGGCCCGTCATCCCGAGCTCGATTTCCTTCACCCACTGCCGGGTCTCGAAGACCGGCTCCGGCCCCACATCACCTACAGCATTGGAAGACCTGCATGACCCACGGCGCGACGATTTTGACCTATGAGGGGAAGACCCCGCAGATTGATCCGGATGCCTTCGTCGCGCCGGGCGCGCGGATCATCGGAGACGTCGCCATCGCGGCGGATGCGAGCATCTGGTATAATGTCGTGATCCGAGGCGATGTCGATACGATCCGCATCGGCAAGCGCACCAACGTCCAGGATGGCACCGTCATCCATGTCAGTGGCGGCAGGTTCCCTACGACCATCGGGGAGGATGTGCTGATCGGGCATCTCGCCATGGTCCATGGCTGCACCTTGCACGATCGTGCCTTTGTCGGTTTCGGGGCGATCGTGATGGATGGCTGCGTGATCGAGGCTGACGGCATGCTCGCGGCGGGCGCGATGCTCACGCCCGGCAAGCGCATTCCTGCCGGAGAGTTGTGGAGCGGCCGGCCTGCGAAGTTCATGCGGACCCTGAGCCCCGAGGAGATCGCCAGAAATCAGCAGGGTGTCGCGGGCTATGTCCTGGAGGGGCGTCGTCACAGGCAGGCGGTGGAAGCGGCGGAGGGGTGAGCGCGCCCGTTGCCGCCTTCGTCTCGCGGGCCTATCTTCCCTGCTTGTCCGCATTGAGGTGCTGTTCCCATGTCCACCTATGAAGATCGGCTGAAGGCGCTCCGCGAGGAGTTGTCGCGCCGCAGGCTCGATGGCTTCGTCGTGCCGCTCACCGACGAGCATATGAGCGAATATGTCGGCGCCTATGCCCAGCGCCTCGCCTGGCTGACGGGCTTTCAGGGCTCGGCCGGATCGGCGGTGGTGCTGCCGGCCGAAGCCGCGATCTTCGTCGACGGACGCTACACGCTGCAGGTGCGCGAGCAGGTCGACGGCCAGCATTGGAGCTATCAGTCGGTACCGCAGACCAGCACGGCACAATGGCTGGAGGACCATGCCCCCGATGGCGGCCGGATCGGCTATGATCCGTGGCTCCACACCCGGAGCTGGGTCGTCGCCGCGCGCAAGGCGCTTGCCACGAAGGGCGCCGAACTGGTGGCGGTGGATACAAACCCGGTCGATGCGGTGTGGCCCGACAAGCCTGCGCCATCGGCCGCGCGCCTGGTCGTCCAGCCGGACGAGCTGACCGGCAAGTCCTCGGCGGCGAAGCGCGCCGATGTCGCCGACTGGCTGACCGCGAAGCGGGCGGATTCGGCGGTCCTGTCGGCGCTCGATTCGATCGCCTGGGCGTTCAACATACGCGGCAAGGATGTCGACCGGACCCCGGTCGCGCTCGCCTATGCTATCGTCCATGCCGATGCGACCGCCGATCTCTACGTCGCTCCCGACAAGATCGACGAGAGCGTCGCTCAGCATCTGGGCAATGGCGTGCGGCTCCATGACCGCAAGGACTTCGAGCCGGCGCTGAGGTCGCTCGCCGGCAAGACGGTGGCGGTCGATCCCGAACGGGCGGTCGCGGCGATCTTCGAGGCCCTGGAGGCCGGGGGCGCGGCATTGATCGAGGACCGCGATCCGGTCGTGCTGCCCAAAGCGATCAAGAACGATACCGAGATCCGCGGGCACAAGGCTGCGCAGGCGCGTGACGGGGCGGCGCTCAGCCGCTTCCTCCACTGGCTGTCGGTCGAGGCGCCGGGCGGCGGGCTCGACGAGCTTACCGCCTCCGATCGGCTCCAGGCCTTTCGCGCGGAGGGGGGGCTGCTCAAGGACCTGTCGTTCGACACCATATCCGGCGCCGGGCCGAATGGCGCGGTGGTCCATTATCGCGCGAGCGAGGAGACCAACCGCAGGCTGGAACCCAATTCGCTCTATCTGGTCGATTCCGGCGGGCAATATCAGGACGGCACCACCGACGTGACCCGTACCGTCGCGATCGGCACGCCGACCGCCGAAATGCGCGACCGCTATACCCGCGTCCTGAAGGGCCATATCGCGGTGGCGCGTGCGGTGTTCCCGAAGGGGACGCGCGGCGGGCAGCTCGACATCCTCGCCCGCCAATATCTGTGGGCGGTGGGGCTCGACTATGCGCATGGCACCGGCCATGGCGTCGGCGCCTATCTGTCGGTTCATGAAGGGCCGCAGCGCATCGCGACCTTCGGTGGCGGTGACGAGCCGCTTCAGCCGGGAATGATCCTTTCCAACGAGCCCGGTTATTACAAGACAGGCGAATATGGCATCCGGATCGAGAATCTGATCCTGACCACCGAGGCCGAGATCGGCGGCGCCGAGAAGGACATGCTCTGCTTCGAGACGCTGACCTTCGCGCCTTATGACCGCGCGCTGATCGATGTCGCGCTGCTCGATGCAGGCGAGATCGCGTGGGTCGATGCCTATCATGCCCGGGTGCGCGCGATCATAGGTCCCCAGATCGACGGCGAGGCCGCGACCTGGCTGGCGCGGGCCACCGCGCCGCTGCTTGAAAGCGAACCGGCACAGGCATAGGAATCGCGCGTCGGATAGCGGCGAGTCGCGCCGCGGTTCGATGTGGGGTGCGTCGGGTTGCGGAGCATGGGGAGTGACTGACGCGCGATGAAGCGGTGGCGCCGGATTGCGGGTCGAATGCTGTTTGCTCCGATGGTCTGGCTGGCTGTCGGCGGCGCTTCTCCGCTATGGACGGCGGCGGACCTCAACGAACGGCTGCTCACCGCGCATAATGCCGAACGCATCCGGTTAGGCATCCCGCCGCTCCGGTGGAGCGACAAGCTTGCCAGGCAGTCGCTTGAATGGGCGCGCCAGCTGACGCTGATCGACGGGCTCGAACATAGCGATACCGCCGATTATGAGGACCCGACCGACGGCGAGGAGGGCGAGAATCTCTGGCGCGGGACCAAGGGCTATTACACGCCCGAGCAGATGGTGAACCTGTGGGTCGACGAGCGGAAGATCTTCGTCAACGGTCCTTTCCCGCGCAACAGCACGACAGGCCAGTGGCGCGATGTCGGCCATTATACCCAGCTGGTGTGGCGATCGACGACCGAGGTCGGCTGCGCGATCGCAGCGAGCGAGGAGGATGAGGTGCTCGTCTGCCGCTATCTCGAAGGTGGCAATGTGATCGGCGAAAAGCCCTATTGACCGGTACTGCCGGGGTCGTCCGATTTCGCGTCGATCGCCCGCGCCTGGGCCTTGCGGCGGTGGAGATTGGCACGCAACGCCTGCGTCAGCCGCTCGGCGCGCGCGGCGGCGCTGTTCGGTTCGGCCTTGGGATCGGACGTCTTCATCGCGGGATCGATAATCTTATCCGATGACGATCGGCAAGCCGCCTTGACGCGGGCCGATCGATTGTCCATAGGCGCCCGACACCGCCGGGGACACCCCCCGGCATGCCCGCGGACCGCAGGCAGTGCTGCCGTAGCTCAGTGGTAGAGCGCATCCTTGGTAAGGCTGAGGTCGTGAGTTCAATCCTCACCGGCAGCACCATTTTTTCAAAGGCTTAGCGATATATCCCCACAATGGGGACCACGCCGGGCAGGACGCCGCGAAATTCCGCACGCTGGGCCGTAACCCTACGGACTGGACTATTTTGCCCTATTCGGCACAGTTTAGCCGACGATCGGGGGGAGCGGAATATGCCAGAGCGGGGCGCCATCAAGTTTGACCTAGAGCGCGGCGCCACGGTCGCGGAATTTAGGTCATTCTTAGCTGACTTAGAGGGCGCGTATATCGCGCTATACTCGTTACCGACAAGGCGACGTTATGGGCGGCTTGGGCCACTCGTGGACATTCTTGGCTATGAGCTACTGCCATTTTCGCTAGCCAGTGACAGGGTTATGCGGCCCGATGAGGTCCACCCCGACGATCAGCTAGAGCTTTCGCGTATCAGCATCCAATCGCCCGGATGGGGTGAGTTCATCGGTGCGCTCAACCCCCTCAGGGAGCTTCGCGACTACCTTAAGGACCGCCACGAGCGGACGAAGGATAAGAGATGGCGGGACGCTACCGATCACGATCGGGCCGTGCTGGAAAATGACCTATTGAGGGCCAAGGCGGAAAGGGAGCATGTCGGCGCTTTGAGCGATTTCCATGACCTAATGGAGCGCGCTGGCATAAGCCAAGAGGATCGCCAGCGGATTATGTGGGAAAAGCTGGGCTTGCCGATGAAGCGGCTAGGTCGCCATCAAGATAGCGGCTTACTCGGCGATCAAACGAAAGATCACGGCAGCGACGATATAGGCGACTTAGACTAAGCCGCTTGTGCTGGGGGCACAGCGATCCGCTCGACCGTCTTGCCGTCATAAAGCGGTGTCCATCAAACCGGCAGCAGCTCATGCCCCCGTCCTTCCCGGCAAAGTTTTTCGGTCGTGCCGCAAATACTAGGCGACTCAATCTAGGCAATTAAATGCCCGCGATCGGACTGGCTACCGCAGCCTTGGTAAGGCTGAGGTCGTGAGTTCAATCCTCACCGGCAGCACCACTCACATTCCAGTCGAGTGATTTTGAGAGACCCTGCGGGGGCTTTCGGCAAGAACCCCGCAATTCCGCGGCATTCCCGCGCGCCAATCCGAAAAGTCAGGACAGAGACCGTTCGAATTTCGGGCAATTCTCTGATTTTCGGGCCTCCGTCTCAGGGGGCGGAAAAACTGTCCTGAGATTTGCATGGTGCTGGAACGGGTAGAGGCGCG